>JAHECW010000149.1 GCA_024641545.1 Acidobacteriota bacterium
TCCGGAAGCACGGCGAGGTCGGCGCCGGCGGCGCGCGCCTGATCGAGTCGGCGGGAAAGCCGTTCCCCGTCGGGATCGTCAAAGAAGACCTCCGTGATGAGGGCGATATTCAGGTGGGAATGGCTCATGTACCCTACAGTAGCGTGGGCTGCCCCCCCGACTCAACAACCGCGGCTCAGGAAGCGAGGACCCATGCGGATCGCGCTGATTCAACAACCCGCCGGTTTCGACCGGAAAAGCAATCTCGAGAAGGGGATTGCGGCTCTTGAAAAGGCCGCCGCCCAGGGTGCGGGTCTGGCGTGTTACGCGGAGCTGGCTTTCGAGCGCTTTCACCCCCAGAATCGGGCCGAACCGGGTTTTGCGCGACTGGCCCAACCGATACCCGGCCCCGTCACCGATGCCTTCTGCGCCCGGGCCCGCGAGCTCGGCATCGTGGTCGTGCTCAACCTCTACGAACGGGACGGCGACCGGTGCTTCGACACCTCGCCGGTGATCGACGCCGACGGGGCCCTGCTCGGGAAGGCGAGGATGATCCACATCACCGACTACGAGTGCTTCTACGAGAAGGGCTACTACACTCCGGGCGACACCGGGGCGCCGGTCTTCGACACCGCCGCCGGGAGGATCGGCGTCGCCATCTGTTATGACCGCCACTACCCCGAGCAGATGCGCGCGTTGGCCCTGGCCGGCGCCGAGATCGTGGTGGTGCCCCAGGCCGGGTCGGTCGGGGAGTGGCCGGACGGACTCTACGAGGCCGAACTGCGCGTCGCCGCCTTTCAGAACGGCTACTTCACCGCCCTGTGCAACCGCGTCGGCGCCGAGGACCAGATGGTCTTCGCCGGCGAGTCCTTTGTCTGCGCGCCCGATGGACGGGTCGTCGGACGAGCGGGAACCGGAACCGAGGAGATTCTCATCGCCGACATCGACCTCGCCGAGGTCGAACAGTCCCACGCCCGCAAGCTCTTTCTCCCGGATCGCCGGCCCGAACTCTACGCCGAATGGCTGGCTCGCCGTTGAATACCGGGCGCCGGCGAGTTAGATTGATCGGGGGCCCAGGATGGAACGTGTTCTCGAGACGGACCGCGCGGTAGAACAGAGCCCGTTGTCGGGTTCGGTGATTCTGGTGGTGGACGACGACGAGGATATTCGCACCTTCCTCCTCGCCCTCTTCGCCGATCATGGGGCAGGCCTCTGCGAGGCGGCTGACGGCGACGAGGCCATGGTCATGGCAAAGACCAAACACCCCGATCTCATCACTCTCGACCTTTCCATGCCCGGTCGCGACGGGGTGAGCACGTTCTGTGATCTGCGCGACGACCCTCAGACCGAGGACATTCCGGTCTGTGTCGTCACCGGTCACCCCGAGTTCCGCAGGGTGATCTACGAGCGGCCGGTCAAGGCGCCCGAGGGGTTCGTCTGCAAACCCGTCAACCCGGAGGAGTTGGTCAGGACCGCCCGCCGTATTCTCGCGCTCCGCAGCCGGCGGCTGACCCGCCGGCACTGAACGGCGGCCGGTCAGCGGCGCTCGGGGGGGCCGGTGAATCGGATTCCGCCGAGGTCGGTCTGCGGCGGCCGGTTGACGGGATTCGGGGTGACCCGGCCGCTCCCGTGCCGTGGCGGCTGGTCGATGAAGACCGCAGCCGGCGCCGAAATCGCCTCGCCGACCTGGTTCGACACGATGCACTGGTAGAACGCCGCGACCTCGTACGAGAGCGCCGTCACGGTGAGTTCCGCGGTGTCCGAACCCGACCACAGATCACCGTCGGCGAGCTCGATTCCGTTGCGCAGCCAGCGATAGGTCAACGGTTCGAACCCGGCGGCCTCCACCGTCAGCGTCGCCGACCGGCCCCGCCCGACGACGACCGGCGCCGGATCGTTGATGACCTCGGGCGGGTCGAGATAGGTAAGAACCACCTCCCGGCGCAGCAGATCGCCGAACGGCCACGAGGTCTCCCGTTCCATCCGAAGCTTCAGGACAGGGTTGCTGCCGATCCCCTTTGCCGCCGCCGGCGGGGTGATGACGAGGTTGAATCGGTGGATCTCGCCCGGTCCCACGGATTCGCCGGCGGCGAGCTGTTCGACGACGACGCTCCAGCTCAGAGAGTCGATCTCGGCGGACAGGGCCGTCAGCTCCTCGGTGCTCCACGACGTGGTCCCGGTGTTGCGGAAGGTGATTTCGGACCTCACCACCTCTCCCTGACGGAAGAACCGCGGCACGTCGAAACTCACCATCTCGGCGTCATCCACGGCCGCTTCTTCGATGAAGCGGGAATAGGTGAGATACGCCTCCTTCGGGGTGAAATCGGGCGATCCCGCGATCAGCCCGAAGGTGTACGACGATGGGCTCGGACCGTCGTTCATCTCGTAGAAGAAGAGCCGGTCCACCCAGCTCCGGTGACCGCGGCCGGGGTCGAACCACTGGCTCAGGAGCTCGCCGACAAAGGTCGCCTGCCTGCGCTCGCCCCAGCGTTCGCTCTCGACTCCGGTTTCGGTCAACCAGAACGGGCGTCGCCACCACCCGCTGTCCTGCAGGACCCTTTCGACCGCGGGTGGGGAAAACGGGAAGGGACCGCCGGTCTCGAGATCGTAGGTGACCTCCGAGGCCCATCCGTCGCTCGGATAGACGTGTTGCGTGACAACGTCCAGGGAGTCCCCGGCGGCGTCGATCGTGGCTCGCAGCCAGTCGGCCCAGTCGGCGCTGCTCAGGTGGGCGAGATCCGGTGCGCAGATCAGCGCTGACGGATCCGCGAGTCGGATGGCTTCGGCGCCGGGTACCAGGATGATGTCGATGTAGTCCTGCCGGGTCCCGTTCCAGAATTGACCGAGGTTGGGTTCGTTCCACAGTCCCCAGGCCCGGATCCTCCCGGCGTACCGTCGCGCCGCGAGATAGCAGAACTCCCGCCATTGATCGACATCCTCGGGCACCCCGGAGGTTTCGGGGCCGTTTGTCGCCCAGGCCGGGGTCGATCCGAGACCGGAGTAGATCTTGAGGCCGCGGGCCTCGAGGCGGTCGACCAGGGCGTCGTAGACCGACCAGTCGTAGACATCGGCCTCGGGTTCGGCCATCGACCAGAGGAAGTCGATTCTCACCCACTCGATCCCGCCGGATTGGATGCGGTCGGCGACGGCGTTCGACGGGATGTGGGCGTTGACGCCGAAGCCGGTGGACCATGCAACCGGGACGCAGCTCGACAACGCCACCGCCGCGGACGCGAGAACGCGATGAAATCTCATCACAACCCGGCGCGGATCATAGCAACCGGGGCCCCCCAAGTCGAGGCCCCCGGCGCCGGAGGCTCGGTTTCACACCAGCTCGTGGACGTACTTTTCCCGCGCCAGGCGCCAGAAGACCACGAGAAACGCCGTCAGCGGGATCGCCAGGATCATCCCGGAGATGCCGCTCAGCGCTGTGCCCCAGAAGAAGATGGCGACGATGATCACTACGGGGTGGAGCCCGGTTCGATCGCCCATGATCTTGGGGGTCAGGAAATATCCCTCGATGGATTGGACGAGGGCGAAGACCACCAGCACCGCCGCGACGCGGCCGATACCGCCGCCGTCCTGGAAAAACGCGATCGGCAGCGCGGTGCCGAGACCGATGATGTTGCCGAGGTAGGGGACGATGTTGAGGAAGCCGAGGGTGATCCCGATGACGGCGCCGTACTTGAGCCCGGCCAGGCTGAAGCCGACGGCGAAGAGCATCCCCTGGATCGAGGCGATGACGAGCTGGCCGCGAAAAAACGCCACCATGATGTTGACGAACTCACCGATGAGATAGAGGACGTCCTTGCGGGTTTCGGGCTTGAGAAAGGGGAGGGCGCCTTCGAGTTGCTCGGGCCTGGTCGTTTCGGACATGAGAAAGAAAGAAAAGTAGATCGGGAACACCGCCCAGCCCATGAGCCCGACGGTCCAGGCGATCAGCCCGGCGCCGGCCGAAAGCGCCTGGCGTCCGACCACCCCGAGGCCGCTGACAATACCCGCGCCCTGACCCTCGAGGCCGGTCCGGAGCTGCTTTGCGTAGGGGTTCTCCTCGAAAAACGCGCTCACCGCCGGGGAGTTCGCCTGGACCCAGGCGACCACCCTGGTCCACACCCCGGGGATCGCCTTGATCAGCTCGGTCATCTGGTCGAAGACGAGGGCGCCGAAGAAGAACACCAGGCCCGCCACCGGGACGGACACGGCCAGGAAGACCAGGAGCAGCGCAACCACCCGGTTCGCGCGTAGCCTGGTGCGGATCCAGTCGTAGAACGGTTTGAAAACCAGCGCCGCGACGCCGGCCACCGCGAGCGGGAGCAGCACGTTGATGAACCGGTTCACGAACGCGCCGATGATCCAACAGACCAGACCGACGCCCGCCACGATGATCACCGCCGACAGGATCGTGATCGCGATAGCCACGGTGTTCTGTTGTCGTTCGCTCAGTTCGATGGCCATGGTTGTCCTCCGCCGCTTCGCTCGATCGCGGCCGTCTTCAGTCGCCACCGTTCAGAGTGGCATTCATCTCGTCGTGGAACGCCTCGATGAGGGCCGCGGGATCGGGCACCAGACCGGCGTCGGTGACGACGCCCAGCCGAACCTGGCCGGCATAGCTGAGAATGCTGACGCCGAGTCCGAGGTGCGCCGCCTGGGGCACCCAGAACATCATGCTGCGCATGGCCTTGCCCGCGAGATAGATCTCCTGCCGGGGCCCGGGGACGTTGGTCATCACCGCCGTCGCCTTCGAGCCGAAGAACTTCACCGCCAGGCTCTCGATCGAGGAGCTCGCGGTTCCGAGGGCGTTGAGCACCGCAAAGGTCACCACCGCTTCGGTGGAGTTCTTGATCGCGTCCATCCTCAGCTTGAGATCGCGGAGGCGCTCGACCCGGTCCTCGACGCCGACCGGCAGCGCGAGGAAGACCAGCCCGAAACGGTTGCCGAGCGGTTCGACCGCGTTCTCGGGGCGCAGGTTGACCGGAACGATCGCTCGAATGTCGAGCTTCGGGTCGAGCTCTTCTCCCCGCGACAAGAGGTAGCGGCGCAGAGCCCCGGTGACGCCGGCGAGGAGGACGTCGTTGATCGTCGACCCGGTCTTCTTGCTGAAGGCCTTGACCTCGTCGAGGGCGAGCACCTGGGACCACGCGCATCGCTTTGCGGTGCCGAGATCGCCTTTCAGGACGGTCATCGGGTCGGCGGGCATGAGCGCCAATCGACCGAGAACACCGGTGGCCTTGAAGCCCTCCCCGGCGATGCCGGCGACTCGGGCCGGGTCGAGCAGGGTCTCGACGGTTCCCTCGACCACCTTGCCGGTGGTCCGGCGAACCGAATAGAGCGCGTCGTTGACCACCTCGGGCAGCCAGGGTCCGCCGCCGAGGGGCGCCTGCCGGCGCCGGGTCCTGCGCACCTTGGGCGAGCCTGCCGGTGAGTCGTCGGTCATCCCGAGCAGGACCCTCACCAACGCGATGCCGTCGGCGATGCAGTGGTGGATCCGGCCGACCAACGCCGAACCTCCCCGGTAGTTTTCGATGTACTGGAACTGCCACAGCGGTTTGGTCGGGTCGAGGGGAGTCGACATCAGCGTGCTGACCATCTCCTGGAGCTCGTCCTGGCCGCCCGGGTCGGGGAGCGCCACCCGCTGCAGGTGCGATCGCAGGTTGAAGTACTTGTCCTCGACCCACCGGGGGCCGACCATGGGCAGGCTGGATTCGACCACGATCTGGCGGAAACGGTCGTGGCCGAGGAAGCGGTCCTCGATGACCTCCTTGAGCTTGCCGAAATCGAGCTTTTCATAAAACGACAGCACCCCGGTGATGATCATCAGGTTGGTGCGGTCCTCCATGTGCAGCCACGCGGCGTCGACATTGGACATCGCCTCGCCCGGGAGCAGAGCCATGAATCCTCCTCGAAGCCCATCCAAAGTGGAAAGTGCTGCTCAAACTCTAGCAGAACATCATTCCACGGCGCTCGGTGTGGGATGGAAGACCGGCGAACGCGCGAGACCGGGAGTCGTGGGCCGCCGTCTCTCCGGGCGGGGCAATCGCCGATCCGCCGGCCGGGGAGTGCCGCGACCTATCCGCCTCGATGCGGCCGATCGGGCTCGAGAACAAACAGCCGACCCTCGAGACACTGCGTTTCCGGGGCCAGGTCCGCAAGCACCCACGACATTTGTCGGCTGCGGCCGAAGCCGCCGGCGGCGAGAACAAACCGGAGTCTCCGCCAGATCGTGAACGCGCGGGAGCGGACCACGACGGCGGAACGGCGGCCGCGTCCCTCCCGGTCAGTTGCCACGTCGTCGACGCGCAGGGTCTTGATCAATCTGAGGCCGGCGGCGTCGAACATCTCCACCCAATCGGCGGCGTCGAACGGACTGAGGGTGGCCTGAACGAGACCGACCGACCCGGCCGCACGCCGATTGATCTCGGCGGCCATCCCGCTGGAGGTCCCCGGAATCCACGTTGTCTCGTTGACCAGAGCCCTTCCCCCGGCCTGAAGGACCCTGTTGATCTCGCCGACCAGGCGCGGCAGGACATCATCCGGTTGAATCGCGAGAACCGACTCGACGACGACCGCGCCAAAAGCGCCGGTAGCGAAGGGGAGCGAACCGTCGCGGGAGACCCGGATCGCCTGCAACCGCCGGTCGACGCCGCACCATCTCGCTCGAGCCTGGGCGGCGCGCAACATCTGTGTCGAGACGTCGGTCGCGACAACCCGGACCGACCGCCGGCACATCTGAACCGCAGTCTCTCCCGTGCCGCAGCCGACCTCGAGCACCGGACATCGAGTATCCGCAGGCAGCTCGTTGAGCAACGCCGCTGTCGCCGGCCGACCGCGGGCATGGAGGGATGCGCCCCCACGCGCGGCGAGATGGTCGAGGAGGGAAAGGGTCGCTGTCATCCCGAGTCGGGAAGCCCTGCCGCGATCATGGTAAAGCCCGCCAGCACAAAAAAACGAGGTCCCGCACTTGACGGACCAGATGCTCCGATTTCATCTCGGGGCTCCTCGGCCTCGGCCGGCTTGTGTCGTGGGTTCGACGAAAGAAGCTGCGCTCCTGGGGGTTCCGGAGAGATCGAAGTGACGCCACGTCTCTCTGACTGAAGGCGAGTGGTTCATTCGATCCTCTTTGCGACCACGTCGATGTCACTCGCCGCCTTACGGTCCGAGTTCACAGGACCCAGGCCGCGCTCGCGCCGGTCGTGGCCCGCTGAAACACTCAGGTTCGGCGTTTGTTGCGCTTCAATCTTGATCCGTAACACTTTCATGGAGATCATCAGTTCTTCACCATCGCCTGCATGATGTACGGCTGCTTGAGGCTTTGAGTCTCACCGACAGCCAGACCACCCTGAGGAATCCAGCCCCACTGCCCCTGTTCGTTGACCTTCTCAGCCAACTCTTTACACGCTTTGCTGAAATCGGTCCCGATGCTCTTGACCGCAGACACGACGATGACTTGATATTCCATATGGCGTTTCCTCTCCTCTTCGACCCGAGCTGTGGTCAAGCGCTATCCATTCAGGAGAAGGAGCTTCGGATGGAGATTTCCAGAGCCCCATGTTGAGCAATAGAGGTACGAACTCAGCCTAACACGGGGTTGTCACAGCGTGCGAATGGACGGACCTGTCCCCGGCGGTGGACCGCTCGACACCGCACACGAATCCATCCTTACGGCGCTGCGCGGCCCTCCGCGGTCAGACCGAGGCTGATCTTCGGGTTCGGCGGCTTGAGATAGCGCGCGAGGAAGGCGTAGATCTCCTTGCGCGCCGCCCACGCTTCGGGCGTGTCGAGACGGTCGAAGCTGTGGCCGCCGGGCACATCGTAGACCTCGTACTCGAAGTCCTTGCCGGCGGCGGTGAGGGCCTGCATGAGGTGCTCGACCTCGATGAAGTTGACGTCCTCGTCGTGCGGGTTGGTGTGGATCCGCACCGGACGGGTGAGCTTGTCGACGTTCCACACCGGCGAGCGGCGTTTGTACTCGGCCATGTTCGACTCGACGTCGGAGCCGATGTGGTACTCGGCCTCGTACTGGTCGCGGTAGTCCTGGCCGAGGTAGCCCATCCGCAGGATGAGATCGGAGACCGGCACCCCGGCGTAACCGCAGACATAGGAGTCGGGGTGGTCGAAGAGGCTCATCAGCGTGATCAGCCCGCCGTGGCTCCAGCCGATGATGCCGACCCGATCCTTGTCGACCCGGGGGTGGTTCTTGACCATCCAGTCGCGGGCGGCGAGGGCATCGTCGACCTCGCGGCCGCCGTAGTCGATGGTCTCGTAGAAGGACTTTCCGTAGCCGGTGGAGCCGCGGTACTCCGGCGCGACCACGATGTAGCCCTGCGCCATGAGCTCGCGCACGATGTGCGCGTAGTAGGTCGTGAAATCGGCGTGGACCCCGCCGTGCGGCAGCACCAGCAGGGGCAGCTTGCCGGAGCCGTCGAAGTTCTTCGGGGTGAAGAGATAGGCGTAGAACTTGACCGGGTTGCCGGCGCCGATGCCGTTGGGGTTTTCCTCGCGCCACTTGGGAGGGCCGTAGATCCGTACCTTTTCCACCACCGCGACATCGCCGACCCGTTGGGTCCAGAGCACGTCGTCGACGAGCTTGGCCAGGACGTCGCGCTCGTGGCTCGCGCTCTTGAGCCGGTTCTCGAGCGCCTGGATCTGATCGTTGTCGTCGTCGTCCGCGAACGAGAGCATGACTCCGGCCGCCAGGACCGCGGCGGTGAGGAAAAGAATGAGCTTTTTCATGGCGTCCCCCTTGGGCTGCATTGTACGTCGGTTCCGTGCCCTCTCCGTCTCACTTGTTGCGTCCATTTCTCATCGCAAGGGAGAAGGAGAGGGAGGGGAAAAGGGAGACGAGACATCGCACCGCACGCCTGCAACCCGGGCCCGGGTCCGGTGCGAAAACCGATTGGCACGAGTCCGCGAGCGCCACCGCAATTCGTCCGACGAATTGCTACGCGTAGAGTTCCAAAAACCTCGCCATCATCCGATCCGCGTCGATGGAAGGACGAAGCCCACGGATGATCTTCTCGAACTTCTCCTCGTCCCCGCCGATGTAATCGTCGAGATAGACCTGGAGCCGCTCGCGGAGCCGTTCCTCGTTGAGCTCGGAGTGGAACTGGGTGCCGTAGACGGGCTTGCCGTCCAACCGGATGGTCTGGTTGCGGGACCGGTTCGTGAAGGCGAGTTCGCGCCACCCGGGGCCGAGGCTCGTCGCGCTGTCCTTGTGGCCGAGCTGGGCCCAGAAGGGTGATGGGAACTCCTCGAAGAGGGGGTCGGCGATTCCGGTCCGGGTGAGGCTGACGGCGAAGGTGCCGATCTCCTCCTGCTCCGGGTCCTCGACCACCGTTCCGCCGAATGTCTTCACCAGGAACTGGTGCCCCCAGCAGGCGCCGAAGAGCGGGCGATCGCGTTCGATGATCTCGTGCGCGAGATCGGCGAGGGGCGCGGTGAACGGGTGGTCCTCGGTGACCGAGTAGGCGCCGGCGCCGCCGATGAAAACGGCGTGGGCGTCCTCGACGTCCTTCCAGTCCACCTTCGGGGTGTCGACGATGTTGATGAAGGTGAACTGGCTCCGCGCGACGCGACAACGCTCGATGAAGCAGCTCTGCTCCTGCCGAAGCGGTGTGACGTCCTCACGGATCTGAAACAGGACCAGGCGGAGCTTGGTGCGAGGCGTGGGCATCAGGCCGGCCACCCGTCCTTCCAGGTTCTGAGTTCGGCGAAGACCTCGGCAGGGGTCGGGATTGAGCGTCCGGCGTGCGATTCGGCGGCGGCGCGGACCGAGGCCTCGCCGCAGCGGAGAAACGGGTTGGTCGCGAGCTCGTAGGCGATGGTCGAGGGGACCGTCGGCTGGGACGCGGCCCGCGCGGTCTCCACCGCCGCGATCCGGTCGGCGAGGGCCCCGTTTCCCGGTTCTACCGCGCTGGCAAACCGCAGGTTTGCCAGCGTGTACTCGTGGGCGCAGTAGGCCATGGTCTCGGGTGGCAGCTCCGCCAACCGGGTCAGCGAGCCGTGCATCTGCTCCATGGTGCCCTCGAAGACCCGTCCGCACCCGCCCGCGAAGAGCGTGTCGCCGACAAAGGCGCAGCCGGCGCCGACGAAGCCGACGTGACCGGCGGTGTGGCCGCGGAGGTCCACGACATCAAGCTCGAGATCGAGCCCCGGCAGGGAGATCCGATCGCCTCCGGCCAGCGGACGATCGACCCCTTGGATCGATTCCGCCGACGGCCCCCAGACGGGTGGGTGGAAGCGCCGAATGAGCTCCGGCAGACCGCCTACGTGATCCCGGTGGTGGTGGGTGATGAGAACCGCTCCGACCTCGAGGCCGCGTTCGGCGAGCGCGGCGATCACCGGTCCCGCGTCACCCGGATCGACCACGGCGACCCGGTCGGATCCGTCGCGCTCGAGCATCCAGACGTAGTTGTCGGAGAAGACGGGCACCGGCCATATTTTCAGCATTGAGCCATGCTGCCAGCGATTGTTCAAGTCGTCAAATGTGGTGGGAAAGTGAGGAGGTGAGGAAGTGAAGGGTGAAGGGTGAGGGGTGAGGAGTTAAGGTTGAAGGGTGAACACCTCGGAACGGTAACCTAACCTCCTAACTAGCGAGCGCAGCGAGCGCTCACTTCCTCACCTCCTTTCCACCGATCCGCGGCCGTGAGAGGATTCGCCTATGAAGACCCGTTACCTCATCGTTGCCGATCCCCTCGACCGACTCAACCCGGTCTTCGACCTCGGTGTCTGCGTCAGCGTCGAGCTTCTGGGACGCGGAATCCAGGCGGACTACCTCGATCTCTACTCCAGCGATGCAGGGATGTCCGAAGCCGAGTTCCTCTCGCGGCTCCCGGTGCGGACGATCCTCGGCGCCGATGCGTCGCGGCCCGACTTCTGGGACCTCGGACCCGTCCACCCCGCCGCGATCACGGACTACCGGATCGTCCTGCACCGGACCGATCCGCCGGTCGACGAGCGATTCATCCGTTACGCCAAGCACTTCGAGACCGCTCCCGACAGTGTCATCCAGATCAACCGCCCGCCCGCCACGTATGAACTCTCCGAGCACACCGTCCACCTCCGCTACCCGGAGTACGCCGCGCCGACGACGGTGGCGGCGAGTCCGGAAGAGCTCGTCGCCGCGGTGCGGGCGCAACCCGGCGAGGCCGTGTGCAAACCCAAGAACACCTACTGCGGCATCGGCATCGATTTCGTCCCGTCGAGCGAGGACGAGACGGCCCTCCGCAGGTACTGGCAGAAGTGGGGTCCCGAGGTCATCGTGCAGCCCTACATCGACGCCATCGAGACCAGCGGCGACCTCAGAATCCTGACCATCGAACAGCGCGTGCTCGGCTCGGTGCTGCGGGTTCCGGCTCAGGGCTCGCGTCTCGCCAACCTGCATCAGGGCGCCACCGCGGCCGCGCTCAAACCGACGCCGAGGCAGCTCGACGCCTGCCGCGTGGTGGCCGCTGATCTCAACCCGCTGGGTCTCCACCTCCTCGGGCTCGACTTCATCGGCGAGTTCCTCACCGAGGTCAACATCACCTCGCCGACGACCATCGTCCAGATCAACCAGGTCAACGGGATCCGCGCTGACATCGACCTCGTCGACGAGCTCGAGAGGATGTGGCGGGACAACGTCGGCGATGGCTGATCATCTCGACAACCCCAAGGCGCGGATGAACCGCGTGATCTGCGCCTCGGCGCCGGTGCCCGGAGGGTGGGTCGTGATCGGCGACCACCACAGCGCCGCGTGCGACGGCGAGGGGGCCAACGCGCGGGTAATCAAACGCCCCGGCAGGCGCGAGGTTGTGACCGCCGACTCACCCGTTCCCGAGGGCTACCGACGGGTCAAGGAAACCGAAATCACCGGCTCTGAAGGCAAGGCCAGAGGATGGCTCATCGAACTGGTGAGGAGTGAAGAGTGAGGAGTGAGGTGTGAAGAGTGAGGGGTGAGCCACACTCCCTGCCTAACTCCTAACTCCTAACTCCTAACTCCTAACTTCCGCTTCTACCGCTGGGTCGCGAGAAAGTCGGCGAGCCGGCGCTGGTCGGAGCCGTGAAACGAGGTGAACCTGATCCCGAGCCCTTCGACGTGCTCGGATCGACTCTCGGTGCGCCGGCTGATGGTGCCCGACCCCTTGATTGGCGCCGAGTCGGTGGGCAGGTTGATCTCGAAGTCGATCTTCGAGCCCTGCGGGTAGTGTGAGAACCCGCGAATGAGCACCCCGCTGGCGGAGAGATTCTGGGTCTGGCAGAACGACTGGACCGGTTTGCCTTCGACATAGATCTTGATCCGCGCATTGGTGGTCACCGGCACCCGGGGAGCGACCCCGAGGAGATCGGAGACCGCCACCTGAAGCTGCGACGACACCCCGCGATCGCTGACGACCCGGTTGGCGCCGTGGCCGAGGTGGGCGCGGGCGACATCGAGGTGTTCTGCGGAGGCGATGAGGACCACGCCGCTGTGGTGGCAGGCGGAACCCCTTGACCGCAACGCCCTGAAGAACGCATCCATGCCGCCGCCGGAGATGGAAAAACCGGCGATGATCACGTCGAAGGGCGTGATCTGGACGTGGTCGCGGAGGTAGTCGTCCCACGGCGCCCGGTGGATGTCGAATCCGAGGGGCGAGAGGACGTTGACGACAGCGTTGTATACCGGGTCGTCGACTCGGGTGACGAGGATTTGGCCGCGATGGATATCTTGCATCACGAAATCGATCTTACCTCATGTCCCGGGGCGTCATGTGATCGCCCCCACATGAATCGGGATTCTCCCTGGTTAGCGGACAACCACCGCCGCCGGAATGTAGGTCGGGTCGCCGGTGCCCTCGTCGACCACCGATGCGTGGGCGAAGATCGAGGACGGGTCGGAGCACGAGATTTCGGCCCATGCCTCGCCGGTGTAGCAGAACGCTCCGCCGAGCACCCGTTCGAGCTGGGTGAAGCCGAAGGCCGGAAGCTCGACCACCCGCATTCCGATGGGCGAGCCGTCGTTGGTGAAGAAATCGAGCCGGCAGGTGGCGGGAACGAGCCCGAGCAAGGTGATTCCGATATTGGTCCGGAAGCCGCCCGTCGAGCTCAGCCCGGCGAGCACAACCCGCGACCCGGAGCCCGCGGCCTCGGCGTAGGGGAGGGCGGGGATCAACTGGCCGTAGGTCCCGGCTGCGTTGTCGTTGTAGGTCCGGCTGGCGGAGACGACCCCCGAGCCGTTGGTCATGACGCTGAGCCAGCCCTTGCCCTGCTCGCCGAAGAGCCC
>JAHECW010000150.1 GCA_024641545.1 Acidobacteriota bacterium
GTTCTGCGCGGCGCGGTCTACCCGGTCTCGGTGGCCGCCGAACGGACCCAGCAGGCGGTGGAGGTCGCGAAGGTGGCGATCTCCCTCGGCGCCGACGCCATCGCCCACGGCGCCACCGGCAAGGGCAACGACCAGGTTCGCTTCGACATCGCCTGGAAGGTGATGGCCCCCGCGATCCCGATTTTGGCGCCCGTGCGCGAGCACGGTGTCAAACGGGAGACCTCCATCGCCTATCTCGAAGAGCACGGTCTCGAAGTCCCGCCGGGGTCGGGACGCTACTCGGTCAACCGCGGGCTCTGGGGGACCACCCTCGGCGGCGGCTGGACCCACGACCCGTGGCAGGGCCCACCCGAGGATGCGTGGCCGACGGCCGACGTGGAAGAGCGCGCCCCGACCGAGCTCATCATCGGTTGGGAGACCGGTCTCCCGGTGAGCCTCGACGGCACGGTCATGGCGGGCCCGGAGCTCGTCGAGAACCTCGAGGCGAAACTGGCCCCGTACGGCATCGGCCGCGGCATCCACCTCGGCGAGACCGTCCTCGGCATCAAGGGCCGGATCGGTTTCGAAGCCGGCGCCGCCCAGCTCCTGGTGACCGCCCACCGCGAGCTCGAGAAGCTCGTCCTGACCCGGTGGCAGAGCTTCTGGAAGGACCACGTCGCCCAGTTCTGGGGCGACCGCCTGCACGAGGGACAGGCCTTCGACCCGGTGATGCGGGATATCGAGGCGATGATCCTCAGCTCGCAGCAGCGGGTGGCAGGGGACACCCGGGTGCGGCTCGCCGGCGGACGATTCAGCATCGACGGTGTGCGCAGTCCGCACAGCCTGATGGACCCGTCGGTGGCGTCCTACGGCGAGAGCCACCGGCTCTGGTCGGGCGACGAGGCGCGGGCCTTTGCCGCCATCGCGGGGATTCCGTCGCGGCTCGCCGCCGCGGCCGGTGAGATGCCGTCATGGTGACCTCGAAGCTGAGGCTCGACCGGATCGCCTCATCGACCCGCAACGCCCGCCTCGGGCCGGAGGTTCTCATCGGACCCGAGATCGTCAGCGAGGAGGGGCGGATCATCGCGGTGCGCATCGGCAGCGACAAGGCGGTCTACAACCAGGTCGAGGATCCCACCGGCAGGCTCATCCGCCTGCGCTCGGGAGATGTGCTGGCCGGGGTGCTCGGCGCCCGCCGCGCCCTGCGCGGCTACGAGGGCGAGGTCCCCAAGACGCTGGCTTCCGGCGACACCATCGAGGTTCTCAACCTCGGCGGCGTTCTCGGCCGCTGCACCGCCGGCAACCCCGACCTCGGCCCCCCCTTCACCGCCGAGGTTCTCGGCGCCGTGCTGACCTTTCCGCGCACCGGCGACCGGATCGGCAGCCCGGCGACGATCCGCGACCAGGCGGTGCCGATGGCCGATCGTCTTGTCGACGGCCCCCCCATCGTCGCGGTGATCGGGACCTGCATGGATGCCGGCAAGACGGTCGCCGCCGCCGCGGTCATCCGGGGTCTCTCGCGCTCGGGGCTCAGGGTCGCCGGGGTCAAGCTCACCGGCGTGTCGCTCCGGCGCGACGCCCTCGCCATGCTCGATGCCGGCGCCGTCGAGGCGCTCACCTTCACCGACGCCGGGGTCGTCTCCACCGATGACACCGCGGCGCTGCCGACCGCCTTCGGTCTGCTCAACGAGCTCGCCCGGAGCACCAAACCCGATGTCATCGTCGCCGAGTTCGGCGACGGGATCCTCGGCGAGTACGGCGTCGCCCGGCTGCTCGAGAATCCCGAGCTCGTCGAACGGGTCGGCGCGATCGTCTGCTGCGCCCCCGATCAGGTCGGCGCATGGGGCGCGGTGGAGATCCTGCGCACGACCTTCGGGCTCACCCCGACGGTGATTTCCGGCCCCGCCACCGACAACGAGGTCGGCTGCCGCTTCATCCGGAATCGGCTCGCGCTGCCGGCGGCCAACGCCCGCGCCGGCGACGGCGCCCTCGCGGCCATCGTCAAGGGGGCGCTGTGACGACCGCGGTTGCCGGCGGAGTCAAGGCCGCCGTCGCCGGCGCGACCGGCTATGTCGGCGGCGAGCTCCTGCGCCTGCTCACCGACCATCCGCGGATCACCGAGGTCCGCGCCTTCTCGACCAGCGCCGCCGGCCGGCCGTGGGCTGAGATCCACCCCAATTTTCTCAACCGCCCCGACACTCCGGTCTTCGAGACCTTCGACGCGCGCCAGGTGGGAGCGTGGGCCGACATCGTTTTTCTGGCGCTGCCGCACGGCGAGTCACAGCTCGTCATCGAAACCATCGAGGAGGGCTCTCCCGAGCTCGTGATCGACACCGCCGCGGACTTTCGCCTCAAGCACCCCGCCAACGCCGAGCGAGCCTATGGTCGGCACAGCAAACCGGAATTCCTCGGCGCCTTCGCCAACGGCCTCGCCGATATCGAGGCCGGCGCCCTCGCCGGGGCGACGCGGATCGCCGTGCCCGGGTGCTTCGCCACCGCGGCCATGCTTTCGCTGTGGCCGCTGGCGCCTGTCCTGAGCGCCGAATCGCACCCCGTCTGCTGGGCCGCCACGGGCTCGTCGGGCTCGGGAGCCCAGGCAAAGTCCACGACCCACCACCCCTTCCGCGCGCACAACTTCTACGGCTACTCCCTGACCGGACATCGCCACGAGGCCGAGCTCGACGAGCGGCTCTCCGACTGGTGCGGACCTCGAGCGCCCAGGTGCTCGCTGCTGACCCACTCGGCGCCGATGATCCGCGGCATTCACGCCACTCTTCAAGTGCGACTTGCCGAACCGGTGGAGGACCCGATGGAGCTCCTCCACACCGCCTACGCCGACCGTCCCTTTGTCCATGTCCTCGATCAGCCTCCCCGGTTGACATCGGTGGTGGGCACCAACCACGCCCATCTCCACGCCGTGGCCCGGGACGGCGGCCGCGAGGTGCTGGTGCTGACGGTCATCGATAATCTCATCAAGGGCGCCGCCGGTCAGGCGGTCCAGGCCATGAACCTCGCCCGGGGGTTTTCGGAAACCGCCGGTCTCGGCGACACGGGAATCTCGCCATGCTGAACACCATCCACCCGGCCGAGGTCCCGGTCTACGGCCGGCTCCAACTGCAACCCGAGAGCGGCACCGGCTGCACCATCGTCGCCGCCGACGGCCGCCGCTTTCTCGATCTCTACGGCGGCCACGCGGTGGCGGTCAGCGGCCACTGCCACCCGCGGGTGGTCGCCGCCATCCGGGAACAGGCCGAACGGCTCGTCTTCTACTCCAACGCCGTGCCGCTCGAGAGCCGCGACCGGGTCTTCACCCTGCTCGCCGAGATGGCGCCCGCGCCACTCGACCAGGCCTTCCTGGTCAACTCCGGCGCCGAGACCAACGACGTCGCGCTCCAGCTCGCGCGCCGCGTCACCTCGCGCCGCCGTGTCGTCACCATCGAGGGCGGCTTCCACGGCCGCACCCTGGCAACCCTCGCTGTGTCGGGCATCCACCACTACCGGGATCTCGCCGAGAGAAGCGGCGGCCAGTCGCTCCTCGATCTCACCGTGGTCGCACCCTGGGGACGACCGGAGGTCCTCCCGGCGCTCATCGACGAGACCATCGCCGCGGTCATCGTCGAGCCGGTGCAGGGGCTCGCCGGCGCCCGGGATATCGGCGCCGGAACGCTGAAGACCATCCGCCGGGCGTGCGACGACGCCGGCGCGGTCCTGATTTTCGACGAGGTTCAGTGCGGCTGCGGTCGCACCGGCGCCTTCACCGCGGCCCAGCGCCACGGCGTCACCCCCGACGTCCTCACCCTCGCCAAGGGCATCGCCGCCGGTCTCCCCATGGGTGCGGTGCTGGTCTCGCCCCGGGTCGCCAAGCACGTGGCGCAGGGCGACCTCGGCACGACCTTCGGCGGCGGACCGATCCCCTGTGCGTCGGCGGCCGCCAACCTCGAGGTCATCCGCGACGAAGACCTCCCCGGCCGGGCGCGTCACCTCGAACGGCGACTGCGGCAGGGGCTCGCCGATCTCCCGGCGGTCAAGGAGATCACCGGTCTCGGCCTGCTCCTCGGCCTCGTATTCGACCGCCCGGCGCGGCCGGTCCAGCTCGCCCTCTTCGAACGGGGCATCCTGGTCGGCTCCGCCAACGACCCCTCGATCATCCGTCTTCTTCCACCCTTGGTGCTCACCGACGACGAGGTCGACACCTTCGTTCACACGATGCATGAGGTGCTCTCATGACGCCGCGGAATCTCATTGCAACCGATGACTGGCCCGACGACGAGATCCGCGCCGTCCTCGCCCGCGCCGCCGAGCTCAAGGCCGGCGCCGCCGGTGCGTCCTTCGCCGGCAAGGCCCTCATCATGGTCTTCTTCAACCCGTCGCTGCGGACCCGCACCTCCTTCGAGGTCGCCATGGCCCGCCACGGCGGCCATGCGGTGGTGCTCGAGCCCGGCAAGGGAGCGTGGACCATCGAGACCCGGTCCGGCGTCGTCATGGACGGCGAGGCGGTGGAGCACATCGTCGAGGCCGCCCGGGTCCTCGGCCGCTACGGCGAGGCCGTCGCCGTCCGCGCCTTTCCCAGCGCCGACACCTGGGCCGAGGCCAGGCGGGACGAGGTCGTCCGCGCCTTCGCCGACCACGCCGGCGTGCCGACCATCAACATGGAATCCGCCCGTCGCCACCCGTGCCAGGGCCTGGCCGATGCCCAGACCCTGCAGGAAAACTTCGGCGCACAGCCCCGGGGCCGCCGTTTCGTCCTCACCTGGTCCTGGCACCCGAAGCCCCTGCCCACCGCCGTGCCCGCGTCGGCGGCCCTGGCGGCGGCGCGGCTCGGGATGGAGGTCGTGGTGGCGCGACCGCCGGGCTACGACCTCGACCCCGACGACATGGCAACCATCAAGGCCGTCGCCGATCGCAACGGTGGGACCGTCGAGGTCACCGACAACCTCGATGCCGCCGTGACCGGCGCCGACGCCGTCTACGCCAAGAGCTGGGGCTGCCTCGACGATTTCGGCACGCCGGAAGCGGAGGCCGCGCGGCGGGCGCCGCATCGCGGCTGGATCGTCAACGAAGATCGGATGTCCGCGACCCGCGACGGCGCCGGGATCTTTCTCCACTGCCTGCCGGTGCGGCGCAACGTGGTGGTCACCGACGGCGTCCTAGACGGGCCCTGGTCACGGGTCACCGACCAGGCCGAGAACCGGCTGCACGCCCAGCGTGCGGTGCTCGAAACCATGCTCTCGAACAGAGGTGAGAAATGACCGAACTCGTCAACGGACTCAAGGACGCGCTCGAGTACACCCGGCTCTATCGCGACCAGATCTTCGTCCTCAAGCTCGGCGGCGAGGTCCTGTCGTCTCCCGAGGCCCTCGACAACGTCGCGGTTCAGGTGGCGCTGCTGGAGTCTCTCTCCATCCGCGTGCTCGTGGTCCACGGCGGCGGCCCCCAGGCCAGCGCCCTGTCCCGCCAGATGGGGCTGCAACCCGAGATCGTGGCCGGCCGCCGGGTGACTTCGCCCGCGGTCCTCGAGGTCGCGAAGATGGTCTACGCCGGTCAGCTCAACGTCGATGTGGTCGCCGCCCTTCGCCGCCACGGCGTTTCGTCGGTGGGTCTGACGGGAATCGACGCCGGGCTGGTCACCGTCCACCGCCGGCCGCCGGTGGAGGTCACCGACGACGACGGCATCACCAGAACCGTCGATTTCGGTGAGGTCGGCGATGTCGATTCGGTGGACACCAGGCTTCTCGATGTGCTGCTGCCGCGCGGTCACGTCCCGGTGGTGTCGTCCCTGGCCGCCGACTCCGAGGGCCGGGTCATGAACGTCAACGCCGACACGCTCGCCGCGGCGCTCGCCGGCGCCCTCGGCGCACAGAAGCTGATCTATCTGACCGGCGCCCCCGGTCTCCTGCGCGACCCGGACGACCCCTCCACACTGGTCGCCTTCGCCGCGCCCGAGGATCTCCAGGCGCTGCTGCTCAGCAAGAGCGTCAAGGGCGGGATGCGGCCCAAGGTCGAGGCCTGTCTCAGGGCCGTCAAGAGCGGCGTTCGCCGCACCCACATCATCGACGGGCGGACACCCGACGCCCTCCTGCTCGAGCTTTTCACCGGTGGAGGCAGCGGCACGATGATTGTCGGCGAGCGGGAAAAGCGGACCTACGAGACCGCGGGCCGATGACCGACGCCGGCGATCTTCTCGTCCGCCTGGTCCGCACGCCGAGCCCGTCCGGCGATGAGCACCGGGCGGCAGAGGTTCTCGCCCGGTGGGCGACGGCGCACGGTCTCGATCCCGAGATCGACGACGCGGCGGTGCGCATCGTCGTCGACGGCGATGAGCCGGGGCCGACCCTGCTCATGGCCTCGCACCTCGACACGGTGCCGCCCGGCGACGGCTGGTCCGTCCCGCCCTACGAGGGCGTTGTCGGCGCCGGCCGTCTCACGGCCCGCGGTGCGGTCGACGCCAAGGCCTCGGTCAGCGCCATGACCGCCGCCGCCGCCCAGCTCAAGGCCAACGGCGGGCTTGCCGCCGGCCGACTGGTGGTGCTCGCCACCTACTCGGAGGAGACCCGCGACACCTCCATGCCGAGGGCGCTCGAACGCCTCGGTGAGCCACCCGACGCGGCCGTGGTCGGCGAGCCGACCTCGCTCCAGCCCTGCATCGCCCAGCGCGGCCAGCTCCTGCTCGAACTCCACTGGCGGGGCGACCAGGTCCACGCCGGCTGGGCGGCCGGTCGCCAACCGCCGCCCGTCAACGCGATCAGCCTGGCGGCCCGCGACCTCACCGCCCTCGGCGCCATGGTCTTCGACCGCACGCACCCGCTCCTCGGAGCGGTGGCGGTGACGCCGACCCAGCTCGAAGCCGGGGTCGCCCGCAACGTCACCCCGCCGGCGGCCTGGGCCATGCTCGACATCCGGACCACCCCGGCCTACGACCACGCCGAGGTGGTGGCCATGATCCGCGCGACCGTCGGGGCCCGCGTCGAGATCTACTCCGACCGGCTGGTCCCGGCCGAGACTCCGGCCGATACCCGCCTGCTCCCGGCGCTGATGACGGTCCGCCCCGAGTCGGCCCCCTTCGCCTCACCGACCTGTTCCGACTGGGTCTTTCTCCGCCACCTCGACACGATCAAGCTGGGCCCGGGGGATTCGCGCCGGTCCCACACCGCCGACGAGTGGATCGAGCTTGCCGAGGTCGACGCCGCCGCCGAACTCTACGCCGCGGTCGCACGGGAGTACCTGAGATGAAACACAGCCTCTGGGGCGACGGCAGCGGACTCGACGAGGCCATTGCCGCCTACACCGCCGGCGACGATCAGCGCTGGGACCAGCGTCTGCTGCGCTGGGACATCATCGGCACCAAGGGCCACATCGGCGGTCTCGCCGCGGCCGGGCTCCTGACCGCGGAGGAGCACGCCGCCCTCGCCGCGGAGCTCGACCAGGCGCTGACCGCCTCCGACGCCGGTCTCTTCCGGGTGACCGAGGACGACGAGGACGCCCACACCGCTTTGGAACACCGCCTCGTGGCACGGCTCGGCGAGCTCGGCGAGAAGGTCCACACCGGCCGCTCGCGGAACGACCAGGTGATGGCGGCCCTCCGGCTCTACCTCAAATCGGCGCTCAACGAGGTCTCGACGGCCGTCATCGAGACCGCGCACTCGCTGCTCGCCTTCGGCGGCCGCCACGCCGGGGTCGTCATGCCCGGCTTCACCCACACCCGGCGCGCGATGCCGTCGTCGGTCGGGCTGTGGGCGGCGGGCTACGCGGAGGTGCTGCTCGACGATCTCGGGCTCCTGGACGCGGCCTACGACCTCACCGACCGGGGACCCCTGGGCAGCGCTGCGGGCTACGGCGCACCGCTGCCCCTCGACCGACGCGCGGTCTCCGACGCTCTCGGCTTCGCCTCGCCGCAGCTCGCCGTCACGGCGGTGCAGCTGTCGCGCGGCAAGCTCGAGGCCGCCGTTCTCTGCGCCCTGTGGGCGGTGGCGCGGGATCTCGCCGTCCTGGCCTGGGACGTGGTCCTCTTCTCGGCCGACGAGTACGGCTACTTCGTGCTGCCCGCCGAGCTCGCCACCGGCTCGAGCATCATGCCGCAGAAGAGAAACCCCGATGTCTTCGAGCTCACCCGCGGCCGAGCGGGCATCGTCGCCGGCCTCGCGACCCAGGCCATGGCGGTGGCGGGGTCGCTGCCCGGCGGGTATCATCGCGACATGCAGCTGACCAAGGGCCCGGTGATGGAAGGCATCGACACCGTGCACGCCATGCTTGTGATGGTCGCCGACGCGGTGCCGCGGCTCGGTGTCGACGCCGAGGCGTGCGCCTCGGCGGTCGGCGGCGATCTCCTCGCCACCGACGAGGTCTACCGCCGGGTCCGCAACGGGGTGCCCTTCCGTACGGCCTATCGGCAGGTGGCTGCCGAGATCAAGGCGGGCGGGGAGATGCCGTCGTTGGACGCCGAGACCATTCTCGCCGCCAGAGCCAACCTGGGAGGCGCCGGGGCGCCGGCGCTCGACGAGCTCGAAGCCGTGGCGATGCGGGCGGCTCGGCTCATCGGCGAACGCCGGCAGGCCTTTGCCGACGCCATCGCCGGACTCGACGGGAGCGGTGGGCCATGAGCTCGGTTGAGCACCGCCGCCGGGTGATCCTCGACGCCATCGCCGAGGGCCGGATCGAGACCCAGGAGCAGATGGTCGCCGCCCTCGCCGAACGCGGCATCGAAGCCAGCCAGGCCTCGGTCTCCCGTGACATCACCGCGTTGCGGCTGGTCAAGGCCGACGGCAGGTGGACGGCGCCGCCCAGGGAACTGCCTGCGGCCAACCCCCTCGAAGAACGGATCGCCGGACGGCTGCGGTCGGTGGCCCCGGCCGGAGATCACCTGCTGGTCCTGAGGACGCCCCCCGGCGAGGCGCAGGGGGTCGCCCTGGCCCTCGACGGCCTCGAGCCCGGCGGCGTTGTCGGCACCCTCGCCGGCGACGACACCATCTTTGTCGCCGTCGTCGACGCCGCGGCCGGCGTCGCCGTTGCCGCCTGGCTGAACTCCCTGATTCTTCCTGAGCACCACCACGCCGCGGGGCAGCGTCCAGCCATGGAATGACCCGTTTTTCTCGAGTCTCGACAGCGACCTGCGGGCGAGCCGCGCGCACCACAACTTGCCCGCGTTCTTCCTTCGCTCTGACCTCGGCCATTGTGGTGCGGGCGTCCCGCCCGCAAGGAGCCGATGAGGGCGTGTCATTGCGAGCGGTCTCGGCCGGGCGGGTTCAGGAAGCGTCGTAGACCCGCTTGATGCAATAGGCCCACCACCCCGGCGCGGCGTCCTCGTCGGGCCAGTAGCCGTCCGGGATTTCGGGATGGGACACCATTTTCTCCACGGAAACACCTGCGGTCTTGAGCTTCGACGCCCACGCCGACAGATCCTCGAACCAGACCCGGATCTCCCGGAGCTCATCGAGCTCGATCACCGGTCCGTGGCCGGGGCAGACCGCTTTCACTGCGAGCGCTTCCCAGTTGCTCAGGGTGCCGATCCAGGCCGGAAAATCCGTGTCGGGCTCGCCGAAGTACGGCCGGCGGCGGGCCTGGACGAGATCGCCGGCGATCACGACACCATCGGCGCCGAGCACCGCCGAGGAGGAATCAACGGTGTGGCCCCCGGTTCGGCGGACGACCAACCGGTGCTCCGCCGCTCCGAGAACGAGCTCGTCGGAGAACCAGTCGGTGGGCAATCGAAGCACGGCATCGGGGAGCTCTTCGGGGAGAGTCGGGAAGACCGACGCGTAACCGGCGATGGTGCGTTCGTCCCACTCGACGGCGATGAAATGCTCCCAGCGCGGCCGGCCGGCCGCCGCGGCATAGACCGGGACATCGTCGAACGCCGCCATCCCGAGAATGTGGTCGAGGTGGGCGTGGGTCAGGACCAGCGCCATGGTGGGACGCTCGAACCGCACCTCCATCTCGTGGCGAAAGGCGCTCGCGGTGCGGGTACTGAGCCCCGCGTCGAAGAACACCAGTCCATCGTCGAAGGCGACGCACGAGATGTTCGAGCCGTTGTTGTGCAGGGCCATGACCACCGACGGCGACACCGCGACGCTTTCATAGAGTCGCCCCTCCCCGGAACCTCCCGCGTCGACCGCTCCGCCGATCACCGTCGGAATCAACGAGCACCCCACCAACACGGCGCACCACAGTGGTCTCATCTTCGGCCTCCTCCCGCGCGTTTTGGGTCAACGGCCCGGTTCGAGGTACGGCCCGGCGAACCGTAGGTTCTCGCACCTCTAGCAGCATCGCATTCGTTCCGACATGAACCTTCGGTCTGATCGGTTTCGGATGACCGGTCGTGCGACTGTCTTGGGCCGGACAGCAACGGCAGGAATTTCGAGGAGGAGAATACGAGCCGCTCAGCAACTGCTTCACTCTGCTGTTCTAACCCGGCATCGGCGACCTGCTCAATCTGATCACCGAGGCCAACCCGGGGCCGGCCGCCGCCAGCCTCGCGGCGTGGATCCTTCTCTTCGTCATGATTCTCCGGTCGCGCCCCGGCAAGCTCTGACTCGCCGCCGGGCACCCACCCGCCCGGCGACACCCGTTTCGAGGGTTCAGATTTCAGTCGAGCTCAGCACCAGCTTGCCGTGTTTGACTCCCCGAAGAGCGATGAGGTGATCGGCGTAGGTCCTCAGCTCGGCGGCTTCACCCTGCAGCACCTGGACCTCGAGGCAGAGCCGGTGGTCGAGGTGGACGTGAAGGGTCGAGAGCACCCGTGCTCGGTGGGCGTGGCCGGCTTCGACCAGACGCTCGGCCAGCTCGCGCTGTTCGTGGTCATAGAGCAGGGTGAGGCTCGCGATGGCCTCGCCCTCGTCGTTCTCCACGTCGTCCTCGACCAGGCGGCGACGGATGAGATCGCGGATCGCCTCCGACCTGTTCCCAAGACTCCGGCGCTCGAGCAGCTCCTCGAAACCGGCGAGCAACTCGTCCTCGATGGCGATGGTGATTCTCTCCAGCGTCATACGGCCTCCAGTCCGATTTCCTTCCGTCCTTCCGGCGATCGAGCGCCGCCGGTTACACTGGGACCGCGATGGCGGTTGTCCCAGTCGAAGTGTCGTGCGAGTCCTGTGGTGCGAAGCTGGTGGTCGAGCCCAGCCACCGCACCGCTCGCTGCCCGTACTGTGATTCGCCGTCGGTGATCGATCGCCCGGGCACCCCGGATCGTCCCGATCCGGTCTTCGCCATCGGCTTCTCCATTGATGGTAACCGGGCCCGAGGTCTTCTGCGCGCCCATCTGAGCGGTCGGCGCTGGGCGCCGACGGCGCTCCGACGCGCCGCCGCCGAGCGTGTCGAGGGTGTCTATGTCCCGGTCTATCTCTACAGCGCGGTCGCCGACAGCCGGTACCACGCCGCCATCGGCGAGAACTACACGACCACCGAGTTCGATGCCAAGCGGAAGACGACGCGGCGGGTGACCAAGACCGAGCTCCGCGATCTCGAGGGGCGGCACCGGTGCTCCGTCGACGACCTCGTCGTTACTGCGTCGGAGGGGATCCCCAATACCGAGCTCCAGGCGGTGGAACCGTTCGATCTCGGCGGATTGAGACGGTTCACGCCGGCGCTGATCGCGGGCTGGATCTCGGAAGAGCCGTCGCTGAGCCGTGACGAGTGCCTCGATCTCGCCCGGATGGAGTCCCGCGCCGCCGTCGAGGGCCGGCTCCACAGCTTCATGCCCGGTGACTCCCACACCGGCCTGCGCTTCTCCACCGAGCTCACCGCCGAGGCCATGGATCTCACGCTCGTGCCGATCTGGGTGTGTGCGGTCCGCTGGCGCAGCGATCGTGAGCCGATCCGCCTCCTCGTCAACGGCCAGACCGGGAGCGTCGCCGGCGCGATTCCGGTCTCGTGGGCCAAGATCGCCGCGGTGGTCGCCGCCGGTCTCGCGCTCATCGGGTTCGCGGTCATCCTCGGAGCGCTCCTGTGAGCAGCGCCGATCTTCGTTGCGACCGGTGCTCGAGCGCCATCGAGGCCGATGATCTGCGCTGCCCGGTCTGCAACCTGAGCTGCCCGGGCTCGATACAGCAGGACCGGCCGGGGACCGCGATCGATATCCTGCGCTGCTCGGGATGCGGCGCCGCCATGACCTATGAGGTCTCCCGGAGAAGCGCCGCCTGCGCTTTCTGCGGTTCGGTGCTCGAGATCGAGCACCCGGCCGACCCGCTGGAAGAGGCACGGGTCCTCATCCCGTTCACGGTCGATCGGGCCCAGGCCGAGCGTGCCTACCGAGAGTGGTTGCGCTCGCTCGGCTGGTTCCGCCCCAAGGACCTGCGGACCAACGCGAGGCTGGAGACCATCCAGCCGCTGCGCTGGGTCGGCTGGGTCTTCGACGCCGAGGCCTCGGTCAGCTGGGCGGCCGACACCGATTCCGACACCCACCGCGCCGACTGGGCGCCCCACGCCGGTTGCGCCGAGATCACCTATGACGACGTGGTGGTCCCGGCGAGCCGCGGTCTGTCGAGAGAGGAGATCGCCCTCCTGCTGCCGAGCTACGACCTCGGCTCGGCCGACGGCGGCATCGATCTCGTCGGCGACGCCCCCCTCGAACGGTTCGACGTTCCGCGATCGACGGCCAGGGCGCGTCTGATCGAGGCCTGCGAGCGGCTCGCCCGGCGCCGCCTCGAAGAACGCCACCTGCCCGGCCGGAGATCGAGAAACCTTGCGACCGCCACGGTGCTGCGAGGCCTCGCGGCGCGGCGCTTCGCCTTTCCGGCCTGGGTGCTGGCCTACCGCTACAAGGATCGGCTCTACCGGACGGTGCTTTCCGGCCAAAACGCGGGCTGTCTCAAGGGCGACGCGCCGTACTCCACCTTCCGGATCGCCGCCGTTGTCGCCGTCGCGCTTGCCGTGATCGCGCTGTTGACCTTGATCGCGATCTGATCGGAAGGGACAGCGGCAGGGACAGGGGCAGCCGCCACCTCAACGACGACTCCTCCCGTAGACTCGGGTGGAACGCTTCGGCTGCATCGATGCCGCTGAAGGTGGGCCCAGGCCCACCCTACGTCGGACCATCTGATCGCGCGACACCGGGTCGCCGAAGGCGGCCCGGAAGGCCGGAGCCGAAGGAAGCGGCAGCTCTTCCCGTGCGGGTGCCCGATGGTGGCAAATCCCAACCGCATCCTGCGGGCGGGACGCCCGCACCACAATGGGCGGCCCGGAAGGCC
>JAHECW010000151.1 GCA_024641545.1 Acidobacteriota bacterium
GGCACTCATTGATGGGGAGGAGGAAAATTTCTCGGTTTTCTTGATCTGCTTCTCGGTCAATCAACCGCCACCGCTACCCGAGACCCCGGTGAATGAGCCTTCGAGGACTGTCTCACCCTGAGCGTCCTTCCACTCAATCAACCGCAGATCCTCGACAGGCTGCATCTCAGGAGGCAGTGGATTCTCGTCGTCGGGGTGTTCGAGTTCGAGGACGGCCTGACCCACCGCATCGGCGGTGACGATACCGGCGGCGAAAGCATCGACCTCGATTGTGTAGGAACTGCCGGGGTTGAGGCCGCTCGCCATGGTTTTGAACTCCTGCTTGCCGTCCGATTCGCGCTCGACCTTGGCCATGCCGACGGCGAAACCACCGCTGGCGTCGGTCAGCGAAATCCGTTCCTGGTGAACCGTCGATCCACCGGTTCCGCCGCCGCCGCCGCCGCCACCGCCGCCGCCGCCACCGCCACCGCCACCGCCGGAACCTGCCACGTTCTGGAAGTTGCCGTCGAGGACGGGCGCCATCGACATGTCAAGCACCCAGGCGGCTTGGAGAACCCCCGCGGCCGCCAGCTCGGTCGGAACCGGGGAGTGGGAGTCGTCCGGCGACTCCAGCTTGAGCTGCGCGTCACCGAAGCCGTTGGTCCGCACGCTGCCGAGGAGCACGTTGTCAATCTGGATTGTGTACGCGGCAAAAGGTTCGAGATCGAAGAGGCTCACCTCCACCTGTCGGCGGGTGGTTCTCCCTTTGAGTTCGTCCTGGCGATTCCAATCCTCGACCTTGACCCGGCCCCAGCCGGTGGCGGCGCCCACCGGCTGCAGCGCTGCGATCACCGTTTCCCGTTCCCGATCGTGGCGTTGCTGGCCCTTGTGGCCGCGCGTGCTGGCGGTGCTAGCTGTCGCGGCCATCATCAATCCCGCTGCGATGAGCGCCGCGTTGCGAAGGTTTCTGGTTCTCATTGGTGCCTCCTGTTCGTCGGTACTGGTTGGTTTCTGTCGTTTGCTGCATTCGGATCGTCATGTCTCGTCGGTACAGTGCAGCCGATTCAGGGAACGAGACACATGCTCAATTCACGCCCCTTTCATGCACAATCATTCGCGGTTCCCGGATCGCGCCGATCGTTTCCCCGCCTCGACGCCAGTACCGGGAAATTTATCGAGAAGGTGTCTCGTTTCGATTGCCGACGACACTGTAGGGCAATGGAGACAGCCATGGACCTCAGTAGTGTCCGCAAGATCACCGTTTACATGGGCTGCGGCCAGCACCAACCCGGAAGCCTGCAGCACATCAGCGGCCACTCCTGCGGACGGTCGACCGATCGTGAATCGACCCGCCAAAGCAAAGGAATCAAGACCATGCACGCCACACGAGAAGCTCTATCATCCGGACGCCGAACGCGCCGTGCAGCACGCCTTCTGCCGCAGATTCTGGGTGTCGCCCTCGTTCTGGCGTCAAACCCTGCAGCCGCGCAGTGGGGCACCCAGAGTCCCCTGCCGACCTTCCTGGATGTCCGGGGCGTCGGGGCGCCCTCCGCTCAGCGAGTCTTCATCGCCACCGACGACAACTCCTTCGACACCGGCGGCGCCCTGTTCGAGTCGACCGACGGCGGGTCCACGTGGGTCCAACGCGATGTTCCCTTCAGCCTGGGGTCGCCGCTGAACGGCCTCTTCTTCCTCGACGAGCAGAACGGTTGGACCTGGGGCAACGCCAATTACCGTACGACCGACGGCGGGACCACATGGGTCGAGCTGCCGTTCCTGGGATCGACGTATTTCATGGAGTTCTACTCAACGAGCTTCGGCTTGGCGTCGGGCAACTTCGACCATTACATCAGCCGCGACGGGGGGCTCGCGTGGGAGCCCTCACCGAACGACATCTTCGCCTTTGACTTCGCCGACGACCTGACCGGTCTGGGCGCCGCGGCGACCGGCCTCTACCGCACATCCGACGGCGGTGCCACGTTCACTCTCGTCCAGGCCGGCGACGGGAAGGACGTGGCCTTTCTCTCGTCCACCGTTGCGGTGGGCATCTTGGACGGCGCTTTCGTGCGGTCGACCGACGGTGGCGCCACGTGGACGGTCGGGGCCCCGGTCGACGGTCGAAGCCACCTGGTCGCCGTCTCGACGGACGTCGTCCTGGCATGGGGTCGCGCCGGTACCTACCCGGACTACGACGACCGGATCTTCCGATCCGGGGATTCCGGCCAGACCTGGGCAGACCTCGGCGAGGTGATCGATCCCGGCGCCTTCGCCTCGTCGATGGCGTTCGCCGTACCCGACCCGCAGACCGTGGTCGTCTCCGACGGTGCGGGCGGCATGCACCACTCCCCGGACGCCGGCCAGACCTGGGTCCAGACCTTCGCCTCGCCCGGTTTCCAGCCCAGCTTCCTGGGCAGCGCCGCACCCGCCTTCGCCGACCCGCTGACGGGCTATTTCGGCTACGGCGCAGGCTTCGTCATCAGGACGGTCGACGGCGGCGCCAGCTGGACGCAGATCTCGAGCGGCGCCGGCGAGTCCCTCAACGACATCGATCGTTTCGCCGGCGGCGACCTGATCGCCGTCGGCGAGAACGGCGCCGTCCTGACCGGCACCGGGGCGATTCCGTGGATCCTTCACGAGCGTTTCACGGCCTCGCACCTCAAGGCGGTGCAGGTCATCGGTCCGGGGGAAGTCGTGGCGGTTGACGAAACCGCCCGCATCTACAGCAGCTCCGACGGCGGCGCCACCTGGTCGGCAGCAGCGGCGGCGCCCCCGGGACTCGAGGCGGAGGACCTCTCATTCTCCACCCTCCTCGACGGGTGGGTTGCCGGCTTCGGCTTCGGCGGCGCGGCCGTCTTCCACACCGCCGACGGCGGCGCCACCTGGTCGGCCGTACCCGATTTCTCCGGAGCCTACCGGGCCGTCGACTTCGAAGGCGCGAGCGGCTGGGCCGCCAACGTCAGCGGCCGCTTCTACCGCACCGTCGACGGCGGCGCCACGTGGATCCAGGGAGACCTTCCCGGGTCCCCGCTTCAGATCCAGGACATGGACTTTTTCGACACCAACATCGGCTACGCCGTCGGCTGGTGGGGAACCGCCTTCCGCAGCGACGACGGAGGTGCAACCTGGCAGCCGCTTCCCACTCCCAACACCACCGACCAGCTCACGGATATCTTTCTTCTCGGTCCCGACGAGCTCTGGGTCAGCACCAACAGCGACGTCGCCTACTACTCGGCCACGGGCGGTCAGAACTGGGCGGTCCTGGAGATCGGCTCGGCGGGCTTCGGGAACTTCGCCGCCATCGCCGCGACACCGGCGGGGGACGCCTGGACGGTTGGTTTTCAGGGCGCCATCGAGCACTTCGCCGGGCCGCCGCCGCCGCCCCTCAACCAGCCGCCGGCCGCGTCCTACGACTTCGTGACCACCGGCCTCTCGGTGGCGTTCTTCGACACGAGCACCGACCCCGACGGCACCATCGTCAGCTGGCTCTGGGATTTCGGTGACGGCTCGACCTCGACCGAGCAGGACCCAACCCACGTCTTCCCGGGGGCCGACACATTCCACGTGAGCCTGGTGGTGACCGATGACGACGGCGACACCGACGGTGCCCTCCGGTTCATCGCGGTTCAGCAGGGCCCGGGCGGAACCTTCGGCGACTTCACCGAGGTGACCCCGCTCGATCCGCTCTTCGTGACACCGCAGGACGAAGACTTCTGGGTCGTCACAACGGCGCCCGCCGATGTCGACGGCGACGGCGATCTCGACATCGCGGTCCTGGGCTATTACGTCGTCTACAACACGAGCGTGGAGGAGCGGCTCGTCCTGATCCGCAACGACGGTCCGGCCGCTCCCGACGAGTGGGAATTCGCCTACATCGATATCCAGCTCGGAACCCTGAGTGCTGGCGCGTCGGACCTCGCCTGGGGCGACGTGGATGGCGACGGGGACCAGGATCTCGCGGTCGGAACGGACGGCGAGACGGTGATCTACCGCAACGATGCCGGCACGCTCGTGGCGAGCGACACCGTGCTGCCCGCCTACTGGGAGGACAACTTCCAGGCCGATTTCGATCTGCGCTCGATCACCTGGGCCGACTTTGACAACGACGGCGATCTCGATCTCCTGCTGCCGTCGGTGTGGGATGGCGGCACCTTCGAGTACCGCACCGCCCTGATGCGGAACGACGGCGCCAACGGCACCGGCGGGTGGACCTTCACCGAGGTCCCGGCGGGCTTAGCCCCGACCGTTCACGCCCAGAGCGCCTGGGCCGACTTCGACGGCGACCTGGACCTCGACCTGCTGCTGATCCACCTTGCGCCGCTGACGGACGACGGCTTCATCCGACGCTATCGCAACGACGGGGGCGGGGTCTTCGTCGGCGAAAACATTCTCGGAGCGCTCACTATCGAGCACGGAGAGGGCCAGTGGGGCGACTACGACGACGACGGCGACCTCGACATCCTGGTAGCCGGCCACATCAAAGAGCTCGACGGCTCGTACAACACGGTTCTCCGCATCTACCGGAACGACGCCGAGACCTATGTTCCCATCGAGGTGATCCCCTGCCCGATCTGCGAAGGCTGGTGGGACCTCACCGCCGCCACCTGGGCCGACTACGACTCCGACGGAGACGTGGACATTCTCATCGCCGGCAACTACAACTCCGGCTCGCAGATCGAGGGCCGCGCCAAGATCTACGACAACCAGGACGGCGTTTTCACCGACTCGGGCAATCAGCTGCCCGCACCGCGGGCCTCGGGTTCGCGCGGGGGCTCGTTCACCTGGTTGGATCTGGACGGCGAGGGCGACCTCGACTATTTCATCGCCGGCCAGTACTTCGTTCCCGGGGGCAACGGCCTCGTCGACGCGCAGATGCACGTCTACCGCAACGACGCCCCGGGACAGAACGAGGCGCCGTCCGCGCCGTCGTTCCTGAACGCCGATGTCGATGGCGCCGCCAACACGGTCGTGCTCTGGTGGAACCCGGCAACCGACGACCTGACCCCGACTGATGCGCTGACCTACGATCTCCGGCTCTATCGAAACGGCGCTCCGGCGACGATTCCCAGGGTGCTTCCCGAGCCCGGCAGCGTCAGCGCCGTCTCGGAGTGGACATTGACCGGCCTCGAGGGCGGCGCCTACACCTGGACGCTGCGCGCGCTGGACAGCGCCTACAACGGCGGGCCGGCGGCGGAGGGCACGTTCGTCGTGGACGAACCCGGGGCATCGGTGATCTTCACCGACGGATTCGAGACGGGTGATCCGTCGCGGTGGGGCGCGGCCCTACCCTGACCCGGCTCTCGCACCGGGCCTCGGGACGATGGCGGCGGAATCGGGACCCGATCCGGGAGGAGCACCCCGGATTGGGCGTCCGCCCAGGCGGGTTTCCGCCGTGGTCGGCCGGGACGGCCGCGCGGCAGCACATCTGGGCCCCGCGCGCCGCTCGGCCGGTCGGGATCCCCGTTCGGGCCCGCCGATCCCGCCTGGCGAAATAGCCGGCTGCCCCACACGGATGACCTTTCCGATAACTGATGAACCGACAGCCGATTCGGGTCGAGAAAAGGGAAGAAAAGAGACCATGAGACACCACATTTCCATCGCAGCGTGCATCGCACTCCTGACAGTCTCCATTCCTGTTGGGGCGCTTGATTGGACACCGTCGGACGTCCCCGGCGGTACCGGGATCGGGTTCGCCGGGGATGGTGCCGGAACGATCTGGATCGCCACCGAAGGAGGCGGGATCTTCCGCAGCGCCGACGGCGGCGCGCTCTGGACTGCGGTCAATACGGGGCTCGACAGCCGCGCTGCGATCGAGCTCGTGCGCGGCGTTTCAGGCCGGCTGTGGGTGGCTACCGACGCCGGGCCCTTCTCGAGCGCCGACGGCGGGGACACCTGGAGCGGCCCCGGAGCCGGTCTGACCGATCCCGGGATCCTCGCCCTCGCCCTGAATCCGTCGACCGGGGCACCCTGGGTCGGCACCGTGGATGGCGTGTTTACCTCAGCCGACAACGGCGTAGCGTGGACGGCCACGGCGGCCGGCCTCCCGGACTCACGCATCATGTCGATGGCGGTGGCCGGGGGAACGGTTTTTGTCGGAACTAGAGACGAAGGAGTATGGCGCAGCAGCGACGACGGCCAGTCCTGGGAGGCCTCCGGCACGGGCAGCTCGGGACTCGAGATCGTGATGCTGGCTTCGAACCCGGGCGGCCCCTTGACGATCTGGGCCGGCACCGGCGGCTCGGGTCTGCTGGTGAGCGACGACGGCGGTGATACATGGGTGCCGGCAGGGACCGGTCTCGAAAACCTCGATGTCAGCGCCCTCGCCTTCGATCCCGCGGACGGCGACGTCATCTGGGCGGGCACCGATGCGGGTACCTTCCAAAGCCAAGACGGCGGTCAGCTCTGGGTCGCGACACCCGGCATACCGCCGCAGACCGGTGTCGAAGCCCTGCTCATCGATGCCGCCGATCCCGGACGAACGTTCGCCGGCGTAGCGGTCGTCGGAGCGGCCATCAGCGACGACGACGGCGCAACATGGGTCACCTCCGGCGCCGGTCTCGCGGGGGTCGCGGTGAGCGCGATCGACGCCGGCGGACCGACCGGCGGAGCGGTCTACCTCGCGAGCGAGGGCGCCGGGGTCTATCAAACCACGGATCGCGGGCGAACCTGGACGTGGCTTGGCGACGGACCGGGCAGCCTGCTCACCACGGCACTTGTCGTCGATCCGACGGACGGAGATCGCGTTTTTGCCGGAAACCGTCTCGACGGCGTCTGGCGCACCACCAACGGCGGCGGTTCGTGGCAGCAGATCAGCACCGGGCTCACCAACCAGCGCGTGCAGGCCCTCGCTATCGATGCCAGCAACCCGTTGACGCTCTACGCGGCCACCCGCGGCGGCGTCTTCGTCACTTCCAACGGCGGCGACATCTGGACGCCGGCTTCGAACGGCCTCGTCGATCTCGACGTGGTTGCGGTCGCCGTCGACCCAGATGATTCGTTGCTGCTCTTCGCCTCGACCGCTGCCGGCCTCTACCGGTCGGTCGACGGCGGTGCAAGCTGGCAGCCGAGCGGCACCGGGCTCGGCGGGCTCGACGTGACCTCGCTCCTGCCGGCGGCGGGCCGTTGGTGGCTCGGGAGCGATTCCGGGGTCTTCGTCAGCGACGACCAGGGCGGCACCTGGATCGAACCCGGGGATCCACTGGTGTTGCCGGTCCTGTCCCTCGCCTGGGACCCGCATCCCGAGCGCTGGGTGGCCGCGGGGACCGAAGGCGGCGGCATCATGGTTCTCTCCCCCGACGGGAGCTGGTCGCAGGACGACCCGGAGCTGGCGACCGCAACCGTGACCGCCATCGATTTTGCCGTCGACACGAGCGGCTATGCCGGCACGCCGGGCGGCTCATGGATACGCAGCGAGCTTCCCGTCTTCGCCGACGGATTCGAGTCCGGCGCCAGCGATGCGTGGGCGGTATCCGTCCCCTAGGGTGGTCCCGCGCCGAGCCGGTTGAAGGATTCCCGAGAGTCGATTGAAGCAGATCCCGGGCGATTCCGCAGGTCCCGCCTGACGCCGTCGCTCGGGAATCCGCAGCAGCCCACCACAACAACGCCGGCCGAAAGACGCCGCCTGTCCGGTGCATTTCACAGCCCCGACCCGCTCTTGTCGCCTGTGCTCCGGCGCCGGCGACGAATCGCGATTGACGCGAGCCCCCCGATTCTCCGGCTCTGGCCCGCTGTCGGGTCGGCGATGCACCCGCGAGAAGCAACCATGAGCGACGCCGACCTGCAAAAAAAATCCGCCCTGTCCTGTCTCGATCGAGGCGGTGGCGACACTTCATCATGAGAAGCCGAAGGGGATTCGTGCCCTTCGGCGAAAGGAGCCGGAAACCTGCCCGATTGCGAGCGGAAACTGTGACCGGGGTCAACAATCGTGATTGAGACCGAATTTAAACTCTCACTATTGCTCAAACATGAAACTGCCGAGAATTTCGAATCCGGGGACCTGATCGATGATTGAAAGCCTGTTCACAGAACCGACCGGGACGCCGATCCTCGCGCTCGCGACGACGGTCCACGCCGCGATTCTGCTGCTCCGCGCCCACCGCAACCCGGCGGATCTGCGTTACGCAGCCCTGCTCCTCCCTTCGGTCGTCCTGACGGCATCACCGTGGTGGCTCCCGACACCTGCCGGAATTCTCGCCGGCATCGCGCTCCACCTGGTCTGGTTCACGGCCTGCGAGCGCTGGCTGCCGGACCAACCCGGCGTCGCGTCCTCGGGGCCGCAACGCCGGCAATCAACCCTGCAGCGAAAAGCCGACACACCACCCCTCGGGGAGCGCTCCTCCTCCCCCGCCGGTTTCGTCCGGGTCCCGGTCATCGGGGTCTTCCCCGAGACCGACGACATCACGACGTTCCGCATGGCGCGACCCGAGGGTTTTTCGTTTTCTCCCGGCCAGTTCACCAGCGTGAAGATCAGCATCGACGGAAAACCCGTTGTTCGTTGCTACTCGGTCTCGTCGGCCCCAGAGGCCGCGGGCTACTTCGAGATCTCGGTCAAACGGCAGGGGCTCATGTCGGGAACCCTGCACGCCTCGGTCCGGCCGGGCTCGATGATCGCGGTCATGCCCCCCGCGGGTGGATTCTCCTATCCGTCGGGCGATGATCGACCGTTGGCGCTTCTCGCCGGAGGAGTGGGGATCACGCCTCTGATGAGCATGCTGCGCCATGCGGTTCACTCCAACCCCACGAGGCCGGTCACCCTGCTCTACTCGGTCCACACCCACCGGGACGTCGCCTTTCGTGACGAACTCGGGCTCCTCGCCAAACGCCATCCGCAGGCGAAAATCGTCATCACGACGACCCGCGGCCCGCACGCCGCCGAGCACCTCTCGGGTCGGATCGACCGCCGGATGATCGTCGATCACATCGATGAGATTTCGAACACCGTTTTCATGATCTGCGGCCCGGGCCCGATGATCGACGACATGAAAGCGACCCTCGCCGGGCTGGGCGTGCCGGGCTCTCAAATCCGGTCCGAGGCCTTCGAGGCCGCGGTCGCCTCGACCATCGAGTCGCCCGCGACCCATGGCGAAACCGCTCCCGCCCCGGCTGCGGCCTTCCAACTCCGCCTGGTGGGCAGCGGAACCACCATTTCGGCGAGCGATCAGGACACCCTGCTCGCCGCCTGCGAAGCGGCCGGCATCGACATGCCCTCGGCCTGCCGCGCCGGGGTCTGCGGCACCTGCCGCGCCCGCCTCGTCGACGGTCGGGTCCGTTGCGAGTCCGATTTTCTCGGCGACGCCGACACGGCAGAGGGCTACATCCTGCCCTGCGTGTCGTGGCCCGAGAGCGATTGCGCGATGGAGGCATGATGCCGATCACGATCCGGTCTGAGTTTCGGCTGACGGGAGTCACCCGGTGAGCGCCAGCCGCGCCGTTGCGGCGCAGCCGGCTTCATCGCTGCGGGCGATCCGCTCCCGGGACAGAGTTGTGCTCCCGAAGATCTTCCGCAGCGGGCTCGGCTTGGCGTTCCTGGCGTCGGTCTTGGTCACCGCGGTGATCCTCTTCGGTTTCGGAGGCTGGAGCTATTACTTCGCACCCGAAGACGTCCGCGCCTACACCGATCTTCATCCGCTGCTTCGACCTTCCGGCCTCGTCGGCAACCTCCTCGGCATCACCGGGCTTTCCCTGATGGTGGTGATGCACGGCTACAGCTTGAGAAAACGCCTCACCATCATGCGGAACATGGGCTCGATGACGACCTGGCTCGAGTTTCACATCTTCTGCGGATTCTTCGGCCCCGTCCTCATCACGCTGCACACGTCGTTCAAGTTCAACGGCCTCATCTCGGTGGCCTACTGGTCGATGCTGGTGGTGGTCGCCTCCGGGTTCGTGGGTCGGTATCTCTATGTCATGATCCCGCGCTCGATCCGCGGCCAGGAGCTCAGCGACGGCGAGTTGGCCGAACGGGCAGCGGCGTACAAGGCTCAGGTGGTCGAAGCGGGGCTCGATGACGACGTGATAGGACGACTCCACGCTTTCGAAACCGCGGTGATCCCACGCAACGAGGCCGACGCCACCTGGACCGGCCTGCTCTTCGGAGAGCTCGGCGCCAAGATGCGGCTGATCAAGCTGCGGCGCTACGCCCGGCATCACGGAAGGGACCGACGCCTCGTTGACGAAGCGCTCGCCACCATCGCCGAGCGCGCGCAGCTCCTGCGTCGCATCGCATACCTGAAAAAGACGAAAACTCTCTTCGATCTGTGGCGCGTCTACCACAAGCCTCTGGCGATCGTCATGGCCGTGATCGTGGTCCTCCACGTCGCGATCGTTGCGTACCTCGGGTACGCCTGGGCGTTGCGATGAAAATCACCCCTCGAATCCTGCTCGCCGCCGCCGCGTTCATGACCGTCTTCGGCGCCGGTCCTGCACCTGCCGGCGCCCAGGATCTCGGCGCGCTGCTTTCCCCCGGCCCGCTGAGTGCGGCTCACGCGAGTCTCGAAGGCATCAAGACCTGCGAGTCATGCCACGAGCCGGGCCAAGGAGTCTCAGCGAAGAAGTGCCTCTCCTGCCACAAGCCCATCGCGGAACGGATGGCCGCCAAGAGAGGCGTGCATCGCGAGGTCAACGACGACTGCGCCGTGTGCCACGCCGAACACGCCGGACGCGATGCCGACATCCGACCCCTCGACAGGGCGGACTTCGACCACCTCGAAGAAGCCGGCTTCCCGCTGGACGGGAAGCACGCGGGGCTCGTCGACAGCTGTGCAAAGTGCCACACGACGCGGTCGTTTCTGACCCTGACGCCGGAGTGTTCGTCCTGCCACAAGGACCCCCACGGCGGCGTCCTCGGCTCATCCTGCGTCGGCTGCCATGCGACGGCCGCATCCTTCCTCGACACCGGCCGCGCCTTCGATCACTCGAAAGCGTCCTTTCAGCTCGACGGCGCGCACGCCGAGATCGAGTGTGCCAAGTGCCACACCGACAAAACCTTCCGCGGTCTCGCCTACGGCGAGTGCAGCGATTGTCACTCCGACCCGCACGGCGGCGCCCTGGGCTCGGCCTGCGCCGGTTGTCATGTCGGAACGGCGGCCTGGGCGGCCACCAACGTGGATCACGACAAGACCGGTTTCCCCCTGGACGGGCGGCACGCCCGGGTCGCATGTGCGAGCTGCCACCGGACGGGGCAGACGTTCGTGAGCCGTCCCGCCCACGGCCGCTGCGCGGACTGCCACTCGGACCCACATGCCGGCACATTCAAAGAGGACTGCGCGGCATGCCACAGCGCGCGTGGCTTTGCCGGCGCAACCCTCGACCACGCCGCCCGAGCGAACTTCGCGCTCGAAGACCGGCACGCCGAAATTCCGTGCATCGCCTGCCACAAGCAACCCATGGACCCGTCCGCCGCCGGGCGAACCGTCGACTTCCGCGGGCTTTCAACCGCCTGCGAGAGCTGCCACCGCGACCCCCACAACGGCGATTTGGGCCCGGCCTGCGCCAGCTGCCACGGAACCCGGGCGTTCCGGATCTCGAGCTTCCAGCACACCTCGTCGCCCGAGTTCTTCCGCGGCAAACACGCCGTCGCGGAATGCTCGAAATGCCACAAGTCCGTTCTCGATCCAGAGCGAATCGACAGCATGGTCTCGTCCCGGACCTACCGCGGACTGCCGACGACCTGCGCCAGCTGCCACGGCGATCCCCACCTCGGCCAACTGCGAGCCGATTGCGCCTCCTGCCATGGGGTCGACGAGACGGCATTCAAGGCATCCCTCTTCGATCATTCGAGGACGGACTTCAAGCTGACCGGTCGGCACGCGCTGGTGCCGTGCGCAACCTGCCACAAAAAGGAAACCGGGGTGTTTCCTGCCGGGGCAGGGGAAACGACCCGCTTCGCCGGCATGTCCGACGCCTGCATCACCTGCCACCGCGATCCCCACCTCGGCGAGCTCGGCACCACCTGCCAAAGCTGCCACAACACCGGGAGCTTTTCGGTCGACTCGTACACCCACCGAAACGACGGCGATTTCTTCGAGGGTGAACATGCCAGGGTGGCCTGCGAGAGCTGTCACCGCGGACTCGCCGCCCCTCCGAGCGACGACCCCGCCCGGACCGTGCTCTTCTCGAACGTCGCCGGCGACGACTGCGCCACCTGCCACGACGATGCCCACAAAGGCACGCTCGGGGCCGACTGCGCGGCCTGCCACACGACGTTCGCCCCCTTCAGGAGTGCCTCCAGGGCCTTCCACAAGGACACACTGATGCCCCTCGAAGGCCGCCATCTCTCGGTTCCATGTGCCGAATGCCACCTCGACGGACAGATCGAAGCGACCCCGACCCGGTGTTACGACTGTCACTGGATCCGGCGCCAGGACGACCGCTACCGCACCGCTCTCGGCGTCGACTGCGAGCAGTGCCACCGTCCGACCTCGTGGACCGCCGTCACCTGGGATCACGCCGGCGCGACCGGGGTTCCGCTCGCCGGCGCCCACGCCACGCTGGACTGCGACACCTGCCACACCGGCGGGCGCTTCGACGGAGGGACGCCGTCGGACTGTGTCGGCTGCCACCTCGACGACTACCAGCGGGCGGATGACCCTGACCACCTGGAGGCCGGGTTCCCCACCGACTGTGAGCTCTGCCACAGCCCGACCGACGGCGGTTGGAGCCGGGTGGGCTTCAATCATGCGAGCTTCCAACTGGTCGGCACGCACGCCACCCTCGACTGCGCCGAGTGCCATTCGAGCGGTGTCTACCAGGGCCTCCCCGCCGAGTGCGTCGACTGTCACAGCGGAAACTATCAACGCGCCGTCAACCCCAACCACACCGCCGCCGGTTTCGACACCGAGTGCGTTTCCTGCCACCGGGGGAGCGACCCGTCCTGGCAGCAAGGCCGGTACCCTCACAGCATCTATCCGCTGGTGGCGACCCACGAGACCCAACCCTGCAACGCCTGCCACTCCAACAACGTCTTTGAAGGGCTGCCGTCCGAGTGCGTCGACTGCCACCTCGCCGACTACCAGAAAACCGACGACCCCGACCACGCCGCCTCCGGCTTCCCCACCGACTGCGTCCTCTGCCACGCGGTCACCAGCCCGACCTGGGACGGCGCCACCTTCGACCACACGACCTTCCAGCTCGCCGGCGCCCACACCACCCTCGACTGCGCCGAATGCCACTCCG
>JAHECW010000016.1 GCA_024641545.1 Acidobacteriota bacterium
CTCGGCGACGGCGGTGGCCGAAATGGTCGCCGCGGATCATTCCGACCTGCTCTCGCCCGGTGACCGGAAAGGTGCGGTCCGCATCGAACTCACCGACGCGTCGGACCGCTTTCTGCGGATCACCCGCTCGATCCTCGGCCGTGACCCCGAGGAGCTCGAGGTCGTCGACATCGATCAGGCGTGATCAGAACTTGACGAGATAGTCCTTCGCCTCGAGGCACACCGAGAAGGCCTTCTTGAAGTTCTCGATCTGCTCGGCGGTGGCCGCTTGCGCCTGCTGGCCCTGCTGCTCGACCTGTTGGGTCGCCTGGGCGCTCGCCTGACGTTTCCGGTGCCGGCCGGCGATGAGACCTGCGGCGGCGCCGTAGGCGGCCCCGCGGCCGGGATCGTCACTGGCGATCTCACCGATGAGCGCGCCCGCGGCCGCGCCGCCGACGGCGCCGCGGGCGCCGGCTCCCGTGCCGGCCTGGGCGGCCTGTTGTTTGGCCTGGGCGGTCTGCTGCGCCTGCTGATTGGCCTGATTGGCGAGGGCGAAGGGATCGCTGCCGGTGTTCTGCACCGCCCAGTTGTAACACCCGGCCTCGTCCTGTGACTGGAGCGAAGCGTCCTGACCCTTGGTCGGGAAGACATAGACGTTGATGGTCGCCGCCAGCGTCTTCGGCTGGGCGGTGGTCCCTGTGGTCTGCTGCGCTGCAGCGCCGCCTGCGAGGGCAATCCCGAAGAAGAAAAAAACGACTCTATTGAAAGCGTTGTTCATGGCCGTCTCTCCCCTCATCGACCCGCCTGAACGGGTGTGCAGGCCGCAAAAACCGAGATGGTCAAGCCGTCGGCGGCGATGGCGATGGACGCCACTCCGCTGGCTTCGTCGATGACAAAGCTGAAGGCGCGGGCGTTCTCGACCCCCTGAAGGTAGATCTCTCCGTTGCCCCGTTCGAGGGTCCTGATCGGCGTTTGCCGGAATCGTTCGACGGCGCGGGTCGTGCTCACGGTCTTCGCCGCGAAGTCGATTTCGACGAACTCGGGCATGTTCCACTGCCACGGCATGCCGACCTCGCAGTCGCCGCTGGTGTCGCAGTAGGTCGCCTGGACCCCGGCGCAGAGGATCCTCTCGGCGCCGGTGAGATCTTCAGCCGTTGCCGCCGCCGAGATCAGCACCAGCATCGTGACGCCAAGCAGAATTTTCGTCTTCATGACTCCTCCGTTTCGATGTTCCTCGTGCCGCAACCTTAACCCCCCTACGGCTTTCCCAACCATGTATAGCCATAGGCGAGACCGAACGAATTGAAATCCCCGCCGATCCGGGTAAAGGCGCCCCGGCTGATGGCAAACCGCAGGTTGTGCTGCTTCCACACCTGCCACGACACGGTGAATCCGACTCTCGAGTTGTTCTGGAGATCGTCACCGCCAACGTCATTGATGGTCGCCTCTCCGCCGTACCAGTAGTTGGCGTCGAGTGCCGCCCACAGACCGCGGCGAAAAAGGTAGCGAAGATGGACCTGGGAGGAGTAGATGGGGTCCTGCTTGCGCGAAACCCCACCGTAGAAATTCGAGTTCGTGGTGTACAACCAGGCTCCGATGTAGGCGTCGATCGCCCAGCTCCCCATGACATGAACAAAACCGATCTCCGGCTTGAAACCCCACCGGTTGGTGCCGATGTTGATGAGTCTCGAGGGGTCGTACTGACCGGTCGGTGCCTTGACCATCAGACTCACGCCGACCATCGTCTTCGGATTGTAGGCCGCGAACTCCCGTGGGCTCATGGCCCGTCCGCCCAGGAGGTTGACCCCGAGGCGCATCACCAGGTCCCCGGTTCCCGATCGGTTGACCGCGGCCGGTTCGCCGCGGAAGAGGCCCTGGAGATCGCCGACCAGATACGGCAGAATGACCGTCGCGGTGGCCGAGCGGTTGAAGAGGTTCAGGGTCCGGGCGTAGGTGAAGCTCGAAGCCACAATATCCGCCTTGGCTTCGTCGATGGGCCCGGTCGGATCGAAGGCGAGATCTCCCCGGTTGAACAACCCGGACACACTCACGAAGTTGACGCCGTGCGGCGCCGGTGTGTAGGCGGCGGGGATCAGCTCCTGGGCGCCAACCGTCATCACGCTCACGACGAGCAGCAGGCAAGCCGCCACGCTTCGAACCACCCACAACCGGAGAGCGCCGTTCGATCCAGTGTTGGTCAAGAGGGCTCCTTAGTTCGTCCGGTTCAACCGGAGGATTCTACCTCGAAAATGTCGGGACACGCATCTGAAACCCGCCCGCGGAGGACCGATTCGGATCTGCAGATGATGCTAAGCTCGCCCCCCTCGAAAGGAGCGCCCATGCGTCCCGACGGCCGTCAACCCGACGAAATCCGCCCCATCACCATCGAACCCGACTTCATCCGCTACCCCGAGGGCAGTGTCCTGTGGCGCGCCGGCGACACCGTCGTGCTGTGCAACGTCAGCCTGTCGGACAAGACTGCTCCATTCCTCCGCGGCTCCGGCGAGGGCTGGGTGACCGCCGAGTACGCGATGCTCCCGAGAGCCACCGACACCCGCTCCGACCGCGAGGTCAAGAAGGGCAAACCGAGCGGCCGCTCGCAGGAGATCCAGCGTCTCATCGGCCGTTCGTTGCGCGCCGCGGTTCGCCGCGACCTCATGGGTGAGCGCGCCCTGACCGCCGACTGCGACGTCCTCCAGGCCGACGGCTCGACCCGGACCTCGTCGATTTCCGGTGCCTGGACCGCCATGGCGATCGCCTTCGGCCGGATGTACGAGCAGGGGCTCATCTCCGCATGGCCGCTGGCGGAACAGATCGCCGCCGTCGCCGTCGGCCTGAGCAACGGCGAGCCCCGGGCCGACCTCGACTACGGCGAGGACTTCGACTGCGATGTCGACCTCAACCTCGTCTTCACCGGTACCGGACGGCTGGTGGAGGTTCAGGGCACCGCCGAAGGCGCCAATTTCTCACGCGCCGAACTCGATGCAATGCTCGATCTCGGCTGGATCGGCGCCCAGCAGGTGATGGCCAAGCAGCGCGAGGTGATCGCACCGAGGTTGAAGGCGCTTGGATTGGAGATGCCGTAGCCGCGGTCGCGGCCGCTGCGGCTGCCCCGGCCGCTGTCCCGGACGCTGAACATCTCAATCGGGATCGGACACGGACACGGACACGGAGAATGATGCTATAATACTGAAGGAAAAGGGTATTATGAGCACGCTTGAGGAACGCAGCGCCGAGCGCCGCAAACGATTGGTCGCCAACCTCGCTCACGGCCCCGCCGAGGCCGAAGCGTGGGATCTCGAGTTCTGGCAGGACGCCGGTCCCGAGGTGAGACTCTCGGCTCTGGTCGCGATTCACGAGGATGTCGCACGGGTCGAGGCGGCGCGTTCCTGTGCCGAGGATTCCGGAGCCGACCGTTGAACACCGTCCCGGATTTCGAAGACATCTTGGCGTTGTTCGCCGAGTTCAGCGTCCGGTATCTGATCGTCGGTGGTCTTGCATTCATCTACCACGCGAAGCCCCGATACACCAAAGACATCGATCTCTGGATCGATCCCTCGCCGGAAAACGTCGCCAACGTCAACCGCGCACTTTCCGAGTTCGGCAGCCCGAGTTTGATCGATGCCGATGATCCCGATCAGATTCTCCAACTGGGATGCGCCCCGAACCGGATCGACATCCTTCGAAGCGTCGTCGATCTCGACTTCGATCGCGCATGGAACCGTCGGATCCGAGCTCCATACGGAGCCGCCCCAGCCAGCTGGATTGATATCGACAACCTGATCGCCATCAAGAGCCGAATCGACCACCCGAGGCATCAGGAGGATGCGCGCGTCCTGATGATGGTCAGGGACCGGAAACGACCAGCCGACTAGGATGGGTGCCATCGGTGACGGGCGAGGGCACGGGTTAGACATTGACACTTCACCGAACCTAAACCTATACTCACTCTCCGCCTCGGGGCGGTGTTCTTTGGCAATCAAACGAGCGGACTCGAGCGTCGGGGTGTAGCGCAGTCTGGTAGCGCACCTGCCTTGGGCGCAGGGGGTCGGAGGTTCAAATCCTCTCGCCCCGACCACTACACTCCGACCGACCGGTTCTTTCTCCGCCTGTAGCTCAGCCGGATAGAGCAACGGATTTCTAATCCGTGGGCCAGAGGTTCGAGTCCTCTCAGGCGGGCCATTTCGCATTCAAGATGATGGTGGGCGTAGCTCAGCTGGTAGAGCACAGGATTGTGGCTCCTGTGGTCGAGGGTTCGAACCCCTTCGCTCACCCCAATTTTCTCTTCGCGTGCGCCCGTAGCTCAGCTGGATAGAGCGTTAGACTCCGGATCTAAAGGCCGTGAGTTCGAATCTCGCCGGGCGCACCACAATCGAAGATGACCGAGCCTCCAGAAGAGGGAGGCTCGGTTATTTTTTTGTAATGACGAACCGGGAATATTCCTCGCTGCGGGGGTTTGTAAGCGATAGGTGATCCGATCGTGCGGCGGCGGCCGGTCGGCAACGATGGACACAACTCTCGGAGGACTAGGTCATGAAAATCTCGAAACGCGATGTCGGCAACGTCACGGTCCTGGAACCGAAGGGCAAGGTCACGATCGGATCCGGCGACGTGCTCCTGCGCGAGACGATCGACGAGGTCTTGAGCGGCGGCGCGAAGAACCTCCTGGTGGATCTCAAGGGTGTTTCCAAGATGGACTCTTCCGGGCTCGGTGAACTCGTCGCCGCGCACAATACGGTGAGTTCGAACCAGGGAACGATCAAGTTGGTCAACATCCCGAGCAAGCTCTACAGCATCTTCGGCGTCGCCCAGATCATCTCGGTGATGGATGTCTTCGACAACATGGACGAGGCTTTGGGGTCGTTCGACAGCTAGCCCGGACGAGGCCTCGGTACGAGGCCGTCGGCGCCGCACCTGACCTGATCTTCACCACTTCCTGCAGACCACGCAGGCGTTGATGCCGCCCACCCCCATATTGATCTTGCCGGCGACGTCGCCGCTCGTCGTGCGGGCCTCATTCCCCACGAGGCCGTTGGTGGAGGAGCGGATCTGACTGTGGATCTCACCATCCGTGAGATTGACGGGGTGGAGTTCGCCTTTGGCGAAACCGAGGTGCTGCGCCGTGAGTTCCCACCCGCCGCACACCGACATGCCGTGGCCGAACGAGCCCTTTCGAGCCGTCAAGGTCGTCGATTCCGGGAGGACTTTGAGAATATTCTGGAGCTCGCTCCAGTCACCCGGAGTGGCGGTGGCGTGCATGTCCCAGGTGGAGACGTCCTTCGGCACGACCCCGGCCTCGGTCAGCGCCTGATCGATGGCGCGGCGAGGACCCTCGCTCGAGGGAGTGATGATGTGGTCCGCATCGGAGGAAACCGCGACCCCCAAGATCTCGAGGCCGAGCGCCTCAAACCCAAGTCGAGCGAGGTATTCCGCGTCGCCCACGATCCAGATGCAGGCGCCGCCGGCGACGTGGGTTCCCCGAAATCCGGTGAAGGGTTTGGACACCTGACCGTCATGGGATAGGACTCGTGCGCCGAAAAAGGTCCCCACCGACATGGCGTGCGGCTCGGGATCGGTCATGCCGATGACCGCGACCTTCGCCTGGTCGGAGCGGATCGCGTCGACGGCCATCTTCAGGGAAACACTGAAACCCGAGCACGCGGCGATCGGGGCGATCGCGGGCCCCGTGATGTGGGCGAGCATCGAGATCTGGGCCGCCGGGATGTTGGGGATGTTCCACAGCAGATTGGGGTCGACCGCGTTCCAGGGTTCGGTGGGGCAGCCGAATTCGGCGTTGAGTTTTTTCCGCGTCGACACCTTGTGGCGGATGATGTTCTTCTTGCCGTTCTCGATATCGCCGGTGATGCCTTCGGCTTCGATCTCGCTCAGTCGCTCGAGATACCCGCGCAGCCCTTCGGAGCGTGCGACCCAGAAGGTCTCCCATCTCTCGCTGATCTCGTCGTGGTCTTCGGCCAGGGGATCAACCGTCGCCGGGTCCGTCGGCGCGTTCGCGGTTTCGCGGATCCGTGCCTTACCGGCGTCGTCGGCGTGGCGATAGTCCCGGAGACCGGTGTGGTGCTCGTCCCGACACCAGAAACGATTCCACCTTCGCTGCGCGCGGTGATAGCGGATCGCATGCTCGAAATGGAGCGGAAAATCCCCCAGGGCGGTGCCGACGTAGACATGGGCCTGAGGACCCAGGTCCGTCAACAGCGACTCGATCCCCGGGTTCTGGCCGAGGGCCTGGATGAAGGCGCCGATGGCGTATTTGACCGTGTTGCCCATCTTGGCGCTGAGCTGGGAAAACCGTCGTGGTTCAAAGCGCTCATCGATCCACGGCCGGTAGGTCTCGAAGTCGAACTCCGGCCGGCCGACGAGGAAGTTGCTCGGGCCGAAGCCGTCAAAGGGCTCGAGCCAGCTTGTCGCGCGCGAGAGATTGCGCTCGAAAGTGGCGATGTCCGGCGATTTGGGGGCAACGACACCCCACCCAAAGACACCGATTCGTTTGTGCATGATCCGGGCTCCCTCCAGCCCCGGTATAGCAGCGAAGACCCGAGCTTGAAAGACGCGATGCGGCAGGGCGGACGGCGTCGATTTCCTGCGATCCGTCGCCGCCTTGCGAAACGCCAATCCCGCCCTCGATCGATATCGTCGACCGGGGGCACAGTGGTCTTCCGCGCTGTCCGAGAAGAGCGGGGTCAAGCCGAGGACGGACCGGTCGGAGCCCTGCTCGCCTGCTATCCTCGGCCGACGGAGGCACGCATGTGCAGATGGCTCGCCTATACCGGCTCTCCGGTCTTTGTCGATGAATTGATCCTCAAACCCGATCACTCGCTCATCGAGCAGAGCCAGTCGGCGACCTCGGGCGCGACGCCGACCAACGGCGACGGCTTCGGGATCGGCTGGTACGGGACGAAAGCGACCCCCGGGCTCTACCGCAGTGTCCAGCCGGCATGGAACGATCGCAATCTGCGCGATCTCGCCGAGCAGATCGAGTCCGGGCATTTCATCGCCCACATCCGCGCCGCCACCGGGACCGCGGTGCAGCACACCAACTGCCACCCATTTCGCTTCGGCAAGTGGCTGTTTGTCCACAATGGCCGGATCCGCGAGTTCGGCGAGCTCAAACGCGATCTCGTTTTCGAGATCAGCCCCGAGCTCTTCCCGGAAATCGAGGGCACCACCGACTCCGAGGTGATGTTCTTCCTCGCCCTCACGTTGGGACTCGACGACGACCCCGTCGGCGCGTGCGAACGGATGGCTCATCTCGTCGAGAGGGTGGCCGAAAGCCACCGGATCGAGGCCCCTCTGACCATGACTCTCGGGGTCAGCGATGGCAGTAGGCTCTCCGCGATCCGCTACGCCTCGGACGGGCGGCTCAGAACGCTTTTCCTGAGCCGGGAGATCCGAGCGCTCAAGGAGCTCGGTCTCGAGGTCGACAGCGTCTCCGAGGACACCCGGGTCGTGGTCTCGGAACCGTTCGGCAGGCTGTCGGGAGCCTGGAGTGAAATCCCACCATCGACGGCGGTCACCATCGCCGGCGGAAAGCTCGAAACCCGGGCCTTCAGCCCCCGCGATCGCTGACAGCGGTCGTTCCGGTCGAACGAGTCGCCGGTCAGCCCTGGAGAAACCTCACCACCAGATCGTTGAAACGGTCGGGCTCGTCGAAGTTGGGCAGGTGGCTCGAGCGGTCGAAGACCTCGAATCTCGAGCCGGGGAGTCTTCCGTGCATGGCCCAGCCCGCCTCGATGGGCACGGCTCGGTCGTGCCGTCCCCACATCAGCGTGGTGGGTATCCCGAGCTCGCCGAGGGCATCGATCTCGTCATCCAGGGTGTTGAAGAAGTCCCGTCGGAGCATGGAGAGCGTCGCCCGGGTGGTCCCTTCGATCTTCTGAAATCCCGTGAGCGCCGTGAAGACCTCATCGGTCAGCAACTCGGGGTCGTGAATCCAGAAATCGAGGAGGTTCTTTCTCCGGATGAGGTCGGTCGGCAGGCTGTGGAGAAACTCCGGCAGCCAGGGCAGTTGGAAGACCCTTTCCCGCAGGGTGGGCTGGCGCGGGACACCCACGGAGTCGACAAGCACGAGCCGGTCGACGCGGTCGGGATGGGCGACGCTGAAGGCTATTGCGGTCCCACCGCCCATGGAATGACCGACGAGATGCGCCCCGGCCAACTTCAGATGATCCATGAGTTGGTGAATCTGTTCGGCAAAGAGCGGGAAACCGTAGTCGAGGGGCTCGCGGGTGGAGAAGCCCGAACCCCAGAGATCCACCGCATAGACCGTGAAGTAGCGCGCGAGCACATCGATGTTGGCCGACCAGGTGTTGTGGTCGAGGTTGAAGCCGTGGATCAACAGGACCGCCGGACCCTCGCCCTTTCTGACGAAGTGGGTCCGGCGGCCGCCGAGCTTGACCATATAGCCCGGCGGGTGCACCGGGGCCCAGTCCTCGAGGGGCCGGCTGTCCCAGGGAACGAACGAGGCCATCGGCGCCCCGGCGTCAGCGCCGCGACAGGAAGAGGTTCAACACATACCAGAACATCAGGGCGACCGACGAGAAGAGCTGGAGTGCCGCTCCGACATGGCGATCTTCGGGGAAGTTGCGGAGGATGTTGGAGGTGTCGTAGAGGATGGCGGCGCCCGCGAGACCCACCATCCCGACCGAGAACCAAGTCCCGAGGTTGAAGCCGAAGAGAACGCCCCCGACGATGGCCACCAGCGCCAGCACCATGCCCCACTTGAGCAGCCCGCCGAGGAAGGAGAAGTCCTTTCGGCTCAGGAAGGCGACCGCGGTGAGCCCGGCGAAGCCGATGAGAGTGACGGTGGCGGCGCTCTCGATGGCGCCCGGCGCGTAGTGGTTCGCGATGTAGAGCAGCGGGACGAAGATCAGCGCCTCGGCGAAGACAAATGCCCCCAGAGCCGCATACTGGGCCGCCATGGAGGTGGCGGAAAACGCCGCTCGGCTGGCGATCCAGCTGACCACCATGAATCCGCCGAGGACGAGCAGCCAACTGACGCCCAGCATGGCGCGGGCGATGGTCTCGGCCAGGCCGCTGGAGAAAAGCGCAACCTCGATCGCCACGAAGGCGATGATGGCGCCGAAGAGATGGACGTAGGTCCGGGTCAGAAAGGCCGCGCGGGTGTCCTCGCCGATGCGAATGCCCGGGGCGTTCAGATTGCGGGAATCGGATGGTTCGAAGCTCATGGCTGCTTCCTTTCACTTCGGTTGAAGTCCGGTCGTCGGTGATGGGACTGGTTTGGAGAAACCGCTCTCAGAGAAGATACAACGTCGAGCGCAGAGTTTCGAAGATTCCCACCCCGACAAATACCAGACCGGTCGCGAAACGCGCCCACTTCTCAAAGGCCTGGAGCCGCTGGAGTGCGGAGCCCATCCAGCCGATCCCCAGGGCGATCAGCACCGCAAAGACCACCACCGGAAGACCGGTTCCGACGCCGTAGACGGCCGGCAGGAGGATGGGTGACCGATTCTGGGTTGCAAGCGGCACCAGCGATCCGAAGAAGAGCGCCGCCGACACCGGGCAGAAGGCCAGGGCGAGCACGGCGCCGAGCGGCAGCGCGCCCCACATCCCTGCGCGATCGATCTTCTCCCGCATGGCATCGCTCACCCCGGCGCCCCTGAAACTGAAGCTGAAGAAACCGAGGAGGAAGAGACCGACGACGATGAGCATGGGACCGATGAGCCGGCTGAAGCTGCTTTGAAGGAAATTCGAGGCGCCGACCACGGACATGAGACTCCACACCGCCGCCGAACCGAGCACGAGGTAGGCGACCGTCCGCCCGGCGGTGTAAAGGGCGCCCGCCAGCAGCACCCGACGCGGGCTGCCCACGTGCCGGCCGACATACGACACCGCCGCGATATTGGCGGCCAGCGGGCACGGGCTGATGGAGGTCAGGATTCCGAGCCAGAGCGCCGACACCACCGCGAGCGAGTCGGACTCCATCAACCCTCCGCGAGAAAGTCTCTGGTTTCGTCCCGGACGTACCTGACGAATCCGTCCTCGTCCCCGACCAGCTGCCAGACCAGCTTGAGGTTCTTGAACCGGACGATGTCGCCGCCGCGATACTCGACGAGGACGACCGACTTGGTCACGAGCTCGAAATCGGTGATGAAGTGCGCGTTGGCCTCCTCATCGATGTTGACCACCCGCCACTCGAGCTCACCTGAATCGAGCTCGGCGGCGAAGCCGCCGGTGATCGCCTCCGCAGAGTAGGCCTCGAGCTTGCGGCAGGTCGAGCACCGTTTGTTGCCGTGGAAGTAGTAGGCGACGACACCATTGTCGGCGTCCGTCGCGGTGGTTTCCGTCTCGCCGGCGGTGACCGCCGGCGGGCTGAGGGTTGTTGCGGCCAGAACCGCAAACGCCAGGAGAGCTGCACGACAAATCAACGGGTGACGCATCACGCCTCCTTTTCGAACAGGACCCGGATCTCATCCACCGTCGGGACCTTGCCCTGGACGATGAGCTGGCCGTCCAAGACCAGACCCGGCGTCAGCATCAGGCCATACGACGGAAACTCGCTGATGTCCTTGATCTTGATGAGCTGGTAATCGAGGCCGAGTTGGTCGGCGGCCTGTTTGGCGGCGGCCGCCAGCTGATCGCAGCGCGGGCACCCGGTGCCGAGAATCTTGATTTCTTTCATGCCTTCCTCCCAATCACCCGAAAAACGAACCGAAGACCACCCCGGCGATGGTCGACATGACGACCACCAGGGAGACGAAGACCGTGGTCTTTTTCCAACCGATCACGCTGGCGATGACCAGCATGTTCGGCAACGACAGCGCCGGACCGGCAAGCAGCAGGGCCAACGCCGGTCCCTTGCCCATCCCGTTGCCGACGAGCCCCTGGAGAATGGGCACCTCGGTGAGGGTGGCGAAGTACATGAAGGCGCCGGCCACCGCAGCGAAGAGATTTGCCCACAACGAGTTGCCGCCGACCGCCCCGCTCACCCACTCGGACGGGATCAGGCCCTCGTTACCGGGCCGGCCGAGCAACAGGCCGGCCACCGCGACCCCCGCCAGGAGCAGCGGAAGAATCTGCTTGGCGAAACCCCACGAGGCGTCGAGCCAATCCTCGAGCTCGCCGGGGGTGCGGCCGATCACCCAGGAAAGACCCACGACCGCGACGGTCACGGCGATTTCCGGGTGGCCCGGGAGGACCGCCGCTGCGGCCCCGGTGGGGACGGCGACCAACGCCACGAGCCACCACCGCAGACCGAACCACGCCACCAGAGTCAACCCCAGCGCGAGACCGAAAAACGCGGTGAGCTGCCACTTCGCGCTCCAGATGGCGAACCAGGCGCCGGATTCGACCGTCGGTCGTCCCCAGTTTGCGAAGACCAGGATCGCCACCATGGCGGCAAAGAAAACCGCGTTCTGCCACAGGGGCCGACGGACCTCGGGCTCGGGAAGCGCCGCCTGCGCGGCGGCCTTTTCGAGCTCTTCTCGACGAAAGATCAGGTGCATGAGCAGACCGATCACAACGGCGAAGATCACCGCGCCCAGCGCGCGGGCGATCCCGAGTTCGGGTCCCAGCACTCTGGCGGTCAGGACGATGGCGAGGACGTTGACCGCCGGTCCGGCGTAGAGAAAGGTCGTCGCCGGGCCCAGCCCCGCCCCCATCCGCGAGATCCCGGCGAAGAGCGGCAGGACCGTGCACGAGCACACCGCCAGGATTCCGCCGCTGACCGACGCCACACCGTAGGCGAGGGCCTTGTTGGCGCGAGCGCCGAGGTACTTCATCACCGACGCCTGGCTGACGAAGACCGCAATCGCGCCGGCGATGAAGAACGCCGGCACGAGACAGAGCAGGACGTGCTCCCGCGCGTACCACTTGACGAGTTGAAGCGCCTCCATGACGGCGCCGTCGAACCGGTGCGCGCCCACCGGCAGCCAGAAACAAGCGGCAAAGACAACCACGATCCAGAGCAGCGGTCTGCGCTGTGATTTCCAATCCAAGGCCGGCCTCCGCGGGACCTTGACAATCCCACTTTGAGAATACTACATTTCGCAATGTTACAAAATGGAGATCTCGAACCTCGACGCCGCCATCGCCGCCACCCGCGCCCTCGGTCACCCGGCGAGGATGCGCACCGCGGCCATGCTGCGATCGGGAGAGCTCTGCCTGTGCCAGATCACCGAGGTGCTCTCACTCGCACCGTCGACGGTGTCACTGCACATCAAGGAGCTCAAACGGGCCGGGCTGGTGAACGAGCGCAAGGACGGCCGGTGGGTCTATTTCTCGCTCGCCGATGATGAGCACGCCCGGCGTTGGATCGAGCCCGCCATGGCGGCCGTGGAGGGAGACCCGCAGCTCGCCGACGATCTCAGCAGGATTGCCGAGCTCCGCCGGCTGGCACTCGTCGATCTCTGCAGCCTCGGCTACGAGGCCGCCAAGGCCAAGCTCGAACAACAAGGCTGAGGACCGACGACGAAGGGAACGCCATGACCGCCGACGGCGAAACCAAAAAGCGACTCTCCACCCTCGACCGCTGGCTGACGCTGTGGATCTTCATCGCCATGGCGGTTGGCGTCGGTTCGGGCTGGGCCTGGCCCGGCGTCGCCGGTTTCTGGAACCGGTTCTCGGTGGGCACCACCAACATTCCCATCGCCATCGGTCTGATCCTGATGATGTACCCGCCGCTCGCCAAGGTGCGATATGAGGAACTCGGCAGGGTCTTCCGCGACTGGAAGGTGCTCGCCCTGTCGCTGGTGCAGAACTGGATCGTCGGCCCGGTGCTCATGTTCGTGCTCGCCATCACGCTGCTCGCCGACATGCCGGAGTACATGGTCGGCTTGATTCTCATCGGCCTCGCGCGCTGCATCGCCATGGTCATCGTCTGGAACGAGCTCGCCGACGGCGACACCGAGTACTGCGCCGGGCTGGTCGCCTTCAACTCGATCTTCCAGGTGCTCTTCTTCTCGATCTACGCCTGGATCTTCATCACGGTGCTGCCCCCCCTTTTCGGGCTCGAAGGCGCCGCGGTCAGCATCACGATTACCCAGATCGCCAAGAGCGTCGCCATCTACCTCGGCATCCCCTTCGCCGCCGGAGTCGTGACCCGGTTCGCGCTCATCGCCCGCAAGGGCAAGCAGTGGTACCACGAGGTCTTCATCCCCAAGATCAGCCCGATGACCCTGGTGGCGCTGCTCTTCACCATTGTGGTGATGTTCTCGCTCAAGGGCGAGGTCATCGTCCGGCTCCCCTTCGATGTGGTCCGGATCGCCGTCCCGCTTTTGATCTACTTCATCGTCATGTTCCTCGCCTCCTTCGCCATGGCGAAGAAGGCCGGCGCCGACTACCCCCGGTCGGCCACCCTGAGCTTCACCGCCGCCTCGAACAACTTCGAGCTCGCCATCGCCGTCGCCATCGCGACCTTCGGGATCGGACACGGCGCCGCCTTCGCCGCGGTCATCGGACCGTTGGTCGAGGTTCCGGTTCTCATCGGTCTGGTCAACGTGGCGCTGTGGATCCGGGGACGGTTCTTCCTCCCCGCCGGCATCGCGGACGGCCACCCGGCCTGAAGGCTCCCCCAGCCTGGTCACCGCCGATTTGACATTTGCCGATCGCGGTTTATCTTTAGTACCAATCGCACAAATCGGAGCCTTTATTGATTGGCCTGTCTCGAGTTCGAGACCGAATCGTCATCGTCCGTCGGTCGTCGACCGATCGTCAACTACAGCATCGTCCAGGGCGGCTGGACGCACGGCGGCACCCACATCGTCGACGTCGACATGGGCGCCTACGAGGCCTGGGACCCGGCGCTCCTCTTCCGGGACGGCTTCGAAACCGGCGGCACCTGGAACTGGGACCACGTCGTCGGGGAACCGTAGAGCTGCGGGTCGAGGAATGAGGCGTCGGGAGTGAGGAGTCAGGCGGAGAGAATTCCTCGCCGCCGATGATCTCTTCACTCCTGACCCGTGACTCGCGACCCGGTCATCCATCAATCGACGGTTCGAGGTTCCTACCGCGCCATCGGCACCGTGGTCGGATCGTTGGTCCGGTTGTCGAGCTCGAGGCCGGCCATGACCTTGCGGGTGTTGATGAACGCGGCCTGGGCGATCCCGAGGCTCGCGGCGATGACGCCGTCCCTGAACGGCGAGGGACAGCGCCGCACCGGGAACCGCCCAGGTCTCCATCCAGTCCCGCGCACCGTCACCGACTGGACTCCACGAGGGAACGCACGGCCTCGGAGGAAGCGAGAACGAGACGCGGATGAAATCCGCGTCGAGAACGAGGTGAAACCCCCTCATTATCAGCAGTTCTCGGCCCCGGGCTGAAAACCGGGGGCCGAGAACTGCTAGCTGATGTCCTGCTTGTACTTTCTGATCTCGTTGAGGAGCTTCTCCGCCTCGGTTTTCACCTCGGCGTCTTCGGCGCGCTTGGCCAGGGATGCAACCTGTCCTTCGACCCGTTCGACGGCCGCCAGCGCCGCCCCGGCCGCATCGGTGGTGTCCATGCCGCTGAGTCCAGCGCTGCGCCCGGCCTGGCGGAACTCGCGCGCCGCCGCTCGAAACTCGCCCCGCAGCCGATTGAGCTCTCGCCCGTCGTCGCTCGAGCCCCCGGCGGGCATCAGGCTCAGTTCACCCGTCGTGAAGTAGTTGAAGGCCAGCAGGCCGAGGACGATGATGACGACAATCAGGATGATTTTCTGCATGGGTGCCTCCTCCGGATCAGCGGCTTTCGTGCATCTGACCATTGTGCCACGATCTTGCGCCGATACCCGGTGAGGGAAGCGTGCTAGCCTGGATTCCGACACGAGAATCATGGAACGACCACTCGGAATCTTCGAGACCGCTGAAACGCTCACCGACGCCGCGGCTCCGTTCAACGTGGTCGGCGTGATCGAGCTTGACACCGGTATCAGCCCGGGCGGGCTCAGCGCCGCCCTCGAACGGGCACAGCGCCGGCACCCGCTGCTTCGCGCCCGAATCGTCGATCCGGGCGACGGGTGGCGCTACGATCTCGCCGGCACACCTCGGATTCCTCTCGAGATCATCAAGCGACGGGACGCCTCCCACTGGCGGGAGATCGTCGAAGCCGAACTCAACCGAGCGTTCGACCTCGAGACCGGCCCGCTCATGCGCTGCATCCTTCTCGTCGGCAAATCAGGGACAACCGCATCGGAGCTGGTGGTCAGCTTTCTTCACACCATCATCGACGGCACATCGGCCGTCAACCTGGTGCGCGAGATCCTCGAGGCGTGGAACGCCTCCGCGTCCGGCCACCGCTTGAAGGAACCGGAAATTCTCGAACTGCAACCGCCGGTGGAAGAGTTCTTCCCGCCCGAGTACCGCGGGCTGCGGGGCAAGCTGCGCATTGCACGGTTCATGGCCCGTCAACTGGCCGACGAGATCGGCTACCGCCGCCACGCCCGCGGCACCCGGCGCATGAAGGTCCATCCGGCCGGGAGGTGCCGGTCACTCAGTCGCGATCTCGGCGGAGACGACGTGGTGGCACTCGTTCGCGCAACCCGGCGGCACCGGGTGACCCTCAACAGCGCCCTCAACGCCGCCATGCTCCTGGTCGTCCAGGATCGTCTGTACGACGGCGCCGCGGTCCCACTGAGGAACTTCAACTTCGCCATGATGCGCCCCTATCTTCGACCGCCGATCAACGACCACCACCTCGGCAGCTTTCACGTCATGCTGCGCTCGACCGTGGATATCGAGGCACGACACGACTTCTGGCAACTGGCTTCGACGATCAACTCGCAGCTTGCCGCCAACGCCCGGCGCGGAGACAAATACCTGTCTCTGCTCACCGTCGCCGATGTCATGCGCTTCATCCTCGGACAACGAAAAATGCGGATGGCAGCCACCGCCCTGGCCTACACCGGGCCGCTCAAGATGCCCCAACATGTCGGCGCCATCCGAATTCGCGGAGTTCGCACCATGGTGTCCAACCTCATGCTCGGGCCGGAGTACACCGTCCACGCGCGGCTCTTCGGCGGCCGGTTGTGCTGGGACCAGGTCTATCTCGATTGCGACATGGACGAAACCACGGCCGGAGGAATCACCGACGCGATTTTCGACCTGCTCCGCAGGATGGCGAGGGAACCCGCATGAAGATTGACAGCGATGAGATCGTCGAGTTGGTCCGGATTCAACTCGGCGCCGGCGATGTCCAACGGGAGGACCGATTCCAGGAAGATCTCGACGCCGAGTCGGCCGATCTGCTCAACATCGTCGCCGCCGCCGAGGATCGATGGGGGATCATCATCGGTGAGGAGGAACTGGTCGAGCTGACCACCGTCAACGACCTTCTCCAACTGGTGCGGCGACGAGCCGGCAACCCTTGACCGAGCCATCCTCCGCCACGACTCTCCTCGAGAGTCTGGAGGCTCGGGCGCGCACCGCCCCGGCCATGGAGGCCATTCGCTTCGAGGGACGGTCCATGACCTTCGGTCGGCTGTGGCGCGATATCGACGGGGTCGCGTCCACCCTCATCGAACGGGGGCTGGAACCCGGGGACCGGGTCGTCCTGGTCTTTCCCAACGGCCTGGACTTCTTTGCCGCCTTCTTCGGCGTTCAACGCGCCGGGGGGGTGGCGGTGCCGATCTTCCCCGACTCGGGATTCGAGCGGGTCACCGACATCGCCTCGCACTGCGGCGCCGCGGCGGTGATGACCTCAGCTCTCCTGCCGGAGGACAAGCGGAACCGGATCGCTGGTCTCGGCGCCGCCACCGGCCTCACCGTCCTGTCACCGGCCGACTGTTCCGCAACCCCGACGACTGCCGACCTCCCGGTGCCGGATCCCAGGCAACTGGCCTATCTCCAGTACACCTCGGGCTCGACCGGCAACCCCAAGGGCGTCGAGCTCACCCACGGCGATCTCGTGACCAACATCCACCAGATGATCTCGGGTTTCGAGATCACCGATGACGACGTCTTCGTCAGTTGGTTGCCGGTGTCGCACGACATGGGTTTGATTCTGATGACCTTGACACCGCTGCTGCTTGCCGCCCGGATGGTGCTCATGCCGACCTCGGTCGGGAGCATCCGGCGATGGATGACGGCCATTGCCGAGCACCGGGGGACGTTTACCGCAGCGCCCGATTTCGCGTACCGCATCGCCCTGCGCACCGCACCGAAGACCGGCGCCCTCGACCTGGGCTGTCTCCGGGTCGCCCTCAACGCGGCGGAGCCGGTTCGGGCCGGAACCGTCACCGCCTTCGAATCGCGCTTCGGACTCGACCCCACCATCGTTCCCGCGTACGGCCTCGCCGAAGCGACGGTGGGGGTGGCCGGACGACGACCCGGCGCTCCGATCAAGATCGACGGCCGTGGGCTGGTATCGGTGGGAAAACCGTTCCCCGGGGTGGAGCTCGAGATCCACGGCGACGGCGGCCTGGTCGAGCGCGGCGGGATCGGCGAAATCGTGGTCCGCAGCCCGGCCGCGACCAGCGGCTACTTCCGCAACCCGGAAGCGACCGCGGAGCTGCTCGACGCCGAGGGCGGCATCCGCACCGGAGACATGGGTTATCTCGACGACGACGGCGAACTCACCATCGTTGGGCGCAAGAAGAGCATCATCATCCAGGCCGGTCGGACCATCGCCCCGCAGGAGATCGAAGAGACGGTGGACGAGCTCGACTTCGTCCGGAGATCAGCGGCCGTCGGAATCGACCGCGGCGGTCCTGAGGGGGAGCAGGCGTGGGTCTTCGTCGAGCTCAGACCAGCCGACGAGGCCAGACCCGAACGCCACCCCGAGATGGTGGTCGAGGTGGTTCGAGCGATCCGCAACCGGCTCGGCCGGCGCCCCGGACGGGTCTATCTCCTGGGTGCGCGGACCATCCCGACGACCCACAACGGCAAGGTCCGGCACCTGAACCTCCGTGATGAGTACCTCGCGGGTACTCTCCGGGCCGACGGCCGGATCGTCTACCCTGAGCACTGACGCTCATGAGGATCTTCTTTCGTTTGTTCGGCCTTTTCGCCGTCCTCGTTCGGCACGGCGTCGGCCACGTCTTCCGCCGGCCTCGGGGGACCGACGGCCCGACCCGTCTTCGGATGATCCTGGAGGACGCCGGCGGCACCTGGCTCAAGTTCGGACAGGTGCTCTCCCTGCAACCCGATGTCCTGCCGCGCGAATACTGCAGCGCCCTCTTCGATCTGCTCGATCGGGTGCCTCCCTTCGAGCTCGCCGAGGTGGAGAGGGTGTTTCGCGAAGAGTTGGGCCGCCGACCGAACGAGATCTTCGACGACTTCGACCCGGTCCCGCTGGCTTCGGCCTCCATCGGCCAGGTCCACGTCGCCGGCCTCGGTGGCCGCCGGTTCGCCGTCAAGGTGCAGCGGCCGGACGTCGATCGGAGCTTCGAGGCCGACCTGAGACTCATGCTGTCCCTCAAGAACCTGATCACCCGGCTGCGGCTCGGTCGGTTCTACTGGCTGGGCCGGGCGATCGGCGAGTTTGTCGATTGGACCCGCGAAGAGCTCGACTACCGAACCGAGGCCCGGTTCATGGTCGCCCTCGGCCACAACGCGAGGAACAACCCGCGCGAGGCGATCCCCGGCCTCCACCGCGAACTCTCGACATCCCGGGTCCTGGTCGCCGATCTCCTCGACGGACCCGTCCTCGTCGACTATCTACGGGCCATCGAAGCCGGTCGCCGCGAGGCTTTCGAGACCGAGCATCTCGACGCCACCTTCGACCGCGAGGAACTGGCGCGGAACATCGTCCGCAACTTCGTCCGCGATGCCTTCCACTTCGGCCTCTTCCACGCCGACCTCCACCCCGCCAATCTCCTGATCCTCGGCAACAGCGTCGTCGGCTATGTCGATTTCGGCATCACCGGTTCACTCTCCGCCTTCGCCCGCCGCGCCATCGTGGCCCTCACCCTCGCGCTTGCCCGCGCCGATCTCGACGCCATGATGCGGCACTATTTCCACCTGACCACGGTAACCGAGGAGTCCGACGTCGCCGCCTTCCGGCGTGGTTTGGCCGACCTCCTCTCCTCGTGGTTCGACCTCGACCGCGACCACCCGGTGCAGCGCGAGAGCTTCACCCGAATCATGTTGGATATCCTCGCCCTCGGTCGACGAACCGAACTCGTCCCGGCGCCGGACACCATCCGCTATCTCCGCTCGGTGATCACCGTCGAGGGCCTCATCACCCAGTTTGAACCCGACTTCGACGTCGGCGGCTACCTCGAGCGGGTGTGCGAGGAGGAGCTCCGGTCGCAGGAGTGGAGTGATTGGCTGTCGCCGGCAACCCTGGCCGAATTGGCGGCCGGCGGGATGAGAGCGCTCGGTGGGGCGCCGGCCATCATCGCGGACAGCCTGCGCCGCAACGACCGGGCCGAAAGCTCGGACGAAAAACCGGAAGCCGACGGCGAGGCTCGGCAGGTCCTGCAATGGGGCCTGGTCTCGCTCGCCAGCGCGGCGGTCGCGGTTCTCGGCGGCGGCGAGGCGGCGTTGGGAATCAACCTGTTCACCGCCGGAACGGCGGCCAGCCTCGCCGCTGCTACAATGTTCGTACGCACCGTTCGCCACATACGGTGAGGAGGTGAGAATGCGCGACCTGACCAAGAGCTTTGCTTCGTTTTCGTGGGCCATGACCCTGTTCGGCCTCGATCAGCTCCGGCACCTCGTCGCCGACGACGACTCGGGCGAGCGCCGGGTCCGGATCGGTCGCGATCTCGATGCGGTGACCACCGCCGCCAAGGGACGCCTCAGCGAGCGCAACGCGTCGATGTTCGACGCCGGTCAAACGCTGCAGAACGACATGGTCGACCTCACCTTCGACATCTTCCGCGGTGAGGAGCTCAAGCCGCGCAAGATCCTCGACCGGGCGGCCGACTTCGTCGAAGAATCGGCGGACACCCTGCGCGATCTGGCCGGCGAGAAGAAGAAGCCGGCCCGCGCCAAGAAGAAGCCGACCCGTGCGGCCTCGGCCACGGCCTGACCGGGTCTGACCGGGGATGTCGCGGCACGGTCGGCTCGAGCGGGTTCGAACCGAGCTCGCGACCAGGAACCTGATCCGCAGCAGACAGCGAAAACCCAACGAAGGCCTCCGCCTCGCCGGCGTCGGCGAACGAATGGCCGGAGCCCTGCCCGCCATCGGTCCTCTCTTCGCGCTCTTCGGGCGTTACCTCGCGGACCGGACCGACTGCCTGCCGCTGCGGGACTGTCGCGACCTCGATCGAATCCGGATCGCGGTCGATCCCACGCCCATGCCCAGGGTCGGTTGGTTGCTTTCGACGCATCTCGGCGGCCCGCTCGCCGACCATTTCAGCGCCTTCGACGGGCCGGGACGCACCACGGTACTGCACCAATGGCACGACGCCCGGCTCTGCGACGGCACCGAGGTGACGGTGAAGCTCGTTCGACCCGAGGCCCGGGCCCTCGTCGACACCGAGCTCGATCTCCTCCCGGTTCTCGAGGAACTCGACATCGCCGGCGAAACCCCTCGATCACTGATCGAGGATTTTGTCGTCTGGCTCGACCGACAGCTCGACCTGGGTCAGGAAATTGTCGGCCTCGACCGCTTGGCGGCAGAGGTCGGCGCCTTCGATGCGTTCGAGGTCCCGACCGTACTGCACGAGCTCTGCGGCCGCGATGTCGCCGTCACCCACCGCGCCGGCGGCTCGCCGCTCGGCGAGTTGGCCGCCGCCCCCGGCAATCCCCGACCGACGCTCGCCCGCCGCATGTGCCAGGCCTGGTTGCAGCAGTCGCTCCTCGAGGGCAGCTGCCCCGAGGGCCCCCTTGCGGATCATCTCCGGCCCGTGACCGACGAGCGATTCGCGATCACCGGCGGGCTCGTCACGACCCTCGATCCACGCTGGCGCCGTCACCTCATCGACGCCATCATCGCCACCGCGCGAGACGATCCGGATCGCGCATGCGACGCGCTTCTGGCCGAATGCACCGAGCTCGACGGCGCCGCCGATGCACTCCGGGTCCGGTCCGAACTCCGGCAGGCCGAGACCTTCCGCTCGGGCGGCTGGACCGACGACTATGCCGGCCGTCGGATCGCCGACAGTCTTTTTGTCTACTGGCGCACGCTGAGAGAGATGGGTTACCGACCCAAGGGCCACGCAGTCGCGTTTATCCGCGGTTTCTCCGAACTCGAGGCGGCGGCACGGTCCCTGGCGCCCGGCACCGATGCCCTGGCCGGCGCCATCGACGACTTCAGGCTGGTCGCGGCCGCGGTCTCGGTTCGGGAGCACCTCGGTTCAGCGGCCCTGATCCGCGCCGTCGAAGAGCTGACGCCGGTCATCGGCGAGGTTCTCGAAGATCCGGACCGCCTGACCCGCCGTTTCCTGACCTCAACCGAGGATCGCGGGGCCGCCCCCTCGGCACGGGCGAAACGCGCCGCTTCGTGGCAGATCTTCACCGGCGCGATGGCGGTGCTCGCGGCGGCCACGATCCTCGGTGTCACCGCCGTTCGGTCCCACCCCGGACAGAGCTGGATCGAGTGGACCGTGGCGCTCGGATTCGTCGCGGCCGCAGCGGGGATCTTCAGGCTCGTCGGTGGCGGCACCGCCAGGTAAGATGTGGTGACGATGACCGACACCGACCCGAACCTCGACCCGGAAGATTTCCTCGCCCGGGCGCCGCTCTTCGCCCGCCTCGAGCGCCGGAGCCTGCGCAAGCTCGCCGCGCTGTGCGTCCCCCGTGATTTCGAACCCGGCGCGGTGGTGATCTCCGAGGGCGACAACGGCCTCGGACTCTTCGTCATCGTCTCCGGGACCGTGGAAATCACCAAACGGTCCGGGGACGACATTCTCCGGCTCGCGATGATGAAGCGCGGCGATCTGCTCGGCGAGATGGCCCTGATCGACGATCAGCCGCGGTCGGCCAGCGCCGTCGCGCTGGAGCCCACCCGGTGCCTGCTGATCACCCGCAACAGCTTTCAGACCCTGACCCGTAAGGACCCCGAGATCGCCTGGTGCCTGCTGCCCACCCTCGCCGAGCGGATTCGCGATCTCCAGCAGCGGATGATTGCGACCGGCGCCATCGCCTCGCAATCCGTGGATGCATCCGAACCGATCCCCGATTCACCACCGTCGTCCGGCGACTTTTCGATGACCGACGAGGACGACCGGGATCCCCTCCTCAGTCTGGCCCGCGGTCAGTACGCACTCGCGATCGCTGCGGCGGCCGGTCTGCGCGGGGTCGCGACGGCGTTCGAACGCTTTCTGACCAAGCTCGGCGATTCATCGAAGGTCGATGAGGCGGAGAACGTTCAGGCGGTTGTGCGCGAACTGCCGACGAGCCTGTTCGCGGCCGCCGCCGCCGGATTCGAAACCACCGAACGACTCCCCGAGCAGCTCCTCGAACGCTACCGGCGATACCGCGACAGCGGGGAGGAGCGGTGATCCGCCGCGCCGCCGTTTCGGTCCCCATCACCGCCACCCGGGCGGCGGCGTGGTCCCTGCTGACCGACCACGAACAGTCGGCCTCCTGGCTGCCCCGGGTGACCGCGGTCCGGGTGCTGACGACGGAGGGCGATGTCTCGGTCATCGAGCTGATCGCGAACGGCGAGCCGCTGGTGCTCGAGGTGGTGGCATCACCACCCAACGGTGCGCGATTCGAGCAGGTGGACAGGAGCGACGCGGACGGCATTTCCGGCGGCTGGAACCTCCGCGACGATGCCGGCGAAGGCCTCGTGCTCGACGCCGAAATCAGGGTTCCGACGCCGCTGTTCGCGTTCGCCGCCGGCCGGCGGCTCCGCACCGCCCTCGAAGACGCGGCCGCGATCATCGCGTCCCAACTCAGGCGTCCGCCGACGGCCCAGCTCGCGACCTACCGCCGCGTCCTCGCGGTGATTCGTCGCGGCAATGTCATCGAGGCGCACATCGGCGACGACATCGTTGAGCTGCTCCGCATCGGGGGTGAGGAGTGATCCGCAAGTTCGGCCGCCTCGATGCCCCGCCGGAGCTGGTGCGATCGATCTTCATCGACGCCGAGGCCTGGCCCGCCTGGCAGGCGGGGGTGGCACGTTCGACCGTCCTCAACCGTGCCGAAACAGCGCTCGAAGTGGAGGTCGACGGTCGTTTCATGGGCCAGCGGATGCACGGGGTCTTCGACTGCCGAATCGAAGCCGACGGCTTTGTCCAACACCAGCGCACCGGTTGGCTCAAACGGTGGGACACCCACTGGCGATTCATGACCCCGCCCGACGGCCGCGGCACGACCCTGGTCTGCGAGCTCGAGATCGACGCCGGTCTCGTCGGTTCCTTCGTCCCGAAGGGCTTCCTGCGGCGATTCGTCGACCGGGCCTTTTCGGAGACCCTCGACAACCTCAATGCGCGCGCCGTCGAGATCACCGCGCCGGCGATACCCGCTCCGGCCCCCGCCGGCGACGCCGTCACCCTGCTCGAGGTCTTCGAGACCCCGATCGGCTACGAACTCCTCGCCGGCGGCCGCCGCATCAGCCTCGAATCCAAGGACTGAAACGCCGGAGCGCAGCGAGTTCGGTTCCCCGTCTCAATCCCCCACCAACCGGAGGATCTCGGCCTCGGCCATTCGAGCCTCGAACTGGGCGCCGAAGAGATCGAGCTCGGCCTTGGATAGTGCGTCATGGCGATCGAGAAGCTCGCTGAAGGTGACCAGTTGCTCGCGGAAGGCGCTCTGGGTCACCCGGTAGTTCTCGGCCTGGAACTCGAGGTTCAGACGGGCGACCTCGATCGCCGCCAGCGCCACCTCGAGTTGCCCGAACCGGGTTTCGACCTCCAGCCCGACGCGGTCGACCGCCCCACGCCGCAGCTCGGCGGCCTGCCGGCTTCGGGCTTCGGCGACGCGCTTCGACGCCCGGCCCGCTTTGATGTCCTGGAGGAACGGGATCGCCAGGTTGATCGACGCTGCGGCGTAGTCGCCCTTGAAAAACAGGTCGTTGTCGATCCACGAGTAGAGACCCACCAGCTCGAGCTTGGGACGGCCCAGCGCTCGCGCCACGCCGACGGCGGCCTCGGCATGATCCGTCATCAGCTTCGCCTGCTCGACGGCCGGACCGGTCGCAACCGCCCGGCTCAGGGCCTCGGTTTCGGGAAGCAGATCGAGGGGCGGATCGAGGTCGGTCGTGAGCCGGAACTCCTCCCCGCTCGGCGACCCGATCAGCACTCCAAGCTTCCGGTGCGCGAGACCGAGTGCCTTCCCGGCCTCGAGCAGGGCGAGCTCGTCGGCGGCGAGCTTGCCCCGGGCACCGAGCAGTTCGACCGCGAGCGCCTCCTGCTCGGCATGCCGCGCGCGGACGGTCTCGAGACCGTCTCGTGACCTCTCGACGCTGCGACCGGCGACCTCCAGCCGGTGCTCGGCGAGCACTGCCTCGTAGTAGGTCCGCGTCACCTGGGATTCGATCTCGAGCCGGTGCTCGCGCAGGGTCTGCCCGGCGACCTGGCGCTCGACCTTGCGGAGGCGCTTCTCGGCGCCGATGGCGCCGCCTGCATAGAGCACCTGTTTGAGTTCGAGGTTGGCCATCTTGTTGGTGTCGTATTCGCCCACCGGAACCACCCCGTCGCCCGGTGCGCCGGGGATGAAGCGGCCGTAGAGCACGTCGCCGCTGAAGGTGCCGTAACTGCCCGCGGCGGAAAGCGTCGGCCAGAAACGCGCCGAAGCGAGCTTGACCCCTGCCTCGGCCGCCTCGACCTCCGCGGTTGCCGCACCGATGACCGGGTTGCTTTCGACCGCCAGCTGCAACGCTTCCTCGAGGGAGAGGTCCTCGGCCCCCGAACCCCCCGCCGATGCAAGCGCCACGCCGATCGACAGGATCATCACCAATGGAACTCGACGCATGACCACACACTCCTTTCGGAAAAGCGACCCCTTGTCATCCATAGTATTCTCTAGGCTGACAACATGATGCCAGATTCACCCGAGCAACGGATGCGCCGCGACGGCAGACGGCGGAGAAGCTGATGCTCCCCCCTGAAAGCCAGGGAGGTCGGCGCGACTCGGTGCTCATGTCCGGGGTGCTGCGCTACTACCGCGTCAGCATCCTTGTCGTCGCCGCCCTGCTGGTCTCCGGTCTGTGGTCCTTGCTCACCCTGCCCCGGAGCGAGGACCCCGAGTTCGACGTCTTCGACGCCCGGGTCGTCGTCACCTTTCCGGGCGCCGATCCGGAAACCGTCGAGGCCCTGGTCACGCGGCCCATCGAAGAAGCGGTGCTCGAGCTCGACGAGGTCGAAACCGTGCAGTCGAGCTCGATCGCCGGGCTCGTCATGCTGGCGATCACCCTGCGTCCGGACGTCACCCCCGCGGACGCGGTTCAGACCATCCGTGAAACGGTGGATGAGGTTCGACCCGATCTTCCGGACTCGATCAACGAACCCGTCGTCGAGGGTTTCACTACCGCCGAGATCCCCACCGTGCTCCTGGCGGTGTCCGGATTCGACGATCTGCAGGTCCTCGATGGTTGGGCGGCGAAGATTCGGGACGCACTCGAGGAGGTCGGCGGGGTCGCCCGGGTCGACACGGACGGCCTCCCCGAACGACGCATCATGGTGGACGTGGACAATGCCCGACTGGCGCAGCTCAGGATCCCGCTGGCCAGGATCGTCGAGACCCTCCGACTCGAGAACGCCGCCATACCCGGCGGGACCCTCGATGTCGGTACGACCCGTTATCTCCTCGACAACGGCAACGAGTTCCGCGATCTCGAACAGATCCGCGACACCGTGATCGGTCGCTTCGGTGACTCGCTGGTCACGATCCGTGACATCGCCGCGGTGCGGAACACGACGGAGGACCCCTATTACCTGGTCCGGCACGACGCCCATCCGGCCCTCCTGCTGTCGGTGGTCAAGCGCCCGGGAAGCAACACCGTCACCGTCGCGAGGCGGGTCGCGCGGGCGATCGAAGACCTCCGGCCGACCCTGCCCGACACCCTCGAGCTCGCCGTGCTCAACGACCGTGGAGAGAGCGTATCGGAGCTCCTCGGCGGTCTCGGCTGGAACGCCGTCGGCGGCGGCGTCATCGTCATCCTGATGGTGGGGTTTTTCCTCGGCCGGCGCCAGGGTCTGGTGGTGTCGGTCTCGATCCCGCTCTCGGTCCTGCTCGCGCTCACCGTCATGCGCCTGACCGGAGTCGACCTCAACCAGGTGTCGATCTTCGGGCTGGTGCTCGCGCTCGGGATGCTCGTCGACTCGAGTCTTGTGGTCGTCGAAAACATCGGCCGCCACCTCGACGCCGGCGACGAACTCCGCCGGGCGGTCATCATCGGGGTCGACGAGGTCAAGACCCCGGTTGTCGCTTCGACCCTGACGACTGTGGCGGCCTTTGTCCCCATGCTGCTGCTCGAGGGCAACATGGGCGCCTTCATCGCGGGCCTACCTCTGAGTGTGATCTACGCACTGGTCGGTTCGCTGCTGGTCGCCCTCACGGTCATCCCCCTGCTCTGCTACACCCTTTGGCGGAGCTTCCCGCCGCCCGCAGCGACCGCGACCGAGTCGTCGAGGGCGATCGACTTCTACAGCGAAGTCGTCAAGTGGGCGCTCCGCCACCGGCCGACGACCCTTGCCCTGGCGGCCACCGTCTTCGGTCTCAGCCTCGCCATCATTCCCATTCTCGGTTTTCAACTCTTTCCCAAAGCCGAAAAGAGCTTCTTCTTCGTCAACATCCGCCTCCCGGGAGGAGCGAGCCTCGAAACCACCGACGGCGTCGCCGCCCAGGTCGAGGCCGTGCTCGCGGAGCAACCCGAGGTTCAGTCCTTCACCACCAACATCGGCATGGGCAACCCGCTGATCTACTACAACGTGACCCGCGAGCGGCGCAAGACCAATTTCGCCCAGATCCTGGTCAACCTGCGTCATGAGAATGCCGAAGCATACGTCGCACGGTTGGAGTCCGAGCTCGCCACCATCGCCGGCGCGTCGGTCGATGCCAAGATCTTCGAGCAGGGGTTCATGGGCGCGGCGCCGATCCAACTCAGGATTCTCGGTCCCGATCTGGCCACTCTTGCCGAGCTCGGGCGGACGGTCCGGGGCCTCATCACCGGAGTTCCCGGGTTGGCCGACATTCGCGACAGCCTCGGCGACACGACGCCCCGGCTGATCTTGGAGCTCGACAGGCGCAAGGCGGCGCTCCTCGACGTCGACGGGTTCACCTTCTCGCAGACGGTGCTCGCATCCCTCAACGGTGTCGAGGCCACCCGCTATCGAACCGCCGGCGAGGAGGTCCCGGTCGTGGTCCGTCTCGACCGCGCCTCTCTGGGTGAGGTCTCGTCGCTCGAACGGCTCTACCTGCCGACCCGGGACGGCGCGGTCGTTCCGTTTTCCGAGATCGCACAGGTTCATCAGAACGTCGGCTGGGCCGAGATCACCCGCCTCGGCGGTCACCGGGTGGTCGTCATCTCAGCCGAAGTTGCGGGCCGACTCCCGAGCGAGGCCCTCGCCGAGATCCGAGATCTGATCGCCGACCTCGCTCTCCCCGACGGATACACCCTCGAGTACGGCGGCGAGCAGGAGGAGCGACAGAAGGCTTTCGCCGGTCTCTGGCAGGCCATGCTGCTCGCGGTGCTCGCGATCTACGCGCTGCTGGCCGTTCAGTTCAACTCCTTTGTCCAGCCGCTGGTCATCCTGCTCACCGTACCCCTCGGTCTGACCGGAGCCATGATCGGGCTCCTCATCACCGGCAGCCCGTTCGGCCTGATGGCGTTCATCGGCGTCATCTCGCTGACCGGGATCATCATCAACGACTCGATTGTCCTCGCCGATGTCACCAACTACCTGCAGCGCGTCGAGGGTAAGCGGCGGCTCGAGGCGCTGATCGAAGCCGGCCGGCTCCGGTTCCGTCCGGTGGTCGTCACGTCGATCACCACCATCGGCGGTCTCGCCCCCCTCGCCATCTGGGGCGGCACCCTGTGGTCGCCGCTCGCATTCGCGGTGATCTTCGGCCTCCTCGGCTCGACGATCCTGATCCTCATCGTTCTGCCGGTGATCTACTCCGTCCTCGTCGGCGCCGCCGAGGGCCAACGGGCCTTCCACGCCTGGGAAGTCATCCACCGGAGACTGCTGGGCAAGTGAGAGTTCGGGCTACTGCTCGGCTTCGCCGAGTTCCACCCGGAGATCGACCTGCCGGCCTTCTCGGTCGACGGTCACCGTGACGGTTTCGCCGGCGGCCCTTCTCTCCAGGGCCAACCCGAGCTCGCCGCCGGAGCGCACGGGCGTTCCGTCGACGGCCACGATGAGATCCCCGAGCACCCACTGTCCGCCCCGGTTGCGATAGGTCGGCCGCATTCCCGCCTCGTCGGCGCCGCTGCCGCGATACACGGCAGCCACGAGAGCGCCTTCGAGCCCGAGCCGCCGCGTCGCGTGGTCACTCACCAGGTCGACGCCCAGGACCGGTCGTCGAATCCGACCATAGGTGATGAGCTCCGGCACCACCCAGTTGACCGTGTCCACCGGGATGGCGAAACCGAGTCCGGCATAGCCGCCCGACGGGCTGACGATGGCGGTGTTGACCCCGATGAGCCGGCCGGCGCTGTCGAGCAGCGGGCCGCCGGAGTTGCCGGGGTTGATGGCGGCATCGGTCTGGATCACATCACGGATGGGAACCCCGGCCATCGAGTCGATTTCGCGACCGAGGGCGGAGATGATCCCGGTGGTGAGGGTCTGATCGAAGCCGAAGGGGTTGCCGATGGCGAGCACGCTCTGGCCGACCAGGAGATCTGCCGATTCACCGATTCGCAGCGGCCGGAGACTCCCCCTCGGCGCATCGATCCGGAGCACCGCGAGGTCCTTCTCCGGAGCCACTCCGACCACGGTCGCCGGCCAATTCGTCTGATCGGCGAGGGTCACCTCGGCACGATTGCCGTCGCGGATGACATGGTAGTTGGTCACGACGTGGCCCCGGTCATCCCAGATGAAACCCGATCCGGTGCCGCTCGGAATCTCCATGACGTTGAGCCGGAAGAAATCCCGGCGAAGCGAGATCGAAGTGATATAGACCACCGACGGACCGGCTTCCTGGAAGAGCGAGGTCACCGATCGTTCCTCGGCGGTGAGCTCGGCACGCGGCGTGACGGCTCTCGACTCGACGACGACGCCGGTTCGCTGGGCCGTGGCCAACGCCGTCAGGCCGATACCGCCGAGGAGACCGAGGACGAACACCGGAACCCAGCGAAAACGATATCCAGACATACCCACTCCTTCTGACCCGGCGATTATAGCCAAGAACGCCTCGAACCTTCGGTGTCATAATGGCAACAGTCATGTTCCTGCTCTCAGTCACCCCGGCCGAAGGCGAGCCCTTCGATCACCAGATCGACGGCGAGACGCTCTTTGTCGGAAGGTCGACCCTCTGTGACGTCACCATCGCGGATCGCTTTCTGTCGCGTCGTCACGCCCGCATCTTCAACTCCGGCGAGGAATGGCGGATCGAGGATCTCGGTTCCCGCAACGGAACCTTCGTCAACGGCCGCCGGGTTGAACAACCGACGACGATCCAGGCGGGAGATGTGATCGCGCTCTCCGCCAGCCTGATCAAGGTCCGGGCCAGGCCCGAGGCCGGCACGCCCTCCGATGTGACCACCGATGTGTCATCTTCGGACCGTCTCTTCCGATCCGCGGCCGAGGTCCTTCGCCGAACCGCCACCCCGCCACCCGATACCGAAGAGACCGATGGGTCCGCGCTGCGAAGCTATGCGACCCGCCTGGCGCTGCTCAACAGGGTCCACCAGGCCATGGCGAGATCCATCGGTCTCGAAGACCTGCTCGAGTTGATCCTCGACCACATCTTCGCCCACCTCCAGCCCGAGCGCGCCGAAGTCTTCATGCGCTGCGAAGACGGCAGCTACACCTGCGTCGCCAACCGATCGGGGCCGCGCTCCTCGCTCGGTTCGCTGTACTCGGAGAACCTGTTCACCGAGGTCGGAGACAAGGCCATGGCGGCCCTGGTCACCGACGCCCGATCGGATCACCGCTTCGCCCAGGCCGAGAGTCTGGTCGCAGCCGGTGTGCGTTCGCTGCTGGCGGCCCCGCTCTACGCCCCGGACCGCGCCCTCGGCCTCATCGTGCTCGGCTCGAATGCGGCGGTCCGACAGTACAGTGAAGAGGATCTCGAACTGCTCGTGACCCTCTCCTCGGTGGCCGCGCTCCGAATCCACAACCTGGCCCTCACCCAGGAGGCGGTGGAGCGACAACGGCTCGAACGCGAACTCAACATCGCTCGAAGGCTCCAGGTGGCCCTGATCCCCGAAAGACTCCCGGAGGTCGCAGGCTATCGGCTGTACGGCGCCGCAAAACCCTCGCGCGGTGTCTCTGGGGACTACTATCAGCTCGTCGAACGGGCCGGGGGCGACGAGTTCGTCCTCGCCCTCGCCGATGTCTCGGGCAAGGGCATCTCGGCGGCCATGGTCACGGGATATCTCGAGGCGATGGTCTCGGTGCCCATCGAAGACGGCCTGCCTCCGCACCAGATCTTCAACCGGGTGTCCCCGAAACTTCTCGACCGAACCCCGTCGAATCGATTCGCGACCATGTTTCTCGGCGTCCTCGAACCGACCAACGGCCGTTTTCGATTTGCCAACGCCGGCCACGCGCCGGCCTGCCTGGTGCGCGCGTCGGGCGCCGTCGAGTGGCTCAGCTCCACCGGTCCGCCCCTGGGGCTCGTCGCACCCGCCGAGTATCAACTGCGCGAGGTCGTGCTCGAAACCGCCGATACGCTGGTGGTCTATTCCGACGGCTACACCGAGGCCGAGAACCCCACCGCGGAGGAGTTCGGTCAGGATCGGCTGGCCGAGGTCTGCGTCCGGAACAAGCTGCAAGAACCCGCCGAGCTCGCGGAAGCGGTGGACAGGGCTCTCGAGGACTACACTGCCGGCCAACCCTTCGCCGACGACCGCACCATCGTCGTCGTCCGTCGGGTTTAGCCCCGACATTCGGGACGGCGGCGGACTGATGAGAGGTCGTCGCATCCTCGTGATACCATCAACCGGGAGAACCGGTCACGCACCATGATCATCATCACGACATCTCGTCCCGGGGAACCTGAAACCAGCCATCGGTTCGAAGGTGGGAGGGTGCGAATCGGCCGCGAGGACGACAACGATCTCGTTCTCGATTCCGCCGCCTGTTCCCGCCACCACGCAGAGATCGTCGACCAGGGCGGACTCTTCAAGATCACCGACCTGGGCAGCACCAACGGCATCGTCATCGGCGACCGGCGGGTGCCCGACTATCTTCTGTCGGAAGGACTCAGGCTCACCCTGGGTGATTTCGAACTCGCGTTCTCGTTCCCGGCGGGTCAGAGCGCAAAGACCGTCGCGATCCCGATCGGCGGCGGCGCCGTCGCCGCCGCACCGTCGACCAAGGTGCTCTACCTCCACATTCAGGCTCGCGACGGCGTTCGTGCAGTCAAGATCGTCGCCGGCGCGGATTACATCATCGGTCGCTCGCAAGGCTCGGATGTGGTTCTGGACGACTCCGGCTGCTCCGGTCGCCACGCGGTGATCTTCTGGCAGGACGGCCGGGTGATGATTCGCGACCTCGAGAGCGCCAACGGCACCCAGGTCAACTCCGAAGCCGTCCTCGAGGCCGAGATCCGGACCGGCGATCATCTCACCTTGGGTCGCACCGAAGTCCTGGTCAGCGATCAACCTCCCGACACCGCCGATGATGACATTCTGCTCAGACGGACCCAGCTCGGTCTGCAGTTGCCGGCCGCTCCGGCCCGGGCGGCGCACCGGGAGGAAGCGCACGGACACGACGCCGCGCCGATTCCCCGCTGGGTCATGGCGCTGGCCGCCGTTGCCGTCGTGGTGCTGGTTGCGGTTTTCGCCGGCTCCCGTTTGCTGAATCGGGTCGCCCCCCAGAGTGGCCGGGATGGCGGGCCGACGGCCGCCGCGGAGGAGATGATCGTCGAGGTCCGCCCGGTCATCCGCAAGGAACTGAGCTTCACGGTTTCGGCGGCCGGCACGGTCAAACCGCAACGCCAGGTCACGGTGAGCGCCGAAATCCCCGGCCGGGTGGTTTCTGCCCCCGCCGAGCGCGGATCGACGGTGCGGGCCGGCGACGAACTGATCCGGCTCGACGACCGTGAAATCCGGCTCCAGATCACCGAAGCGTCGTCGTCGATCACCACCGCACAGGTGGAGCTCGCCCGCGAGGACTACGAACGCAAGCAACGGCTCTTTGCGGATGGCGCGGTGACCCGGTCGGCCCTCGACCAGAGCAAGAACCAGTACCTCGGACTCGACTCGGCCTATCGCTCGACTCAGGCTCGAATCGCCCAGCTCAAGGAAAGGGCCGCCAAGACCCGCATCCACGCGCCGTTGACCGGCACCGTGGCCCGACTCGAGGTGGAACCGGGCGAGTTCGTTGCGCCGGGCATGCCGATCGCGGTGATCGAGGACATGGAGGACGTCCTCGTGGTGGTCGAGGTCGCCGACCGTGACGTGGTCCGTCTTCGGTCGTTGCAGGTGGTCGAGGCGACCTCGGACGCATTTCCGGGGAAGATCTTCTCCGGAGTCGTGGAGCGGGTCGGCGGCGCCGCGAACCCGGTGACCCGGGCATTCGAGGTCGAGGCCCGAATCGCCAATCCCGACGGCGAGTTGCGGAGCGGCATGATCATCTCGCTGCGAATCCTGCTCGAAAAGCGAAACGCTCTCGTGGTGCCGGCGGCGGCGTTGCTCGGTGAGGGCGCGGAAACCGCACGAGTCGTCGTGGTGTCGAACGGCGTCGCACGAAGCGCGGAGGTCACCGTCGGCCGACGCTCCGACCGGGATGTGGAGCTGCTCTCGGGGCTCGCCGAGGGAGACGAGGTTGTCGTCTCCGGACACGATCGACTGCACGACGGGCAGCCGGTCAAGACCTATCGAGAAAACCCCTGACCTCCGGCGCCACCCGCTCGGGGTGGGTCAGGTGCACATGATGACCACCCTCGACCTCGACCCTGGTCACGTCGGGGATGGCGTTCAAGCGCGTATTCATCTGTTCTTCCGGAACCGGCCAGCCCGAGGCCGCCCGGATGGCGAGGACCGGACAGTCGATGGCGGCGAGAAACGCGAGCACCTGTTCCTCGGTGAAGCGCCATCTCGACCTGGTCTTCAACCTCGGGTCGAAGGTGAATCGAAGACCGCCGTCGACAGCTTCCACCGAACGCTCGACGAGAACCCGGGCTGAAACCGGGTCGAGATCGGTGCCCTGGCACCGGGCGGCGACCGCGCTGCCCAGATCCGGGTGGATCCTCGCCGACCCCGCGGCGACCCGACGCTCGTCCTCGAGCGCCCGCCGCAGCAGGGAGGGGGCGTCTTCGGGCGGCGTCGTCAACGGACCCGCACCCTCGAGGAGGACCAGCTTGGCAATCCGCCCGGGAACTGCCGCCGGCACCAGCGACGCGATTCCCGCCCCCATCGAATGCCCCACCAGGGCACAGCGTTCGAACCCGAGGAAGTCCGCGGCATCGATGATTTCCGGCACCCAGTCGACAAAGTAGTGGCTGTGGGCCTCCGGCCGGTGCTCCGAACGGCCGTGGCCGGAAAGATCGAGGGCGACGATCCGCAGGCCGTCGAGCATCGGCGCCAAACCCGAAAAGCTCGCGGCGTTGTCGAGCCAACCGTGGACGGCGAGCACCGGCGCGCCATCGGACGGTCCCCACTCGAGGGCCGCCACGCGCCGGCGCCCGAGATCGAGGGTGATCTCCCGCGCCGTCATCGGTGATCCCGGTAGAGGCGGAGACCGAAGTCCCCCGCCGCGCTGCCGCGAAGCTCCGAGATGAGGTCGACCACGGCCTCGGGAAGCGCCTCCAGCGACGGGAGCGCCGCGCCGTACTGCGGCGGCAGAAGCACCGGCGCCGCCAGGGCGGCGAAACTGAGATCGGCGGCGCTGAAGGCGCCACCAACGAGGAATCCGCGGCCGTCGGCGAGCCGATCGCCCACAGTTGCAAAGGCCTGCCGCACGAAGCCGACCGATCGTTCGACCGATGCCGGATTGATGTTCATCCCCCTGCGCATGAGCCAACGGAAGACCGGGAAACCGAGGCTGAAGACCATCCTCTGGCCGGCGCCGACACCGGGTGAAACGGCCGCGAGGGTCAGCGACCGGTGCGGCAGGAGGTGAAAATAGGCAATCCTCCTGGTGTGCGGGCCGAGCCGAGCGTCGAAGAGCTCCTCGAGCTCGTCGACCTCGGTGCGGAGTTCGGGGTCCGTCGGGTAGAGCCGGCGTTCACCGCCGTATTGCTCGTCGAGAAAACGCAGGATCGCGGTGGAATCATCGAGCACCCGCGCGCCGACAACCAGAACCGGCACGGTTCGACCGCCCCCCGACGACAGGCTCCAGGCCCAGTGGAGCAGCGGCGGGTGGGGCTCCTCGGAGTATGGGACAGCAAAGAAATCGAGAGCCCACCGGGCCTTCTCACAGTAGTGACTCGGTCCGATGGTGATGAGTCTGTACGGGAGTGCCATGTCTCCACCCTACTCTATCTTTTTCAGGCGGCCGCCGTCGGCGGCCGCCTGAAAAAGATGGCCCCTCCCGCCGGGAGGTGAGTGAGCGGGAGGGGCGAAATACGCCCCCGAAGCAAGCCTCGGGAACGAAATAATCAGTGACAGTTGGCTCAGTCCATCTGTTTACGCAGGATGGCCGGAATCTCGTAATCGTCGGTCTGGTTGATGCCGTACTCCGAGTTGGGCCCGCCGGGTACGAAAAAGCGGCTCGCCCGCGCCTTCGGGGCGTCTTCCACCACCGGATCGGTGAGCGGTCGCAGCTCCTTCACCGGCATCCGCACCGAGTCCTGCTCGCAGCGAAATCCGGTGGCGATCACCGTCACCTGCAGGCAGTCCTCGAGCTTGGGATCGACCACCGCGCCGAAGAGGATCTGGGCGTCGGGATCGGCGCCTTCGGTGATGATCTCCGCCGCTTCGTTGATCTCGTTCAAGGTCACATCGGTGCCGCCGGAGATGTTGATGAGAAGCCCGCGCGCACCTTCGATGGAGGTCTCCTCGAGCAACGGTGAGGCGATGGCCTGTTGTGCGGCCTCGACCGCGCGGTGCTCACCGAATGCGAGACCGATACCCATGAGAGCGTGGCCCATTCCCTTCATCACCGTGCGCACATCGGCAAAATCGCGGTTGATCAGCCCGGGAACGGTGATGATGTCCGCGATGCCCTGAACCGCCTGACGCAGCACGTCGTCGGCAATCCGCATGGCATCGGTGAAATTGGTGTTGCGCTCGACAAACTTGAGCAGTCGGTCGTTGGGGATGGTGATGAGGGTGTCCACGTGCTCGGCGAGCTGGGCGATCCCCTCCTCAGCGACCTTCCGCCGCCGCGACCCCTCGAAGGAGAACGGCTTGGTCACCACCGCCACCGTGAGAGCGCCGACGTCCTGCGCCATCTGGGCGATGACGGGCGTCGCTCCGGTGCCGGTGCCGCCCCCCATTCCGCTGGTGATGAAGACCATGTCGGCGCCCTCGAGCAGATCGAAGATCTTCTTGTCGGCCTCGAGTGCGGCATTGCGGCCGATCTCCGGGTTGGCGCCGGCGCCGAGACCCCGCGTCAGCTCGGAGCCGAGCTGGAGCTTGACCGGCGCCATGCTGGCCATGAGCGCCTGGGCATCGGTGTTGGCGGCGATGAACTCGACACCGGTGAGCCCGGCCGAGATCATGCGGTTCACCGAGTTGCAGCCGCCGCCGCCGACCCCGATCACCCGGATCCGGGCCGGCGCCGTCCCTTCGTCGAGGAAGATGCCCGATTCGGGCTCCTCGTCGAACAGGGATGGATCGTTGTCGTCCAAATCCTCGATATCGTCAATCAAATCGCTGTCAAACTCGATCATGCCCACCTCCCATTTCAAAAAAATCGCCGAGGGCGCCGCGGAGCCGGGCCAACAAGCCGCCGCTTCGCCCCTGAGTCGCCAGATGTCCGTTGCGTCGTTTGCACTGCATTCGGATCAGACCGCAGGCCACGGCCCACTCCGGCCCGGACACCGGCTCGGTGAGACCGGCCAGGTTCAGGGGCCGGCCGACCCGGGCGCGGTGCCCGAATATCTTTTCCGCCACTTCTTCGAGCCCGTCGAGGGCGGCGCCGCCGCCCGTCAGTACGACTCCCGCCCGCGGCAGCCGATCGAGCTTGTGCTCGACGAGGACCCGGTGGACCCCGATGAAGAGGTCGCGGGCGCGCTCGTGGAGAATTTCGGCCGCAAATCGGGCCGGATGAACACTGTTGCCGTCGCCGCCGAGGCTCGGCACCTCGATGGCGTCGATATCGAGACCCTCGCGCTCGAGGGAGGCGCCGACGCGGCGCTTGGTCTGCTCGGCAGCCGCGGTGGTCGTCTTGAGCAGGGCCGCGAGATCGGCCGTGAAATGACGTCCGCCGACCGGAAGCGCGCCCGATGACACCACCACTCCTTCGGAAAAAACCACCCACTCGGTGGTTGCGTAGCCGAGATCGAGGAGCAGGCAGCCGAGCTCGCGTTCGTCGGGCGTGAGCACCGCTTCGGCAGCGGCCAGGGGTTCGTAGACCAGCTGTCTCACCGCCACCGCCGCGCGGTTGACGGTCTGCTCGACGGTATCGGCGTGGGTCTTGTTGGTGTAGACCACGAAGGCCGAGGCGTCGAGGCGGCTGCCCGGCATCCCCACCGGGTGGTCCATCCCGGATTGACCGTCCAGCGCATACCCGCAGGCGATGATGTCGAGCACGCGATAATCGGGCGGGATGCTGACCTGCGCGCAGGCGGTGAGCGCGCGCCGCAGATCATCTTCCGACACGGTCATGTTGCGACCGGTCACCGGCACCGATGCGGTGGCGGGAAGACCCTGGATGGGGAGACCGCCGAGACCGACCGCGGCGAACTCCACCGGGACCGAGGCCATGGCCTCGGCCTCCTCCGCAGCCACCCGAACCGCACCCGCGACTTCGTCGAGATTGGCGATCACTCCTTTACGGGCGCCGTCGTGGCCGGCCTGCCCGCAACCGCGAATCACCAGACGGCCGTCTTCGACGGTCCCGACGACGACCGACACCCGGGTCGAGCCGACATCGATGCCCACCAGCGGCCCGGTATCGTTCATCATGCGGCCTCCCCGCCGGCGCGCCCGAGGCGGGGTTGATTGAGTTCATTCGATGCGCCGGCCCTCAGCACCATTCGGTACGGCCACCGCAGGTCGGCCCATTCAACCATCACTCCCCCGTTCATCACCTGCGCACACCACGCTTGCTCCGCGACAGTGCCCTCCGGAGTGACGTGGATCGTCGTCAATTGATCCGGTTCGGCGAACCGGAGATCGACGACATAGTCCGCCGGGGTCACCTGGTGGACCGCCATCACCTCTCCGCCACTGGCGATTGCGATCCGCCGGGCCACCGAAAAGGCGAGCCGTCGATCGGACGGGTGTCGGAAACCGATGAGTTCGGGCACGCGTGGTTCGCCGAGCGGACCGACCAACCGACCATCCATCGCCACCGCGTGCCAACCACCCCCCACCGGGACCGATCCGCGGGGAATTTCGGGGAAGATCTCGACGACGATGGTCCCCGGGAGTTCGAGATGGACTCTGACCTCCGAGGCGGCCGGCCAGGTTGCCGCAATCTGGCGCAACCAGTCGAGCTGCAGGATCGGCACCATGTGACCGACCAGCCCCTCGAGGGAGGCGGTCACCGAGGGGGGGACCACGCCGCCGCCGTGGATCTCCACCGACTGGACCCGCCAGAGCGGTGCGAGGAGCAAACCGGCGGTCAACCCGACCAGCGGCAGCAGGGTCCGCCGCCGGGAGCGACGCCGGGGCGTTCGCGGCCGGAATCGATCGGGGAGGAACCGACGTTGGACGGATGTCATGCGGCACCTCGCAGCCAGTTTTCGGCCACGCGGTGGACATCACCCGCGCCAAGGGTGACGAGAACATCACCCGCTGAAAGCAGGCGGTCGACAAAGACCGGGGCCTCGGCCACGGCGGGACCGGCCACGATCGCCGGGTGCCCGAGGCGGGTTGCCGCCGCGACCACCAGCGCTTCATCGACGCCGTCGATGGGACGCTCCCGAGCCGGGTAGATCGGCAGCACCACGACGACATCGGCGCCGAGCAGCGCTCGTCCGAAGCCGTCGGCAAAATCCCGCGTCCGGCTGAAGAGATGGGGCTGGAAGACCACGACGAGACGCCGCCCCGGAAAAGCCTGTCGCGCCGCCCCGAGGACCGCCTCGATCTCGGTGGGATGGTGGGCGTAATCATCGACGACCGTGATCTCGCTCCTCGCACCGAGGACGTCGAAGCGTCGCGCGACCCCGCTGAAGGATGCGCATCCCGATGCCAGTTCCGCAAAGGGAAGATCGAGCTCGAGACCGACGGCAAGCGCTGCCAACGCATTGAGGATGTTGAATCGACCGGGCCGTGAAATCACCGCTTCACCCAGGGTCTCGCGACTCCGAATCACGGTGAAACGGCTGCAACCGGGCTCGCTGCGCACATCGATCGCGCGGAGATCCGCCTTTTCTGAGAATCCGTAGCTGGTGATCGGGCGCCGAACGGCTCCGGCCAGGGCCCACGATCCGGCGTCGTCGCGACACAGGATCACACGGCCGGTGTCCGATGTCTGATTGCAGAAGGCGGCGAACGCCGCATCGAGCGCGGCCGCGGATCCGTAGCAGTCGAGGTGCTCGGGCTCGACATTGGTGACCACCGCCACCGTGGCGTGGAGCTCGAGGAAGGACCGGTCGTACTCGTCGGCCTCACAGACCATGAGCTCTCCGGCGCCGACGCGGGCGTTGGAGTCGGCAAACCGGGCATGGCCGCCGACCAGCACGGTCGGGTCGAGTCCGGCCTCGGTCAGCAGGTGGCCGATGAGCGCCGTGGTGGTGGTCTTGCCGTGGGTGCCGGCGATGGCGATCCCGCGCCGGCCGGTCATGAGTTCTCCCAGCATCACCGCCCGCCGGACCAGCGGGATCCGCCGCTGCCCGGCGGCCAGAAACTCGTCCTCGTCGCGGGCGACCGCGGCCGTATAGACCACGGTGTCGACGCCTTCGAGGTGGCCGGGATCGTGGCCGAGGAAGATCTCGATTCCAAGCGCCGAAAGCCTCTCGGTTCGGTTCGACGCGGCGACGTCGCAGCCGCTCACCACGGCGCCGCCGGCATGCGCCACCTCGGCCAGGCCGCACATCCCGACCCCGCCGATGCCCATGAAGTGGAGATGGCGCCGGTTCACAGGCCACCCCCGATGGCGAGCACCCGATCGGCGATCTTTCGCGCGGCGTCGGTCCTCGCCACGGCCGAGGCCGCCGCTCCCATGCAGACCATGGTCTGGGAATCGCTCAGAATCTCACCGAGGACCGCGGCCATCGTCGTCGGGTTGGCTTCGTCCTCGGTCAGCACCACCGCACCACCGGCCCTCTCGAGCGAGCGGGCGTTGAACTCCTGGTGGTTGCCCGCTGCCGAGGCGAAGGGCACCAGCACCGCACCACGTCCCGCGGCCGCGAGCTCGGAGACCGTCAGCGCACCGGATCTCGCCACCACCAGGTCGGCCTGGCGCAGCGAACGCCACGGCTCGGCGAGGAAGGCCGAGACATCGGCCTCGATCCCGAGATCGGAGTAGCTGGTCATGACCACCTCGGACCAGCGCCCACCGGTCTGGTGCTGGACTTTGAGGACCATCCCCTCGGTTTGCAGGATCGCCAGCGCCCTCGGCAGGATGCGGTTGAGGAACAGCGATCCCTGGCTTCCTCCGAGGACCAGGAGGCGGGGCGGATCGTGGGGTTCCAACGCATCGACTTCGAAGAAATGGGAACGGACCGGGTTGCCGGTCCACTCGGCCGGGAGCGACGGGAAATGGGCGACCGCATCGGCGAAACCGCAGCAGATGAGATCCGCCCACGGCGCGAGGAATCGATTGGTCATGCCCGGGATCGAGTTCTGTTCCTGGAGGATCATCGGGATCCCGAGAAGACCGGCCGCTGCGAGACCTGCGGCCGAGGCATAGCCGCCGACGCCGACCACCGCCAGGGGATCGAGCTCGAGCAGGGTCCGCACCGCCTTGATCACCGCCCGCGGCAGCAGCGCAACCGCGCGCGCTGCCTCGGCCGGGCTTCGGGCCTGGATCCCCTCGAGATCAACCAGGGTCAAGGGCAGGTTGCGCTCGGGGATCAACTCGGCCTCGAGCCCGCGTCGGGCGCCGAGCCAGTGGACCTCGACACCGAGGGACTGCAGTTCGGCCGCCACGGCGAGTCCGGGGAAGACGTGGCCCCCGGTGCCGCCACCCGCAATCACCACCCGCCGGCTCATAGGCTTGCCTCCCGCGACAGGTTGAGCAGCAGGCCCACCGACGCCAGGGTGACCACGAGGTCGGTCTTGCCGTAGCTCACGAGCGGCAGCGGAATGCCCTTGGGGGGGAGGAGATCGAGGCAGACGATCATGTGGATCAAGCTCTGAACTGCGAAGGCGAAGGTCAGGCCGAAGGCGAGGAGCGCCCGGTCCGGAGAGGCCAGACGGGATGCGATCCGCAGGCCCCGCCAGGTAATGAGTGAGATCAGACCGAGCAGACCGAGCAGACCGAGCAGACCGAGCTCCTCGCCGGCGATGGAGAAGATGAAGTCGGTGTGGGGCTCGGGCAGGAAGAAGAGCTTCTGAAGTCCTGCCCCATAACCGCGTCCGGTGATCCCGCCGCTGCCGATGGCGACCAGGCTCTGGTAGCTCTGCCATCCGGCGGCGGTGGCGGCGTCGGGATCGACGAACGCCCGCACACGCGCCAGGCGGTAGGGTGACGTGACCACCGCGACCGCCAACGCCAGCACTCCGACCACGGCCGGGGCGGCGATCATCCGGACCGGGGTCCCCGCGACGAAAGCCATGGCGGTGAGGACCACCAGCAGAAGGGCTCCGGAACCGAGATCGGGCTCGATGATGATGAGCACCGCGGTGAAGGAACAGACCGCCGTCAAGCTCCACATCCGGCGACCCGGCCAGCCCTCGCGCCGGGCGCGGTCGAGCTCCACCGCGGCAAAGATCATCAAGGCCACCCGGGCGAGAACCGAAGGCTGCAAGGACAAACCACCGATGGACAACCAACGGTGGGTCGCGGCCACCGGCGGCTGGAGAAAGACCACCACGAGCAGCAGCCAGGTCAGACCGACGCCGACCCGGGCCAGCCGGGGCTCGGTGAGGAGATCCGACCGCACGTGCATGCACACCATCAGAACTCCGAGACCGACCACCGCGGTGGCGGCCTGCCAGGTGAAGAAGTACGATCCCGGGCGACCGTAGCGCTCGGTGGCGATGAGCCACGACGCCGAAGCCATGAGGGCGAGGCCGACCCCGACCTGGAGAATGGCGGCGCCGAGAAGGAGGCGGTCGAAGCGCTGCTTTATCGGCATGTCGCCGCCTCCTCCCGCGCGAGGGCGGTGAAGACATCGCCGCGCTGGTCATAGCCCGTGAACTGGTCGAACGAGGCGCAGGCCGGCGCCAGCAGCACCGTTTGCCCGGGTGTTGCCGCCGCACGCGCGCGGCCCACCGCCTGGTGAAGCGTTCCACAGCTTTCGACCACCGCGGCGCCGGCCAGGGCACGGGCGATCTCGGGCCCGTCGACCCCGATCAAATAGAGCCGGGAGACGGCCCGCCGCACCTCATGGGCGAGCACGCTGAAGTCCTGGCCCTTGGCCTGGCCGCCGAGGATCAGATGGAGCGAGCCCGCGGGGTAGCCGTGCAGCGCGGCCAGGGTGGCGCCGATGTTGGTCGCTTTGGAATCGTCGACCCACCGCACCCCGGCAGCCTCGTGGACCGTGCGATGGCGGTGGGCGAGGCCGTCGAAGGTCGCCGCCGCGCGGGCCGCGGCCTCGGGAGAGGCCCCCACGGCCGTGGCCGCAAGGGCGGCGGCGAGGATGTTGGCGAGATTGTGCGAGCCGCTGAGCCGGACCTGATCAACCGCGAGAAACTCCGAACCGTTGACCAGCAAACGGCCGTCGTCGAGCCAGGCGTCGGCCCGGTTCTCGAGAGAGAAGAACCGCCGTGCGGCCGCGGTCTCGGTGGCCGCCGAGGCCGGGTCGTCGGCGTTGAGAACGGCGGTGTCGCCGGCGTCTTGGAAGGCGAAGAGCCGTCTCTTTGCGGCGAGATATTCGTCGAGATCGGCGTGGCGTTCGAGGTGGTCCTGGCTCAGATTGAGGAACACGGCCACCGTGGGATCCATGATCGTCAGCAGCTCGGACTGGAAGCTCGAGATCTCGAGGACCCAATGATCCCAGCCGCCGGCCAGAACCAGATCCGATGCGGCGATCCCGAGATTGCCCCCGGCCACGGCGTCCAAACCGGAGGCTCGGAGCATCTCCGCCACCAGGGTGGTCACGGTGCTCTTGCCGTTGGAACCGGTGACCGCCACTAACGGTGCGTCTCGCCGGTGACGCCAGGCGAACTCGACCTCGGTGACCACCTCGAGCCCTCGCTGCCTCGCGCTGACCAGCAATTCGGCGGTCGGCGGGACGCCGGGAGAGACGACCACCAGATCGACGCCGTCGAGACAGGCTTCCGGGTGGCTCCCGAGAAAGCTCCGGGTCTTGACCGGAAGTCTCTCGAGCACCTCGGCCAACACCGCTTCCGAGCGCCGGTCGGTGACCACGACCTCGGCGCCGTCCGCAGCAGCGAGACGCGCGGTGGCGACACCGGAGCGTCCCAGCCCGACCACCAGCACCCGCGAGAAATCCATCGTCGTCACCTTCACCTCAGCTTCAGCGTCGACAGGCCGGCAAGGGCGAAGACGACTGCGATGATCCAGAAACGGGTCACCACCTGGGTCTCCGTCCAGCCCAGAAGTTCGAAGTGATGGTGGAGCGGCGCCATACGGAAGACCCGTTTGCCGCGCAACCTGAACGAGAGCACCTGGATCATCACCGACAGCGCCTCGAGGACGAAGAGCCCGCCGACAAGGACGAGCAGGAGCTCCTGTTTGGCGACCACGGCGACGATGCCGATCCCGCCGCCGAGGGCAAGCGAGCCGACATCGCCCATGAAGACCTCGGCCGGGTGGCAGTTGAACCAGAGAAAGCCGAGCGCCGCACCGACCATCGCACCGGTGAAGACCGCGACCTCGCCGGCGCCCGGCACCGGGACGATCTGAAGGTAGTTGGCGATCCGCGCGTGATCCGCGACGTAGACGAAAATGGTGTAGGTTGCGGCCGCGATCGCCATGGCGCCGATGGCCAGCCCGTCGAGACCGTCGGTGAGATTCACCGCGTTGGAAGCGCCGAGCAGGACGATGACCACGAACGGGAAATAGAGCACGCCCATGGGGATCAGCACGCCCTTGAAGAACGGCACGGAGAGGGCGCCCGCGTGGGCGGCGCCCCCGGCCACGGCCCGGACCGCGAACCCGGCCGCCAGCCCGACGAGAATCTGGAGGGCGAACTTCTGGCGCGCGGTGAGGCCGAGGTTGCGATGCTTGCGGACCTTGATCCAGTCGTCGGCGAAACCGATGGCGGCAAAGGCCACCGTGACCAGGAGGACGGTCCAGACGTATCGATTTCGCAGATCCGCCCAGAGCAGCGTCGTCAGGACGAAGCTGCCGACGATGAGGACCCCGCCCATGGTCGGCGTTCCGGACTTGACCTGGTGGTGTTGGGGCCCTTCCTCTCGAATCGACTGGCGGATCTGCAACGACCGCATCCGTTCGATGAGCCACGGACCGACGATCAGGCTGATGAAGAAGGCGGTCGAGATCGCGAGACCGGTTCGGAATGTGATGTAGCGGAAAACATTGAACCCGAACCAGGTGTCCGAGAGCGAAGTCAGGAGGGCAAAAAGCATCAGGCCGCCTCCCACCTGAGCAACGCATCGACGGTTCTCTCGAGACCGACCCCGCGCGAGCCCTTGATCAGCACGATGTCGCCGGGCTGGAGGATGGTCATCAAGAGCTTCGCCGCAGCTTCGGCGCTGCCCACGTGATGCACCGCTCCTTGATCCCGGCCGGCGGCCCTGGCCGCCCCGGCGAGCTCGCCCGCGGCCTCCCCTCCGGTAGCGATCATCAGATCGCACGAGACCGCGGCCACCCGGCCGACCTGTCGGTGGGCCTCGGCCGCCCCGCCACCCAGTTCGTACATTTCGCCGAGCACCGCCACTCGCCGTCCGGGCGCCGTCGCCAGCATCTCGAGCAGCCGGCGCATGGCCAGCGGTGATGCGTTGTAGCTGTCGTCGACGAGGGTGATTCCGGCCGCCAGCCGGTAGATCCGGCCGCGGTGCGGCGCCGGCTCCAGGGTCGGCGCAACAGCCGCGACAGCGGCGGCATCGATCCCGAACGCATCCGCCGCCGTGGCGGCGGCGAGCAGATTCTCCGCCTGATGGCGACCGGCGAGGCCGAGTTCCACGTCTGCGTCTCCGGACGGGAGGTGGAGTCTGAATCGAGTTCCGAGGAGGCCCCGGTCCTCGAGATCGCTGAGCCATGCGTCGGCGTCGGGCCTCCCGAAGCGGAGCACCGACGCCGAGGTCGCATCCGGAAACGCGCGCTGGCTCGGATCATCGGCATTGATGACCAGGGTGCCGGCGGGATCGAGATGCGGCAGCAGCTCGGCCTTGGCGTTGACGATGCCTTCGAAGTCGGCAAAGAACTCGGCATGAACCCCGGCGATGCGGGTGTAGAGCAGGACCTGCGGCCTGAGAATCGACCCGATGAGGTCGAGCTCGCCCGCGCGGCTCATCCCGGCCTCGGCGACAAAGACGTCGATGTCCTCCGGCTGCGACAGCACCTCCGCCGGCAGACCGAGGGTGGAGTTTCGATTTCCCGCCGTGGCGCCGACCGAAAACGTCGGCTCGAGAAGCGCAGCAAGCATGTCCTTGGTCGTGGTCTTGCCCACCGATCCGGTGACCGCGGCGACCCGCCAGTCGCGGCGTTCACGCACGAGCCGCGCGAGTCGGTGGTACGCGGCGAGCGGATCCTCGACCCGAATCAGGGCTCGATTCGAGGGAATCGCATCGAACTCTGCGTCGTACCGGACCAACGCGGCGGCAGCCACGGCAAGCGCGTCGGTGACAAAGGCGTGGCCGTCACAACGAGCGCCCCGGAGCGCGACAAAGAGATCGCCGGGTCGGACCTGACGCGAGTCGACCTCGGCCCCGGTGAGTTGGACACCGGCCGAGCCCGCGACCGAGCCGGATACCAGCCGGGCGACTTCGGCGACAGTCAGCTGCACGGCGCCCTCGCGGCCTCTTCACGAATGACGATCTGATCGGAGAACGGGATCCGACGCGCGCCGATGGTCTGGGTCGACTCGTGACCCTTGCCGGCGACCAGGACGAGTGCTCGATCGTCGGCGAGCTCGAGGGCGCGGCAGATGGCGGCGCGGCGATCGAGCTCGATCACGGGCTCGCCGCCCGCTGCCGAGACCCCGGCGGCCACGGCCTCGGCGATGACAACCGGATCTTCGGAGCGCGGGTTGTCGGAGGTGACGATCGCGACATCGGCGAGCTGACCGACCGCGAATCCCATGGGACCCCGTTTGCCCCGGTCGCGATCACCACCGGCGCCGAAGACGACGATGAGGCGGCGGTCGGTGATTCTCGCGAGCGACTGGAGGACGGCGCGGAGACCCTCCGGGGTGTGGGCGTAGTCGACGAAGATGGGAAACCCGAGGTCGGTTACCACCGGTTCGAGTCGTCCGGTGAGCGGACGCGCGGCAGCCATTCCTTCTGCGATGGCGCCGGCGCCGACGCCGCAGGCGTGGGCCACTGCGGCTGCAGCGAGGGCGTTTCTCAGGTTGTGGATTCCCACCAACGGCAGTTGAATCTGGACCGCGTCGTCGGGAAGCCGGAGTTCGAAGGTCGAACCCTCGAGATTCGAAATCAGATTCCGGGCGCAGACATCGCCCCGATCGAGCCCCCACGAAAGATCGCCGGCGACGGGCTCGTCGAGGAGCCGCGCGCCCCAGGGGTCATCCACGGGCAGGACTCGTCGTCCGCCGACCGCCAGGTGCTCGTCGAAGAGCCGCCGCTTCGCAGCGAAGTAGCTGTCCATGTCCAGGTGGTAGTCGAGGTGGTCGCGGGTGAGGTTGGTCCACACCGCGACCTCGAACTCGAGATCGGCCACCCGATCCTGCATCAAGGCGTGCGACGAGACCTCCATGGCGACGACCCGGGCGCCGCCGTCGGCCGCCAACCGGAAGATCCGCGCCAGGTCGGTGCTCTCGGGGGTGGTGCGCTCGTTGGCGGCGATCTGCCGGCCACCGAGTTGCGCCCCGAGCGTCCCGACGACCGCGGTCTTCAGACCACCGGCGTCGAGAAGCTGGGCGACGAGAGAGGCGGTCGTGCTCTTGCCGTTGGTCCCGGTGATTCCGATGAGGCGAAGATCGCGCTGCGGATCACCGGCGAGGGCCCAGGCCATGACCGACATGTCACGCCGCGGACGCTCGGAACGGACCCACGGCAGATCGAGACCGGACCGGGGATCCGCATCGCTGAGAACCGCAGCGGCGCCGGCCGCCACCGCCGCATCGAGAAAATCGAGGCCGTGACAATTGCAACCGGGCAACGCCGCGAACACGTCGCCGGGTCTCACCAGGCGCGAATCATGGGTGATGCCGCCGACATCCCGTCCGCCATCGCCATCGAGGTGAGCGTCGGGACAACGAGTGAGGAGGTCGTCGAGCTTCACACGCCCCCTCCGTGACTGCGCGAATCGGTGGCGTTTCGGGCCAGGCGAACGGCGTCGGTTTGAGGCTCTCGAGGCTCGTGGAGGGGCACGTCGAGATGGCCGGCGGCAGCCAGGGCGATGCGGGCGAAGACCGGCGCCGCCGCGGTCGAGGCCCAGAAATCGACCCTCGGATTCTCCACCGCGACCACGATCACCACCCGCGGGTCAGGCAGCGGCAGGAAACCGGCGAACCACGCCACATGGTGCTCGTCGTCAAAGGCCCCGTTGATCGCCCGCTGTGCGGTTCCGGTCTTGCCGGCAACCCTCAGACCCGGAATCTGCGCCTCTTTTCCGGTGCCCTCGTCGACCACCGCCTCGAGCATCGAGGTCAGCCGGGCCGCGAGCGCCTCATCGAGGACCCGCACCAGGCGCGGATCCTTGTCCGACACCAACCCATTCTCGGCAAAAACGCTGTTGACGAGACACGGTTCCGGCAACCAACCGCGGTTGGCGATGGCGGCATACGCCAACGCCACCTGGAGCGGGGTCACGGTGAGCTCCTGACCGAGGGCGAAACCGGCCCGGCTGAGCTTGGACCAGGTCCGGACCTCGGGCATGAGACCGCGAGCTTCGGCCGGAAAGGCGATCTCACTCCGGCGGCCGAACCCAAAGGCGGCAAAGGTCCGATAAAGGGCATCCTCCGGGATCCGCTCGACGACTTCGATGATGCCGGTGTTGGCCGAGTAGGCCACCACCTCGTCGAGGGTGTAGCGGCCGGGCGCGACGTGGTCACGGATCCAGAAACCGGCGAGGCGGACCCCATGGCCGAGACAACTGAAGCGCTCACCCGGTCGAATCGAATCGGCGGCGAGCGCCGCGGCGGCGACGATGGGTTTGACCGTCGAGCCGGGCTCGAGAGCGTCCTGCACCGGTCGCAGGCGCCACTGTTCGGGAGGGACCAGGCCCGGGGCGGCGGGGTCGAAGGACGGGACCGAAGCGAGGGCGAAGACGGCGCCGGTGCGGGGATCGAGAATCACCGCCGATGCGGCGTCGGCCCGCAGCTCCCTGATCGCTCGCTGAAGCTCGGTCTCGCACACGGCCTGGAGCCGCGCGTGCAGCGACAGCTCGAGATCATAACCTTCACGACCGCGCTCCAGCCGTTCGAGCCTGACCTTGCGTTGGATCGCGTCGTTGATCGCCAGGTAGGTCTGGGGATCGCCTGCGAGCATCTCGTCGAAGTGGTGTTCGAGACCCGCCCGGCCCACCATGCGGAGCTCTTCCCGGCCGACAAAACCGACGACCGGCGCCGCCACCTCTCCCAGCGGGTAGACGCGCTCGAAGTCGGGAACCAGGACCACCGCGGTCGGCGCGAGCTCGCGGACGGCCTCACCGGTTTCGACCGCAACCTGTTTCGCCAGCCACACCGTCCGCGGACCGCTGGTCAGCCGCCCGACGAGCTCGTCGGCATCGATCCCGATGAGCGGCGCCGCCGCCTTGGCGAAGAGCTCCCGGTCATTCAGCAGGTGGGTGTCGGCCTGGATGGCGACCCGCTCCAACGAGGCGGCGAGCACGTAACCGTCGGCGGTTCGAATGGTCCCGCGCGGGCCCGGTACCTGGATGATCTGTTGGTGTTGGCGCCGGGCGCGTTCCTGCCACTCGTCTCCGTCAACCACGGTCACCTGGACCGCCCGCGCCACCACCGTCATTCCGCCGACGACGAGCATCAGCGCGACCACCCAGAGCCGCCGGCCGCTCACGACACGCCTCCGTCGACAGGGCCCGCCTCTTGACTGTCACTCGCGTCCTCGGACGGCACCAGACCGAGCTCGGCGGCCCGCGCCGCGAGGGCCCGGGGGCTGCGGAGATACTCGAGATCCAGCCGCAAGGCACGTTCGCGCGACTCGAGCTGATCGACCTCGGCGCGCAGGCGGATGAGGTCGTAGTAGATGGATGTGATCTTGAGCCGCGGCCACCCGACCAGTCCGAGGACCCCGACCACGAGCACCGAGAGCAGGAGAAAAGTGCTCAGCACGTGCGGCCAGCGTCGATCGCGCTGGGGGACCAGAAACCGGTTGGACGGACCGATGACGGGGAGTTCCATCTTCAGCTCCCCCCGCTCCGCTCGACGACCCGCAACCGGGCCGACCGAGAACGCGGGTTGTCGCGAATCTCATCATCGGTGGGTCGAATCGGGCTCCGGGTCAGCACCCGGATCAGCGTTTCGGGCTCGCAGCGGCACTCGGGGAAGTCGGGCGGACAGGTGCATTTGCCCTGCAGCCTCGCAAAGCTGTGCTTGACGATCCGGTCCTCGAGCGAGTGAAACGAAATGATCGCCATCCGCCCGCCCGGCCGCAGGGACCGGACGGCGGGTTCGATGAATCGTTCGAGCTGGCCGAGTTCATCGTTGACCGCGATCCGCAGCGCCTGAAAAACCCGGGTTGCGGGATGGATCTTCTGGCTCCCGCCCCGGGGCACAACCCGCTCGATCAAGCGACGAAGGTCATCGGTGGAGTCCAGCGGACGCTGGCGGACGATGGCGCGCCCAACCGCCCGTGACCGCCGCTCTTCGCCATAGCGCCAGAAGAGACTCACCAGATCCTCCTCGTCGGCTGTGTTGACCAGCTCGGCCGCGGTCGGGCCGTCGGATCCCATCCGCATGTCGAGGGGACCGTCGGCCGAAAAGGAGAATCCCCGTTCGGGGGTGTCGAGCTGGAGCGACGAACAACCGAGATCCGCGAGAATCGCCGCCGGCGGGGGCAGATCCCGCTCGAGGAGGATCTCCGGCAACCGATCAAAACTCTGGTTGACAAGGGTGACCCGCCGGCCGTACGGCTCCAGCCGTCGCCTCGCCTCGGCGACGGCTTCCGGGTCACGGTCGACACCCAGGAGCTGGAAGCCCGGCGCCGCCTCGAGCAGAGCCCGGGCGTGACCACCGAGCCCGAGCGTGGCATCGACGAGCAGCCCCGGCGCCGTGGGCGCCAGCCACTTCACCACCGGGTCGGCGAGGACGGGAATGTGGACGGAGGGCACCTGGGTCCTCCATCAAAGCTCCAGATCGGCGAGCTCGTTCTGCTCGTCTTCACTGAGCAGTTGATCGGTCAGGAAGGATGCGGCCCGTGAACGGTTGGTGACGGCGAGGTGGTTGATTCGACCCGACACCACGACTTCACCCTCGACCTCGACCATTTCCCTGAGCAGGACGGGCACCAGCAGCCGGCCGTGATCGTCCATCTCCTGGAGCTGGCCGTAGTTGACCCGTTCGATGAGCTTTCGAACCGCCGGTTTCATGGTCGGTTTGGAGAGCATGCGCTCTTCAACGCCCTGCCACACGGGCAGAGGATAGATCCTCAATTCGTGAGGGAAGAAAGAACAGATGTAGACTTCACGTCCGAAGGAGACCTCGAGCTGCTCGCGCAGCCTCGCCGGCAACTTCACCCGACCCTTGGCGTCGATGGTTGCCGGGAATCCCCCGCGAAAACGTTCCACTCTCGCTCCTTTCGACGTGTCGAACGGCCCGCTGGTAATAACGAGCCACTTCTTACCATTTGCGACCACTTCAGACCACCCAATGATGAAGGCCCCATCCAGCGCTGTCAAGGGTTTGGATAGGAGTAATTTAGGGGTTTCTGCGCCGACCGACGGAGATCGACTCAACGGGCGCACGGAACCACAACATCTTGTGCATCTCGGT
>JAHECW010000152.1 GCA_024641545.1 Acidobacteriota bacterium
GGTCACAGCAGGGGCGGGGCTGACCGGTGGCGGCACCTCCGGCACCGTGGCGCTCGACGTCGGCGCCGGCGACGGCATCGCTGTGCAGGCCAATGCGGTGGCTATCGCTGATGGCGGCGTCTCCAGCTCGAAGCTCCAGGACAGCGCGGTGACCAAGACCAAGCTCGCGGCGTCAGGGGGGACGAACGGCCAGCTTCTCGGCACCGACGGCACCTCGCTGTCCTGGCGGGCGCCGGCAGGACTGGTCCTGCCCTTTTCCGGCGAGGTCAGTCAGACAGATCCGGCCTTCCGGATCGTCAATCACTTTGGGGACGGCATGGAGGTGACCAGTGAAGGCGGCACGCACGGCGCCATCCATGCAACGGGTGTGAGCTTCGGGGTCTGGGGGAACTCGCCGCAGGTTGCGATCCACGGCTCATCAGCTTGGCGGGGTGTCTGGGGCGAGGGCATGGGAGGAGCAACCAATACGACCGGCGTGTACGGATCGTCGCTCAATGGGCCCGGCGTCATCGGCGACAGCACCAACGAGATCGGCGTGCACGGCTACAGCATCTCCCGCGAGGGAGTGCGGGGTGAGAGCCAGACGGGCGCAGGCGTGACCGCCCTCGGGGGATATTGGGGCGTATCTGGCCAGGGTGGCAGCACGGGCTGGGGCGTGCTCGGATCACTGAACGAAGGGGTGGCCGGCATCAGCGGCACCGGCGTGACCGGCACCGCCGGATATTTCGACGGCATGGTGTCCATCACCGGGATGGTCACCAAGGGCGGCGGGTCCTTCAAGATCGACCATCCGCTCGACCCCGAGCACAAGTACCTCTACCACTCCTTCGTCGAGTCGCCGGACATGATGAACGTCTACAACGGCAACGTCACCACGGATGCTCGCGGCGACGCTGTGGTCGAGCTGCCGGCGTGGTTCGATGCCCTCAACCGGGATTTCCGCTACCAGCTCACGGTGATCGGTCAGTTCGCCCAGGCGATCATCTCGCAGGAGGTCGAGCACAACCGGTTCGCGATCAAGACGAACCTGGGCAACGTCAAGGTCTCGTGGCAGGTCACCGGGATCCGCAAGGATCCGTTTGCCGAGGCGAACCGCATCCCGGTCGAGGAGGTCAAGCCCGACGCCGAGCAGGGCTCCTTCCTGCACCCCGCGGCGTACGGCCAGCCCGAGGAGAAGAGCGTGACCTGGGCGCGCGACCCCGAGATGAGGCGACTAATGGTTCCAGGTTCACAAATTCGGTGATTCTGTCCGCCCGATGAGAACGACCGAATGCGCGAGCCTGGAACCATTACTGTCGACCGACCGGCTCATGGGCGACCGGGGTTTCCGGCTACGGCGGGTGCCGGGACTGCGCTCACTCCGATTCTCCCGCCGAGGCGACGCTCAGCTGCGTCCTCAAGGGCCGTGCCGCGTCGTGGATGTTTGCCGGGCTTGCGGGTTGGCAGCGCGAGTCGCCCGCTGTGCGGCGGGCGACTCGGCGGCTCGTGCCGGGCGGCCGATCGACACCGATGCGTTACCGGTCGATCCGGCGGGCGCCGCCCCTACGCCTTGATGCGCTCCATCTTCGGGTCGTACATGGGTTGCAGCGACACGACCGCCGGGAACCGCTTGCCGGCGATGTCGACCTCCCACACGCCATTGGCCAGGTAGGCCTTGTTGATGGGCTCGCCGGCGTCGATCATGGCCAGACCGACGGCGCCGCCGAGGGTATGTCCGTAGGAAGCCGCGCGGATGTAGCCGACCGCCCTGTTGTTTCGGTAGACGACCTCGGCGTGGTAGAGCAACGGCTCGGGGTCCTTGACCAGCACCTGCACGAGGCGCCGGTGGTAGGCGGGGCCCTGAGTCTTCTTCTCGACGCAGTAGGCCTTGCCGATGAAGTCCGGCTTCCCGAGATCGACGACGAACCCCAAACCGGTCTCGAGGGCATCGTCGGTGTTGTCGATGTCGTGACCGTAATCGCGATAGCCCTTTTCCATGCGCAGGCTGCCCAGGGCTCTCAGACCGGCGTGGCGCAGACCGAAGTTCCTGCCCGCCTCGACCACGCGGTCGTAGACGTGCACGGCCTGCTCCGAGGGGATGTTGAGCTCGTAGCCGAGCTCGCCGACGTAGGTGATGCGGTTGCACTGCAGGCGCGCGAACCCGATGTCGATCTCGCGCGCGGTGCGGAAGGGGAAGGCCTCGTCGGACAGGTCCGCCGAGGTGATGGACTGGAGGAGCTCACGCGATCTCGGGCCCTGCACGTTGAGCTGGCCGATGCCGCCCGTGACGTCGGTGACGAAGCAGTGCGCGTCGGCGGGAATGTGGCGTCTGAGCCAGGTCTCGACGTGGCGGTGCATCGTGTCGGTGACCACCACGATGAAGCGGTCCTCCGCGAGCTTGGTCACGGTGACGTCGGCCTCGAGCTTGCCGCGCTCGTTGAGCCACTGGGTGTAGGTGATGGTCTCGACCGGGCCGTTGACGCTGTTCGCCGAGATCTGGTCGAGCACCGAGCCCGCGTCGCGTCCCTGGACCAGGAATTTTCCCATGAAGCTCATGTCCATGGCGATGACGCCCTCGCGGCAGGCCCTGTGCTCCGCTGCCCAATAGGGGAACCAGTTCTGGCGCCCCCAGGAGAGCTTCTCGACCTCGGGTTCGCACCCTTCCGGCGCGAACCACGCCGGGCTTTCCCACCCGCTCACGTCGGTGAAGTAGGCGCGCTGGTCGCGCAACCGATCGTGGAAGGGCGAGCGCTTGCAGCCGCGTGCGGTCAGGGGCACGCGGGTCGGGTAGTGGCGTCGAAAGACCATCCCGAGCGTCTCGACCACGCGCGTCTTGCGGTATTCGGGGTTGCACTGATAGGGGTGGAAGCGATCCACGTTGATGCCGGTGATGTCCGCGCCCGGGTCGCCGGTGGTGATCCACTGGGCCATGATCCTGCCGAGGCCGGGTCCGGTGATGATACCGATGGAGTTGAGCCCCGCGGCGACGAAGTAGTTCCGGATCTCCGGCGCTTCGCCGAACGCGACGCCCATGTCGGGCGTGAAGCTCTCCGGGCCGCAGAAGAACTTCTTGAGGCCGATTTCCCGGGAGATGGGAACGCGGCTCATGGCTTTTTCGAGGAACGGCCCCATCCGATCCCAGTCGGGCTCGATCTCGCCGAAGGAAAAGTCATCGGGAACGCCGTTCACCTTCCATGGCGCGCAGACCGGCTCGAACAGGCCGATCATCAGGCCGCCGCCCTCTTCCCGGTAGTAGCCGTAACACGAGGGGTCCTCGATGATCGGGAGCTGTCGCGTCATGCCCTCGAAGGGCTCGGTGATGAGATAGTAGTGCTCGGTCGACTGGTTCGGGATGGTGACGCCGTTGCGGGCGCCGAGCTGCCTCGCCCACATCCCGGCGCAGTTGACCACGAACTCCGCCTTGATGTCGCCCTCGGAGGTGGTCACCCCCGTGGCGCAACCGTTCGAGGTCGTGACGCCCGTGATCGACACGCCCTCGAAGATCTTCACGCCCTTCTGGCGCGCGCCCTTGGCCAGGGCCATGGTCGCATCCACGGGATTGACGCGCCCGTCCTGCGGCAGATAGAAACCCGCCTCGAGGTCGTCCACCTTGGCCAGGGGGAAGAGCTTCTTGATCTCATCGGGGCCGATCTCCTCGACTCCGTTGCCGTGCAACCGGTTGAAAGCTGCGACCCGGCGATACTCTTCGACGCGGTCCCGGTCGGCGGCCAGCTCGATCAGACCCAGCGGTTCGAAGCCGGTGCCGAGCCCCGTCTCCGCCTCGAGACGTTGGTAGAGATCGCGCGTGTACATGCGCATCTCGATCGAGGTCGCCGAGGTCGAGCCGAAGGTGGTCATCAGGCCTGCCGCGTGCCAGGTGGTGCCGCTGGTCAGCTGGTGCCGCTCGAGCACGACCACGTCCGTCCATCCCAAATGGGCCAAATGGTAGGCGACCGAACACCCGATGATGCCGCCACCGACGATCACGACGCGGGCATTTTGAGGTAACTGCTGATTGGCCAAGACGCCTCCCTTGTCGCTTCCTCCAACGACTCTATGAGCGCCTTGTGAATTGGTCAATGACATCTTGAGAAGGAACCCGGCACAAATAGGGGAAGATGAAGACCCGGTCCTCGACGGCGCTCTCGAGGTGATCAACTCACAATCAAGCGCCGCTTCCGCAATGCTTCCCTCGCGATCTCCTCGGGCTCGAGGGTCATGCTCATCTTGCTGCACTTCGGCCCCGACAACGAAATGAAGTACGAGTGAGAGGGCTCGCAGGCCAGTTCGAGAGTCCGGATGTCCTTCTCTTCGCAGTACGGACCGAAGACGCCCCGGATCAGCACCCGTCCGGGCGGCGCCTTCAGCCGGCTGTACGTCCCCTCCGGGACGTAGCGCCAGAGCGTCTCCTCGGTCGCCACCCTGATCGGCGACCACGCAGCGCCCTGATACGCGTTGTAAAGGTAGATGGCGCACTCGTCGCCGCCGGGCCGGGAGTCCTTGGCGAGCGCGTCCGCATCGGCCGTGTCGAGCACCACGGCAATATCGTCACCGACCGGCAGATCCTCGTGGCCCAGGCTCCAGAAGCCCCTGTGGTACTGCCAGGGATCGCGGAGCACGCACACGCCCCACGACGTGCACGGCGGGTCCGCCGAACCGAACACCGGCGTACGGTTCGGTCTGACCACCTCGAATCGCTGGACGATGCCGCGGCCGTCGAGCTCCACGACCAGGTAGTGGTATCTGAAGGGGCTGACCGAACCCGCCAGAACGACCCGACCCCGGTTGACCGCGGCCGCATATACCTGAAGCCTGCCATCGCTGCGGACGATCGTCGCCGGGCCCAGTGTGTCGATCAGGGATTCGAGGTCGGTCGATCCCGGCGCCAGGAACTCGAGATCCTGATCCTGGAATGGCACCGGATCGACCTTCGAGGTGACGACCGGTATCGATCCGCAACCCAGGGCGGCCAGCGCGACCCCGAGCCACGCGGCCGCGCGCAGATCCCGCCGAGCCCGCCCCGCCGCCTTTTGGCAACCCATCCCCACATCCTCCACGGCTTCCCTTGGGCGTCCGACGGCCCGCTGTTCGGCCTGCCTCACACCCCCGGCTGCGGCCGGATGTCGAGGGCGGCGACCGCAGTTGAGAACTCGTCGAACACGGTGGCGACCTCGCTGTCCGCGGGGGTCGGACCGGCGTCGAGGGCGGCCGCGAGCCGGCGCGCATTCTCGGCCGCCTGCCGGGCCGCCGGATCGGCCTGTCCTCCGATCCAGATGAGGCCGCGCTCGAACTCCTTCACCGCCAGATCGAGAAGCTGTCCGGACGGCGCCGCCTGGTGCTCGGCCCAGAACCGCTCCGCGCCCGCCAAGTGGGCCTGGGCGAGGGTCTGGCACGCGTGTGCGGCCACCGGCTGCAGCCGGGCGGCGTCGGTCAGTGCGCCGACCTGCGCTTTGGCGGCGAGTTGCCGAACCTCGAACCAGGCGGCCTCGATCGCCTTGCGCTCGGCGCCGCCGACCCGGCCGGCCTCGAGCCGCAGCAACGCTGCGGCCTTGCCCAGCTCGGTGGCGGCCTCCGCGGGGCGTTTCGCCGCGAGCTGCTCCCGCGCCGCCTCCAGGTGATCGTGCGTGAGCTGCACCATGGGCATCCACTCGGTTGCGTCGACGGTGGCCCAGCGATAGTCGACGTCCACCGAGTAGGCCTCCCGCATTTCGGTGTTGAGGGTCTGGACAGAGACCGGCGCTCCCTTGTCGAGCTTGTCCGCCAGGGCGGTCAGGGCGCCGGCGGCCCTGCGCACCTTCGGCCGGCCTTCCGGCGCAACCCGCTCGGTCTCGGCATCGAGGAACGCGGCGCCGTCGCGCAACGCGGCGGCGGCGTCGGCCGGGCGCTTGCCCGCGAGGGCGCGCGACGCGTCGCCGAGGCTCTCCCCGAGCGGGTCGACGATCGGGATCCAGACATCCTCGCCACCGAAGATCCACGAATCGTCGGCGGACGAACCGGAAGTGTCGGCGACCGGTGGCGGCGCCCCGCCGCACGCCGACACGATCGAAAGCGCCGAACCGATCGCAACGACAAGGAGACACCGCGTGGTCATCGCAACACCTCCCAATCAGGTCACGGGGGTCGCCGCCGAGGGAGAACTCCCCATCCTCGTCAGATCAATATCGGTCCGGGCCACCGGGTTCGCAATGGACTGAACCCGGGCGTTTCCAGGATCCTCCGATCGCGGGGCGGCGCCGCGACCGAGAATGGCTGTCGCCTCCGGGTTGTTCCCCAGTTAGATAGAAGTCCGACGGCACTTCGTGTGTGAATGAGGATTCGAACCCTGCGATCGGAGGACAGGATGATCAAAAAGCGATTCTTCAAGACCAAGGACGAGTGCGAGGTCACCTTCGAGCTCGACGCGCCCGGTGTCACGACCGCCGAACTCGTGCTGTCGTCCAGCGACTGGCAGCCGATCGCCATGCGGCGGCCGAAGGCAGGCCGGTTCAAGCTCGCCGTTCGGCTGCCGGTCGACCGGCGGACCGAGTTCTGCTATCGCATCGACGGCAGTCGTTGGCTGCACGATCCGCACGGCGACGGCGTGGTGGCGAACCCCTTCGGCACCTCGAACAGCGTCGTCGACACCACCCGGCCGGCGAGCTGAGCACGGCTTCCCGGGCGCCGCGAGCTCCGCGTGACGGGACGAGAGCAAGCTGACGCGGCACCCCAACCCGAAGCGCCGGCGATCGGAATGCGGGTGGTGGCGCCCCCGAAAACACCGCGCTACCCTGGACCGGGCACGATTTCGAGGAGGAAACCATGAAGCGCAGGTCGTCTGTCGTGATCATGACACTGCTCGTTCTGGCCGCCGCCATTGCCGGCGCGGCCGACACCCGAACCTACCAACGGCCGATCGAGAGCACGTGGGACGACGCGGTCAAGGCCGTCCGCGACGCCGATCTGGTGCTGCTCGATTCCGACCGCGACGAGCACCGCTTCACCATGCGGACGAAGTCGTGGGCCTCGCACAAGAAGGGCCGAGTGATCGAGGTCGAGCTCAACGGCGATGAGCTCACCACGACGGTCACGGCGCGGGCCGCCGATCCGGCCGAGGGGGTCAAGCTCGAAAAGGCGATTGCCTCCTACATGGCGGCCCTCGACGACCGCATGGACTGACGGCGGCCCGCTCCTTCAGCGGTGCCGGACCTGGCGCCGCCCGGCGCTTCGTCTTCACTCCGCCTTTCGCACGCAGTTGCGGCCGGCGGCCTTGGCCGCGTAGAGGGCGCGGTCGGCGGCGGCGATGAGTTCTTCAACCGTCCGGCCGTGGTCGGGGCACTGCGCCAGACCCTGGCTGATGGTCACCGAGAACTCTTTGCCGTCGTGCTCGAAGCGGCGTTCGGCGACCGTCGTTCTGAGCTCCTCGGCGATCCGCTCAGCGTCGTCGACCGAGGTCTCCGGGAACGCGACGACCGCCTCGTCGCCGCCGTACAGCCCGGCGACGTCGCAGGTCCGCAGCGCCGAACGGAACATGACGCCCATTTCGCGTACGACCATGCGGCCGGCAAGATGCCCGAAGGTGTCGTTGACCCGTTTGAGCCCGTCGAGGTCGGTCATCGCCACGGTCAGCACCCGTGCCCGCACCAGCTCGGGCCGAACGCGGCGCAGGAACGAGTCCATGGTCAGCAGGCCCGTCAGCTGGTCGTAGTGGATCAGCCGGTGGACATCGCGGTAGAACGCCCCCTCGGCCTCGTCGCGGACGACGAACTTGAAGAGCACGGGGCCGATCTGCAGCGTGTCGCCGTCGACGAGGGTGGAGTGGCGCACCGCGGCGTGGTTGACGAAGGTGCCGTTGGAGGACTCGAGGTCGGAGACCTCATAGAAGTCGTTGGCGCCGATCCGCACGCGGAGGATTCGGGCGTGGCGGCGGGAGATCAGAGGCTCCGGGATCATGATGTCGGCGGTCTCGGAGCGGCCGACGACCGTTTCCTCGCGGGTCAGCTCGAGGACCCGGCCGATTTCCCAGCCGGCGAGAACGATCAACCGGGCGATACTCTGAACCCCGGCCGCCGCGGCCGGTCGAATATCGCCCCGGACCGTGGCCGCGGAGTCATTCTTGCGGTCGTTCACTGGTCGTGTTCCACGCGTCATCTTACACCGCATGGATCACCGAGGCGCCGCACTGCCGGGCCGCCGCGGCCCATCGATCGACCACCTCGACCGGATGAATTGGCGAAACTTCGTCGGGCCGGGATGGTTTCTTTCAGCACCGCCGGGACCGGTCGGTGTCACAATGTCTCATGCCCGAAGAGCACGCATCGACCCAACGCACCATGGGATTGCTGGACGCCACCGGCGTCGGCGTCGGCGCCATCGTCGGCGGCGGCGTGCTCGCATTGGCCGGCGTCGCGTTCGCGACCACCGGTCCCAGCGCCATCGTCGCCTTCGCGCTCAACGGCGCCATCGCCCTGCTCACGGCGCTGTCCTTCGCCGAGCTCGCCTCCCGTTTTCCGCAGTCCGGGGGAACCTACGCCTACGCCCGACGAGTCCTGACGGTGGAGGCGGCGTTCGCCGTCGGTTGGGTCGTCTGGTTCGCCTCGGTCGTGGCCGCGGTGCTCTACGCCCTCGGCTTCGCGGTCTTTCTGGTGCCGGTGCTCGAGCAGGTGATTCTCGCCTTCGGCGGCACGCCCCCCGGATGGCTCGGCGCCCGTTTCGCCCTGCTGGCATACGCCTTGGCAGCGGTCTCGTTCTACACCTGGGGCCTCATGCGATCGGCGTCCGGCGGCGGCCGCTGGGCCACCATCGGCAAGGTCATCGTCTTTCTCGTGCTCATCGCGGGCGGGTTCTGGGTACTGGCCGTCCACCCGCCCGGCATCCACGAGTTGAGCTCCAGGTTCCGTCCGTTCCTCCACCGGGGCGGCCAGGGTCTCGTCCAGGCGATGGGATACACCTTCATCGCCCTCCAGGGGTTCGACCTCATCGCCGCCGTCGGCGGCGAGGTCAAGCGCCCCGAACGCAACATCCCGCGAGCCATGCTGCTGTCCCTTGCCGCCGCGCTGGTGATCTACCTGCCGCTGCTCTTCCTGATCATCGTCGTCGGAACCGCCGGCCAACCGATCGCCGAGTTCGCCGGACAGAACCCCGAGATCCTGATCGCGGTCGCGGCCCGGAACTTTCTCGGGCCGACCGGGTACTGGCTGGTCATCGTCGCCGGCGTATTGGCGATGCTGTCAGCCCTGCAGGCGAATCTGCTCGCGGCATCGCGCTTCGCCAGGACCATGGCATCCGACCGAACGCTGCCCCGCCGCTTCGACCGGCTCGCCGCCGGCAGCGGCACCCCCATCCCCGCCATCTCGCTGACCGCAGCGACGGTCGCCTTCGTCCTGGTGGCGGTACCCGACATCGCCGCCGCCGGGGCGATGTCGAGCCTGATCTTCCTCTCGAGCTTCGCCCTCGCGCACGGCATCGCCTACCTCGTCCGGATCCGAGCCGAGAACCCCAGCCCCTTCCGAACCCCGGCCTTCCCTCTGGTCCCGGTGGTCGGCGGCGCCTCCTGCCTCGCCCTCGCGATGTTTCAGTCGGTGGCGGTTCCGCCGGCCGGCGCGCTCGCGGCGATGTGGCTCGGGCTCGGGGCGATCCTGTTCATGACCCAGCTCGCCCCGCGCGCCCGCGTGGTCGACGCGTCCGCCGAAGCCCTCGACCCCCAGATCCTCCGCCTGAGAGGCCGCAGTCCCCTGGTTCTCGTGCCGATCGCGAACCCGGCGAGCGCGGCGACCCTGATGACCGTGGCCGACGCGCTCGCGCCGCACTCCGTCGCCCGGGTGCTGCTCCTGTCGGTGGTCACGCCGCCCGCAAAGTGGACCGGCTCCGAGCTGCCGCAGGAGCTCGTCGACGCACAGTCGATCCTCGGCGGGGCGTTGTCGACCGCGCTCGAGGCCGATCTCCGGCCGGAGGCGCTGATCACCGTCAGCGAGAACCCGTGGGCCGAAATCGCACGAGTCGCCGGGCGGTACCAGTGCGACAGTCTGCTGCTCGGCGTCGGCTCCCTCGGCACCTCGCTCATCACCGATCATCTCGAGGAGCTGATGAGCCTTTTCGGCGGCGACGTGGTGATCCTCCGGGCGCCGAGCAACTGGAACCTGGGACAGGTGCGGAGGGTCCTGGTTCCCGCCGGCGGCCGGCGCGACCAGAGCCCGATCCGGGCGCGGCTGATCGGCAATCTCTGCCGCGCCGGCGCTCGCGAAATCACCTACCTGCGAGTGCTTCCGGCAGCCACCGATCCGGCCGCAGAACGGAGCGCGGCGGCAGAGCTTCGGAAGCTGGCGGCCGACGAGGCGCCCGGGGCCAGCAACCTGGTCGTCACGCTCAGCGACGACATCGTCGCCGAGGTGGTCGGCAGGGCCGACGCCAGCGATCTCCTGGTGGTCGGACTCCAACGCCTCGGGCGGCGGCGCAAGGTCTTCGGCGAGCGGGCGCTCGAGATCGCGAACAACACGACCTGCCCGCTGCTCATGATCAGCAGCCGCCATTGACCGAGGGCCGGCGCCGACCGGGACGACCGGGCAGGGCGCCCGTCAGAGGTTGTGGAAAGGATTGACGCGGCGGGTCTGGACCTCGACGGGGACGGCATCGAAGACGACTTCCCGGACGCCTTCCACCGACAACGCGATCTCCTTGATCCGCTGCTCATCTCTGCTGCCGGACTCCTTTTCCCACTTGTTGATGAAGATCACGCCGTTCTCCGCGGCGACCCGGATCTTGGGAAATCGCTCGGCCAGATTGGCCTCGACCCGGGCCGACAGCGCCCGGTCCTCGACGAGCCGTTGGGACTCGGGCGTGGTCTGAAACGCGGGTTTCCCGATCGTGTCGAAGAGGATCTCCACGGCGTCGTCCACGGTCAGTCTCTTGATGCAGAGCACGACGTCGTACAGGCGGCTGTCCCAGGTGTCCGTGCCGTAGAGCTGCAGCCCCCATTTCCTCCGTTCCTCATCATCCTTCTGGAGGACGTACCGGGCGCTCTCCTCGGAGATGTTCTGCCGGTGCATCTCCTCGACCACGCGGTCGTTCATGTCCGCGATGATCCGAACCTTGAGCACGTGGGGGATGTCCCGAAGAAAGAACTGGCCGGCCAGGCCGTGGTAGACGATGTTGTCCCGCCGGGCCTTCTGAAGCAGCGAGGAGTAGAGATAGCCGATATACCGCTCGCGACCGTTCTGGAAGCGGTCGAGGACGGTGGCAGGGTCGTGCAGGGCTCGGACGAGCTTGATCTCAGGGATGTTGAACTCGTCGGACGCCTCGAGCAGGATGTCCCGCGAGACGCACTCGTATCCGAGCTTCTGAGCCAGCCTCTCCGCAACTTCCTTGCCCCGGCTGTAAGACCCTCGGTTGATGGTGACGATGGACATGATGCGTCCTCCTTGGAATCCGCGCGGTCGTTCGGCGCCGGGGCGGCTGACGACGAAAGCGAGCCGTCGCCGCCCGGTTTCCCGCCCCGCACCGGGACGATTCTACTCCGCCGGGGTTCGGACGACGCCGCGGGCCCGGTGACCCCGATATCGATCCGCCGTTCACCTCTCCCCGGCGGCCGGCAGAATCACAGTGAACCTGCTTCCTTCGCCGACCTTGGACTCGACCTTGATCTCGCCGCCGTGCTTCTGAACGATTCCGAGGGACACCGAGAGGCCGAGACCGGTGCCGCTGCCGCTCGCCTTGGTGGTGAAGAACGGGTCGAAAATGGACTTCAGGACCGTGTGTGACATTCCCGGTCCCGTGTCCTCGAGGTGAATCGCGACACAGTTGGTGTCGAGGCTCGTGTCGCCGGTGATGGTGAGGGTGCCGCCTTCACCCATTTCATCGCTGGCGTTGACGATCAGGTTGAGAAAGACCTGGCTCAGGTACAGCCGGTCGCCGTTGATTTCGGGCAGGTCGTCCGGAACGGAGTAGACGAGCCTGACTCCGGAGAGCTTGAGCTGGTTGGCCGCGAGGCTGACGGCGTTCGAGACCACCTCGTCGATCTTGAGCCGGTCGCGGCTGATCTCGCTCTCGCGGGCGAAGTCGAGCAGGTTGCGGACGATTTTCTGCGCTCGCTCGGCCTGTTCGACGATATCTGTGATGAGCTCCTGTCGTTCGGACCGGGAGAGGCTGTCGAGATCTTCCTCGAGCACCGACGCCGTCAGCATGATGTTGTTGATCGGATTGTTGACCTCGTGCGCGATGCCCGCGGTCAGCGATCCGACGGCGCGGAGCTTCTGTGACTGGAGGAGCGTTTCCTCGCGGCGTTCGAGCTCTCGGGACATCCGGTTGAACGCGACAGCGAGGTCGGTGAACTCGTCGCGGGATCTCCGAACCGGGACGATGGGTGAGAAATCGCCGGCGCCGATCCGCCGCGCAGCCGACATGAGCAGTTCGAGCCGCTTCATGATGTGCCGCCACATGAAGATCGCCGCATAGACCGACAACGAGATCACCAGGAGCAGGTAGACCGCCGGGAAGAGCCGGGAGACGGCGAGCAGCCGGCGGACGCTCTCCCGCTCCCGGCCGGCGATCTGCTGACCGCAGGAGACCAATGACGATCCGCAGGTCTGGAGCTTGTCCGCAACCTCCTCGCGAGAAGCCGACGGGCCCGGCCTGCCCTGCTTGTCGATTCGGCGCATGGTGCCGATGAGCTCTCGGTAATGCCAGAGGTTCACCTCGAAAAAGTCGAGACAGTCCTGGCTCACCGACGCTTCAAGGTCGCCGCTCGATCGATCGAACTCCGCGATCGCGGCGTCGATGTGGTAGTCGATGTGTTCGAGATCGCTGCCCGACAGCAGGAAGTTCTTTTCGAATCGCCGGGCCTGGAGGATCTCGTAGTTGAGCTGGTCGGCGACCCCGATCAGCTCGATCTTGCGCTCGATGCGGGAGAGCAGGACCCACATGATCCCGGTGATCGCCACCGACCCGAACGCGAAGAGGACGAACATCAGCGCCAAGCGCCGACGAATGCTGACCTTCGGCCGGGCGAGCAGGGTC
>JAHECW010000153.1 GCA_024641545.1 Acidobacteriota bacterium
CGCTGCTCCGGCCGCTGCTCCGGCCGCTGCTCCGGCCGCTGCTCCGGCCGCTGCTCCGGCCGCTGCTCCGGCCGCTGCTCCGGCCGCTGCTCCGGACGCGGTCATGGTCGCGGTCACGGCTTCCCGGGGGCTCCGGCCTTCTGGGCCGCCACAGGCGGCCCAGCGTCGCTCCATCGGCGTGGTCGCAAGTGGGATGATTGAAGGGCGTCGACCACGCCGATGGCGTGCCGGCGGCCTCATGTCGACGTGAGCGGGTGCACCGGGGCTGTTTCGCCGTGGGTTGCCCGGCGTCGGCATTGTGCGGAACCCATGACGCTGCCGGAGCGCCCTCGCAGCACAATGCCGCGCCCGGTACGCCCCGGTGGGGGGTTGTCTTTGGCTTCCCGGAGATCAGGCCCCGTGCCTTCAACCTGCCCGAAATTCAAGATTCATTATTCAAAATTCATCATTCATAATTACGATCGTGTCCGACGCCGCCCGCCTCATCGCCTGGTTCCGGGCCAACGCGCGCCCGCTGCCGTGGCGGGCGACTCCCCGCGACCCATACCATTCGCTGGTCTCCGAGTTGATGGCCCAGCAGACGCAGCTCGATCGCGTCGTGCCGCGGTTCGAGGCGTTTGTGCTCAGGTTCCCGAATCTGGAGACCCTGGCGGCCGCGAGCGAGGACGAGGCGCTCGAACTGTGGTCCGGGCTCGGTTACTACCGGCGCGCCCGCCTCCTGCACCGGCTCGCTCGCGAGGTTGCGGCCGGTGGGGGCGAGCTGCCGAAAACGGCGGCAGAGCTCGAGCGGTTGCCCGGCATCGGCCCCTACACCGCGGCGGCGGTGGCGTCCCTGGTCTTCGGCGAAGCGGTCCCGGTGTTGGACGGAAATGTCGCCCGGGTTGGCGCGCGGGTGCTGGCGTTGGCCGAGGATCCGCGCCGCAAGTCGGGCAGGACCGCGGTCTTGGAGTGGGTGCGCGCCCTGATGGCCGAGGCCCCCCCCGGCGATGTCAACGAGGCGCTGATGGAGCTCGGAGCGACGATCTGTACGCCGGTTCGGCCGAACTGCGACATCTGTCCGCTGGCCGCAGGCTGTCAGGCGCGGACAGAAGACGATCCAACCGCCTACCCGCCGCCGCGGCAGACCCGGGCACCCGTCGAGCTGCGGTGGCTGGCGGTGATCATCGAGGACCCCCGAGGGCGCTGGTTGCTGCGCCAGGTGGCCGAAGGCCCGATCCTCCGGGGCCTCTGGCTGCCGCCGTTTGATGAGATCGACGAGACACGACGTCTCGAGGAGCAGGCTCGGGATCTGGTTCCCTTCGGCGTCGGAGCAGCCGTGAAAGTCCTCGAACCCGTCAGACACTCGATCACGCACCGGAGGATTGAAGTGACTCCGGTGCACGCTCGAATCGATCTTCGGTTGAGCGCTCCCGACGGGTGGTCGTGGGTCGATCCGTTGTCTCCGAACCTCCCGACCTCGTCGCTTCTGGCAAAGCTGCAGAGGTCGGACTCCGACCCTCCGTCCGCTCCGCTTTCGTCGGTCGCGAGGCGGCCGGGAGGAAATGAATGACGATTCATTTCCCCTGTTATACTGCCACGGTGCGGCATCTTTCTCGAGTTCGCTATTTTCTTGTGAGATCGTGAGGAGGAGTCATGGACCACGCCACCGCGTCATCGTTCCTGGGTATTTCCGGCGTTGTCTGGTTTTGGGCGCTCACCGTCGTCGGCGTCGGCGGGGTGGTGTTTTCTCTAAGCCGTCGCTTCAGCCTGCTCAGGATGGGCCGGGCGGAGGACCGCTTCGACCGGTTCGGTGAACGCTTCAAACACGTTCTGGTCTATGCGTTCGGTCAGAAAAAGATGTTCGACGACCCCTTTGCCGGGCTCTATCACCTCCTGATCTTCTACGGCTTCCTTGTCGTCAGCATCAGGACCGTGACCATGGTGTTCGAGGGTCTCTTCGCGGGTCTCGAGCTGCCGTTGCTCGACACCGGGATCGGCCATGCCTATCTCTTTTCCAAGGACATTTTCGAGGCGCTCGTGCTGCTCGGGCTGGTCTTCGCGGTGTGGCGTCGTGGGGTCCAGCGCAAGGGCCGGGTCATCCAGTCGTCGGGCGCCTGGATCGTCATCGGTCTGATCGCCATCCTCATGCTCACCGACCTCGCGTCGGAGGGAGCGAGAATCGCAGCCGGCGCGATCGACGGCAACTACCTGCCGGTGTCGGCGCTCTTCGCTTCGCTCCTTGCCGGTTTCTCCGGAGACGTCCTCCAAGCGGTCTACAGCTGGACGTGGTGGATCCACCTCTTCACCCTCTATGTCTTCGCCAACGAGCTTCCCTACTCGAAACACTTCCACGTCTACACCTCGATCTTCAACGTCTTCTTCGCCAAGCTCGACGCCCCCGGCAAGCTGCCTTCGATGGATCTCGAGAACGTCGACGAGAACACCAGGTTCGGGATCTCGACGATCACCGACTTCACCTGGAAGCAGATGCTCGACATGTACACCTGCACCGAGTGCGGGCGGTGCCGCGAGTTCTGCCCCACGACCTTGACCGACAAACCGCTGCAACCGGTGTTGTTCCTCAAGTCCGTCCGCAATCAGCTCTATAAGGAACAGCAGGAGCTCATCTCGAGTCCCGGTGACGGAGCCCCGGGGTCGCAGCACGAATTGGTCCCGGTTGTGGTCGACCCCGAGGTGATCTGGGCGTGCACGACGTGCCGGTGGTGCGAACGAGCGTGTCCCCTGGACATCAGCTATGTCGACAAGATTGTCGAGATGAGGCAGAACCTGGTGCTCGAGAAGGCCGAGTTCCCCGAAGAGGCTCAGCCCGCCTTCCGCGGTTATGAGGTCAACGGGAATCCGTGGCAGCTGCCCGCCGAGGAACGAGGCAAATGGGCCGAGGGTCTCGACATCCCGCTGGCGTCGGAGGCGGGCGGTGATTTCGAGTACCTCTTCTTTGTCGGCTCCCCGGGCAGTTACGACGATCACGGAAAAAAGGTCTCGAGGGCGCTGGCGAAGATCCTCAAGGCGGCCGGCGTCAAGTTCGCGATCCTCGGTCCGGAGGAGGCGTCGACCGGTGACGCCGCGCGCCGTCTCGGGAACGAGTACCTCTTCCAGACGCTCGCCATGCAGAACGTCGAAGTCATGAACGGATACGGTGTCAAGAAGATCGTCACCAACTGCCCGCACGCCTTCAACACCCTGGCCCACGAGTATCCTGACTTCAACGGAAACTACGAGGTCGTGCACGGAACCCAACTCGTGGCCGATCTGGTTCGGCAGGGGCGGATCGAGTTGACCCAGGCGGTCGATCTCGACCTCGCGTTCCACGACCCGTGCTATCTGGGTCGGACCAACGGGGAGTACGACGCGCCGCGCTTCCTGCTCAACACGATTCCGGGGCTCAAGGTGCGTGAGGCCGAGCTCAGCCGCGACCGTTCCATGTGTTGCGGCGCGGGCGGCGGCCGGATGTGGCTCGAAGAAGACCTCGGCCGGAGGATCAACCAGCTGCGCTTCGATCAGCTCCGGGCGACCGGGACCCAGGAGGTCGCGGTTGCCTGTCCTTACTGTTTCTCCATGCTCTCGGACGCCCAGCGCGAGGGAGGGTTGGAGGACGCCCAGACGGTGGATGTGATCGAGCTGGTGGCCCGGGCTCTCGAAGCGTGACGGCGACTCGACGGCGCGGAGAGTTGAATCGGCTCGAGTGAGGCGCCGGCGCGATCGTCCCTGTTGACGCCATCGCCGATGGGCGGTGGGCGTGTTGCGATGCAAAGGCCGAAGGTCTATATTGGGAGTGCATTCGGGACGTGTCTTTGACATCGACAGTGGCCGTGTGCCTGAGCGTCTCCTTGATGTGCCGTGTCGTGATTCCTTGTGACGGCCGATCTTTGGGTGATCCGCAAACCAACAATCGTCGGGCTGCGACAGGGTTGGTCCGTTGCCTCCCTGCCGACGGGTTGTCTGCACATTGATTGGAGGGTTCGACGTGGCCAGGAATTTCAACAAGCGGAATCTCACCACCGGAGACATCGCGAAACTGTGCGGCGTGAACTTCCGGACGGTGATCCGATGGATCCAGCGCGGCCACTTGAAGGCGTTCCAGCTTCCCGGAAGGGGTGACAACCGGGTCCAGGTTGCGGACTTCATCGATTTCCTCAACGAAAACCACATGCCGATCCCGGAAGAACTCCAACCGTCCGCAAGAAGGGTGCTCATCGTTGAAGGGGACACGCAATCCGCGGCCGTGATGGAAACCGCGCTTCGCGCCGCCGGGTTCGAAACGCGGTTGGCCACCGACGGATTTTCGGCCGGCGCGCTGGCGAGCTCGTTCGACCCCAACGTCATGACCGTCGATGTCGGGATGAAAGGCATCGACGGAGCTCAGGCGATCAGGCTGATGAGGGACGATGCCCGTCTCGGACTCGCGAAGATCATCGCCGTGACTTCGGCCAGCACGAGCAAGAAGAAAAGGGACGAACTTCTTGCCGCGGGGGCGGACGAGGTTCTCACCCGCCCTCTGCGGGGTGCGGATCTGGTTGAGAAGATCACCGATCTCGCGGGTTGAGGACTACTGCAGGCAGAGATCGACCCGGTTGCCCGGGCCTTCCCACACACTGACGGTGAGCAGGGCGCCGCCGATGGCGGCGAGTCTCGGCTCGAGATCAGCGGCCATCACCTCGGCGAGGCGCTCCGCGGACGGGGTCGGTACCCCGATCTCCGGGTGGAGGTTGAGATCGCTGCCCCGCAGGGGTTCCACGGCACTTTCGAGGACGCCGTGAATTTCGTGAAAGTCGAGTGCAAAACCCTCATCATTGAGGCTGTCGGCCCCGACCCTGATCGCGATCTCCCAGCGGTGTCGGTGGGATTCCTCGGCCTGCCCCCGGTAGCTCGTGAGCGCGTGACGGGCGTCGAAAGCGACCCGGGAGTGAATGACCCAGCGCCGCATCTCATCCAGCCGATGGCGCGGTTGCCGGGGTCGCGCGCGGGGTGCCCGGAGGCTGCAGAACGATGAGTTCCCGGCGGATTCGGGACACCTGAACCTCGGCCTCGGTGAGGCCGAGAGACTGGAGGATCTTCTTGACGCTGGTGGTCGGGCCGGCCGCCTGCCTGGCGTTGAGATCGACGGTGAGGCTGCCGTCCGAGAGCACGGTCCAGCGCAGGATCCCATCGGTGACGGCCGGGTCGAGATCGGATGAAGCCTCCGGCCAGTTGCCGTCCGGCCTGGGCGCGATGCGGTACCTCGAGGCGGAGACCATCTTCCCGAGAGAAGGGGCGCCGGGGAGCAGCGGGTTGACATCGATGATCTCGATCCCGTGCGGCAGCAGACGATTGACCGCCGCGATGTGCTGCCGACGCACCTGCGAAGTGCAGTCGACGTCGAAGAGTTCCGCTTCACCTTCGTGGCCGACACTGAGGGCCGGGCCCATGGAAAGTCGGATGTGCGGGTTGTAGCCCTCGGTGTATCGCACCGGGACCCGCCCGCCGCGGATCGCCCGCTCGAGGGCGTCCATGACCTGGCGGTGGGAGAGGTACCGTGCGTCGCCCATCTTGGTGAACCTGAACCGATAGCGGCGGTGGACCGGTGCTTGCGGTTCGATCCTCGTCTGCGGCGGCACCCGAGGCTCGGGACGCAGCTTGTAGGCGGCGGTCTTCGGGCGATCCGCTTCGGGCATGTTCTCGCCGAGCAGCGGCAGGGTGCAGGCCGCGAGCTGGGTGTCCGCGCCGTCGCCGGGGATCCCGCAGCGGTAGCACCGGCCCCACTTGCAGTCCTCGGTGTCGGCCTCGCGGACGGCTCGGCGCCACTCCGCCTTGAGGTAACCCTTGCGGACACCGGCGTCGATGACGTCCCACGGAAGGGTGTCGGCGATGCCGCGCTCGCCGAGCTCCTTTTTGATGTCGACCCCGGTCGCAGCCACCGCCTTCCGCCAGGCGTCGAGGTTGAGAAAATCGGTCCAGCCGTCGAAGACCGCGCCCTCGTCGTGCGCCCGCTCGATGGTCCTGCCGAGCTCCCTGCCGCCCCGCGACAGCAGCGCCTCGAGAACCGCCTCCTCGGGGTCCGACCAGTTGAGTCGGGTCCCCTGGATCCGGCGGAACCGATCGCGGAGGAACCGGATTCGACGCTGTTGTTCGTCGGGGTCGACAAACGGCTGCCACTGGAACGGAGTCCACGCCTTGGGGATGAAGCACCCGACCGAGACCTTGATCTCGACCTTGCGGCCGCGGATCCTCCGCCCCGTCTTCGCCAGGTCCTCGGCGAGGACCGCGAGCTCCTCGAGGTCGTCGTCGGTTTCGGTGGGCAGCCCGATCATGGCGTAGACCTTGATCGCGTTCCAGCCCTTGGAGAAAGCGGCTTCGGCGGCCTTGACCATGTCGGCGTTGGTGAAGGTCTTGTTGATGACGCGGCGGAGGCGGTCCGAGCCGGTCTCCGGGGCAAAGGTGAAACCCGACTTGCGGACTCTGGAAACCGCCTCGGCGAGCCCGACCGAGAACGAGTCGGCGCGCAGGCTCGGCAGATTGACCGAGACCCGGCGGTCGGACAACCGGTCCGCGAGGTTGTAGACCAGGGGCTCGACCTGGGAGTAGTCGGCGGAGGACAGGCTGAGCAGCCCGATCTCCTCGAAGCCGGTCTCGTCGATCTGGCGTTCGAGCCGCTCCACCACCTCGGCCGGGTCGTGTTCGCGCACCGGGCGGTACCAGTAGCCGGCCTGGCAGAAGCGGCAGCCCTGGGTGCAGCCGCGCATGATCTCGAGCCCGAGGCGGTCCTGGATGACCTCGGCGAAGGGCACGATGGGCGCCTCGGGCTGGTCGGCGAGGTCGAGCCGGTCGACCCAGACCCGTTTGACCGGGAAGGGCGCATTCTCGGGCTCGGTCCAGGCGCCGGGCCGGTCGCCGGAGGCGGGGGTCCAGGCGTAGAACCGGGGGACATACACCCCCTCCACCGCGGCCAGGCGGTGGAGCACGCCGATCCGGTCCTCGCCGGCCGCGCGGCCGTCGCGGATGGCGTCGAGCATGGCGTCGAGGGCGGCCTCGGCGTCGCCGATGAGGATGGCGTCGAAGAAGTCGGCCACCGGCTCGGGGTTGGCGGTGCAGGGACCGCCGCCGACGACCAGCGGTTCGCTGTCGGCGCGCTCGGAGGCGCGGCGGGCGATGCCCGCGAGATCGAGGAGATACGGAATGTTGATGTAATTGAGCTCGGACTGGAGCGAGATGCCGACGACGTCGAAGTCGGCGATGGAGTGGTAGGACTCGAGGGAGTAGAGCGGGAGATCGGCGGCGCGAAGCGCCGCCGCCATGTCCGGCATGGGGGCGAAGGCGCGCTCGGCGAGCGTGTCTTCGCGGCGGTTGACCAGGTGGTAGAGGATCCGGGTTCCCTGGTGGGACATGCCGATCTCGTAGGCGTCGGGGAAGGCGAGGGCCACCCGCAGCGCGACGCTGTCCCACGGTTTGCGGGTCAGGTTGCGCTCGAGTCCGAGATAGCGCGACGGGCTCTGGACGGTAGGGAGGATCGCGTCCAGGCGCTCGCGCAGGGTTGTCGGGTCAATGGTCGTCATGGGCTCTCCTCGTCCGTGGCCGGACAATATATACCAGGTCTCAACAGATGCCGACCTTCGGAGCTTCCATCCGCCGCGTCCGTTTCCGTATCCGTGCCGTCCCTCTCCCTCTCCCTCTCCCTTGCCCGATGTCAGCGGCAGGGGCAGGGACAGCGTCCGCGGCAGCGGCAGCGGCAGGGGCAGCGTCCGCGTCCGTGTCCGTGTCCGTTACCGTGCCCGATGTCCGGGACATGAATCCCTCATCCCCGGCCTTAAGGGCCGCCTTCGGCGGCCTCCTCCCGAGCCGGCGCAGCCGGTTCACAGCGTTGTACCCGCGGAGTGCCCGGTATGACATTGTGCGGGAGGGGGTGCAGAGCCGGCAGGCCTCTGGGGCACAATGTCAAACCCGGCACGTCCCGGGGGACGATTCTTCTCCGTGTCCTGTTGCGGCGTCCGCGTATCGGGAGCGGGACGTAGGGTGGGCCTGGGCCCACCATCAGACCCCTTCCGGTCGAGAAAACGCCACCACGCCAGTCAATAAGCCACCCATCCACGCCCATCCCACCCTCAATTGCGATGTCTTGGCGCCCTTTGCGGTGGATGGTCTTCGCGTTCTTTGCGATGCAACCCTGCGATGGAGCGATGTCTTCGTGTTTTCGACGTGCGATGCCCTGGCGCCCCTCGCGCCCTTGCGGTTCTACCCGTCGATCCCGAACGCCCCGAGGATCTTTGCGGCCGCTGCGGTGGCGCTGATCGTGCCGTCGACGACGTCGCGTTCGAGGTCTTTGAGCCTGCGCCGGACCTCGGGGTGCTCGCGGACAGCGGTCCGCACACCTTGATCCACCAGCGACCACATCCAGCGCAGCGCCTGGGCGCGGCGGATGGCCTCGAACCGTCCGCCGGCCTCGAGGAACCGTCGGTGCTCGACGATGATGTCGTGGATTTCGTCGATCCCTGCGCCGGTGACGGCGCTCGCGGTCACGACCCGCGGCAGCCAATGATCGGCGGTCGCCGGCCGGAGGATGTGCAGCGCGCCCTCGAACTCGGCCCGCGCCCGCCGGGCGGCCGCGAGGTTGTCGCCGTCGGCCTTGTTGATGGCGATGAGATCGGCGAGCTCGAGGATGCCGCGTTTGATCCCCTGGAGCTCATCGCCGGCGCCGGCGAGCTTGAGGACCAGGAAGAAGTCCACCATGTCCGCCACGGTGACCTCGGATTGGCCGACGCCGACGGTCTCGACGAGCACCATGTCGAAACCGGCGGCCTCGCAGACCACGATCGATTCCCTGGTCTTGCCGGCGACGCCGCCGAGGGAGCCCCCCGACGGCGACGGCCGGATGAAGGCGTCGGCGCTCCGCGACAGCTCCTCCATCCGGGTCTTGTCGCCGAGGATCGAGCCTTTCGAGACCGATGACGACGGGTCGACCGCGAGGACCGCGACCCGATGGCCCCTTTCGGTCATCCTCAGACCGAAGGCCTCGATGAAGGTGCTCTTGCCGACCCCCGGGACACCCGTGATCCCGATTCGGTGCGCCTTGCCCGAGAATGGGAGAAGCGCCGCCAGAAGCTCGCCGGCCCGGCGTCGGTCATCAAGCCGGTTCGATTCGATCAGGGTCAAGGCCCGGCCGAGCACCGCCCGGTCGCCGGAGAGGACCCCGGTCTTGAGTTCGTTGATGGTCTCCCTGCCCCGCATGCAACTCAAGCCTACGCGGGAAAAGCGAGAATTCAACCTCGGGAGTGCCGCTCGCGGCGGCCGACTCTCTTCTCCGCCGATTCGCGGGCGAACGGCCGGAAGCTGAAGACCCTCAAGATACCCGAAAATTGAATTGAGACTTGGTGTAGACTTCGCGCCATGAAACTTGCATATTTCGGGACCCCCGACTTTGCCGTTCCGACGCTGAACGCTCTCGTGGAAAGCCGCCACGAGGTCGTGCTGGTGGTCTCCAAACCGGACCGGCCGGTCGGCCGCCACAATGTCATGGCCGCCCCCCCGGTGATCGACGTCGCGCGCCGCCTCGAGCTTCCGACGGTCCAACCCAAGGGATTCAAGGGGGGGGACTTCGAGAAATCGCTCGCCGGTTGCGGGGCCGAGATCGCGGTGGTCGTCGCTTACGGCAAGCTCATCCCGGAAACCCTGCTCGGCGTGCCGCCCAGGGGGTTCGTCAACCTCCACCCGAGTCTCCTCCCGCGCCACCGGGGCCCGTCGCCGATCCAGTGGACCCTGGTCTGCGGCGACCGCTCGACGGGCGTCACGACCATGCAGCTCGACAAGGGGATGGACACCGGGCCGATTCTGCTCCAGGAGCGGTTGGACATCGACGTCCTCGACACCGCCGAGACCCTGTCGCCGCGGTTGGCCGGGCTCGGTGCGCGGCTCATGGTGGCGACCCTCGATGCGCTCGAGGATGGGACGGTTGAGCCGCGGCCCCAGCCGGAAGACGGCGCCAACGTGACCCCGATGCTGCGGCGGAACTTCGCCAAGATCGACTGGACCATGCCGTCCCGCCAACTCGTCAACCGTCTCCGCGGATTCACGCCGTGGCCCGGTCTCTACACCAAGTTCCGTGGCGGCCGGCTCAAGATCTTCGGTCTCGAAGAGGTCCATCCGGCGCCGCCGGGTCAACAAGAGGTGGGGGTCGTCCTCGATGCCGGGCCCGCCGGAATCGTGGTCCGCTGCGGTCGGGGCACGGCGGCGCTGATCACCGAAATGCAGCGCGAGGGCCGGCGGCGGTTGCCCGCAGACGCATTCCTGATCGGTGAGCGGGTGAGCCGTGGCGAAGTCTTCGGGTGACCGGCGTCGGTCGGCACGCCTGCTGATCCGGGTCGAAGAGGGCGCCTTTGCCTCTCGAATGCTCGAGCGCGAGGACTCGCCGGGGGTCCGGGCCCGGGTTCTGGGCGTGCTGCGCTGGCAACGCGCCCTCGACCATTCGTTGAAGCCGTTCCTGAAACAGTCGATTGCCCGACTCGACCCGGAGGTCCGGGCGGTCCTTCGCATGGGGTGTTTCGAGGTACACCACCTCGGCGTGCCCGCGCCGGTGGCCACCGACTCGATGATCCGCCTGACCCGGCGGCTGGGGAAGTCATCGGCGGCCGGGATGGTCAACGCGGTCCTCCGCAGGGCGGCCGCGGGAGGCGCGGTTGCGGCCACGCCCGATCTTCGCTGGTCGCACCCGGAGTGGCTGTGGCGGCGGTGGTCGGAGTCCTTCGGGGCCGCTGCGGCCGAGGGCGCCATGGCGGCGGCGCAGGAGCCCGCGCCGCCGTGGGTGTGGTTCGTTCACGACCGATCGAAGTCCGACCCCGAGGCAAGCGGCGCGATCTTCGAGCCGCACCCCTGGTGTCCCGATGCGTGGACCACCGCCGACGGTCGGCCGGAGTTGATGGAGCGGGTGCGGCAAGGTGGTGCGGTGGTTCAGGATCCGAGCTCGCAGATGGTGGCGCGGATCGCGGTGAGCGTGGCGGACGGCCGCGGCCGTGCTGCGGATCTCTGCGCCGCTCCGGGCGGCAAGACCGCGCTGATGCGAAAGCTCGGCCGGTGGGACGTGCTGATCGCGGGCGATCGCAGTCCCGCCAAGGCGATTCGTCTCCGCCGCCGGCTCGGTGGGGCGGCGGTGGTGGCCGGTGACGCCGGCCGACCCGCGCTCTGCCCGGGGGCGTGGGATCTCGTGCTCCTCGATGCCCCGTGCAGCGGGACGGGGACATTCCGCCGCCACCCGGAGCTCAAGTGGCGGCTGACTCCCGAAGCCATCGCCGAGGCGGCGGAGAAGCAGCGGCCGCTGATTGCCGCCGCCCTCGATCTCCTGGCGCCGGGCGGGGCCGTGGTTTACGCCACCTGTTCGGTGGAGCCAGAGGAGAACGAGGCGCACTTCCGGGACCGGGCCGCAGGCTTCAAACGCGTCCCACTGGACGATCATCTCCCGACCGGGACGCCGTGGACGGAAACCGCCGCGGGTGGTGCGAGGATCCTGCCGCACGAGCACGGGGACGGTTTCACCGTGCATGCGTTGCGACGGAGGGTTTGAACCGCGGAGATCGCTTGCAGAAAAGCGAGGCTCGGAACGTGCGGCGGCGCGTGCCCGGCTCTCATTTTCGTTCGACGAAAATGGTGCCTGGCAACGAACGGGAAGGGCGCTGAAGGACCAGGTTCGGGACCACGCTCCGGGCCACGTAATGCCGAACATGGTTCCCACGTCGCGGTTGGCCGAGAGAACCCCCGCAAACGATGTTTGGGCCCAAGGCGCGGTGTTCACCGGTGGGGGGTGGTCCCCAAGATCGTTTGAGACGGCACGTCCGTTCAAGGCCAATACCGCGTGGCCTCCGAGTGTTGCTGTCGTCTCGCGATCGGAGAACGCGGGCTCGGTGCTGACGCTACTCCCCGAGCTTGTCCTCGATGCTTTGCCACTCCTCCATGAGCTTTTCGATCTCGGTCTGGAGGTCGGATCGCTCCTGCTGCATGGAGCGGACCCTGCCGGCGTCGGTCTCCTCGAAGAAGCCGTCCCGGCAGAACGCGGCGTCGATGGCCTCGACCCGGGCCTCGGCCTTTTCGACCGCGCCGGTGATCACCTCGAGCCGGAGAGCGAGGTCCTTGCCCCGCTTCGCCCGGCGTTTTTCGTCAGCATCGGCGTTGCGGGCGCCGCGCGGATCGGCGGGTTTCTTCTTTTCCCGCTTGGCGCGCAGGGTCGCGGCATCGACATCGAGATGGTCGTCGCCGCAGTTGGCGAGGTAATCCTCGTAGGTCCCGTGGTAGTCGTTGAGTCGATCGTGGGTGATCTCGAGGATGCGGGTCGCGAGCTGCGACACGAACCAGCGGTCGTGCGCGACGAAGATCAGGGTTCCATCGTAGGCCTTCAACGCCTTGACCAGGGCCTCGATGGCTTCGAGATCCAGGTGGTTGGTGGGTTCGTCGAGGACCAGGATGTTGGGGCGGTCGACGGCGAGCCGAGAGAAGATCAACCTCGCCGCCTCGCCGCCCGAGAGGCTGGTGACCTTTTTCTCGACTTCGTCGCCCGAGAAGAGCACTTTGGCGAGCTGGCCGCGGACCCAGCCGATGGTCTGGCCGGCACAGGCCGCGCCGAGCCACCCCTCCACGGTTCCTTCGGATTCGGCGAGGAGTTCCCTGTGGTCCTGGGCGAAGTAGCCGGGAAAGACCTGGTGCCCCCACTCGACGGTGCCGGCATCGGCCTCGAGATGACCCATCACGATCTTGAGCAGGGTTGACTTGCCGATCCCATTGGGTCCGATCACCGCCAACCGGTCGCCGCGCCGAAGATGGAGGGAGACGTTGTTGAGCACGCGCTTCTTGCCGAAAGCCTTGGAGATTCCCTCGATCTCGAGGACCTTCTTGCCGCTCGGGCGTTGTTGCGAGATCG
>JAHECW010000154.1 GCA_024641545.1 Acidobacteriota bacterium
CCGCCCTCCATCCACGCCGCCGCCAAGGCCGGGATACCGAGATCGGATCGGGCCTGTTCCAGGAGATCGGAAAGGTCTTTCCAGTCGGTGAAGCGCTTGCCGGCGAGCTCGGGTGGAACCAAGGCGGCGGGTAGCGCCGAGATCTTGGGCGGCGTTGCGGCGCTGAGAACGAATCCGATTTCGACCCAACGGTCTCCCGCACCAGCCCCCGAGTGCGCCACCAGGGTGATCTGCCGGTCTCCGTCCTCATTGATCTCCTGGACGACAAGCGGACCCATGACCTGGCGAAGCTGTTCGTACTGGGCCATGTACGCTTCCGGCGTGCGCTCGGCGAGGAGTTCGGGCGAAAAGAAGTCCTCCATGAACTGCCGCACCGTGGCGTCATCGCCTGAATTGAACGCATCCACGAAAGCTGCAACGATCTCTCTGCCCACGTGTTCCGGGGCTTTGATCCGGTCGGCCTCACCCGGCCGCCGGGGTGGGTCCGCGCAACTTGTGGACAGGAACAAGGCGAGGGCGAAGATGAGCGAGATCTCGATCCAACGGTGCGTACGTTCTGCAGCTTCCATCGGTGCTCCCCCCAATCGACCATGGCCCGTGTGAGGCTTGAGACTCCGTTGGCCCCTCCGGGGCGCGACCTGCGTGAGGTTGTCCAACCCGCATCTTCGAAGTACTCGGAAAGTCGACATTTGTTTCCTCGTCTCGATCGATGGACTCGATGGTTGGATGGGCGCCACCCCCCAAGAAGGATTTTCTTGGCACCGATTCAATAGCGGTGCCGGAGCAGGCAAGTGCTGCACTTGTGCTACACTTTTTTCGGAGGATGAAATGCCGGCGAAAAACCCCAGAATCAGTGCAGTCGTCGATGTCGGGCTCTGGAAATGGTTGCGGTCGAAAGCGGGGCGTGAGGGTATCTCCGTGTCGCTCGTCGTGCGCGACATCCTGATGCGCGTTCGTGACGACGAGGAGGAACGGTACTGGGCGGCTGCCGGGGAGGAACGGCTCGAGAGCTTTTCCCGCGGTGATGCGCTGGATCACGAAGACGTCTGGCGCTGAGTCATGTCGGGGTATCGGCTTTTCTACCACCCGTTGGTGGTGGCGCGCGACATTCCACGGCTCGACGCTTCGGTGCGGAAGCGGATACGTACGGCCATCGAACACAAGCTCGTTGAACAACCCGAGGCGTCGGCGAAGCCGCTGGCCCACACCACCCAGCGTCTGTGGTCCTTGAGGGTTGGTGACTGGCGGGTGATTTTCGCCCTTCGCGATGAGGAACTCTGGATCGTGAAGATCGGGCATCGAAGGGACGTCTATGCCCGCGGAGGTTTCCCGGAACCACCGGGAGAGTTTTCGGTCTCCGAACCCGACGACGGTGGTTGAGCAGGTGAAGGGTGCGTTGTGAAGCCAGGAAGACGTAGCGCCGAGCACAAACGAAATCACGATCAGCGCCCGCCTTCCCGTTTTCGCATGGTTGAGTTCCGTCGCCGAACGATGCTGTGGTTGCTCGGGGTGACAGCTACCCGGCCGGTGAAGCGACCGGAAGCCGTACACTCGATTCATGAAGGCCGTCTATTACGACCGCTTCGGTTCGGTCGATGTCTTGAAGGTCGGTGATCTGCCCGATCCCCGGCCGGGTTCCGGAGAGGTGTTGGTGCGCGTTGCCGCTGCTGCGCTGAATCCAAAAGACGTGCTGGTCCGCAAGGGGAAGTTCAGGCTCATCTCCGGACGGCGTTTTCCCCGCGTCCCGGGCTACGACTTCGCCGGCACTGTCGAGAAGCTGGGTAAGGGCGCATCCGGCGTTGCCCCGGGCGACGAGGTCTACGGCATGGTCAACGCCTGGAGCGGCGGCACGTGCGCCGAGCTGGTCGCGGTGCCCGCCGGCGAGCTGGCGCCCCGTCCGCCTTCACTGTCGATGGAGGAAGCTGCGGCCGTGCCGTTGGCGGCGCTGACCGCTCTCCAAGCGCTCCGCGATCTGCTCGGTGTGCGTCCGGGCGACAGGGTCACCATCAACGGAGCGTCCGGTGGGGTCGGCTTGTTCGCGGTACAGATCGCCTCGCTGCTCGGCGGGAGGGTGGTGGGAATCTGCAGCGCAGGGAATGCCGGCCTGGTGTGCGAGCTCGGCGCGTCGGAGGTGATCCCCTACGACGAGCGGGATCCGCCGGCGTCGGAGAGGCGGTGCGACGCGTTCTTCGACGTCTTCGGGAACCGTCCGTATCCGCTGGTCCGGCCGGACCTGAGCCACCCTCACCGCCACGTCACGACGGTCCCGAGCGGCGGCGCGATTCTGCGGGAAATCACGAGCCGCCTTTTGGGCCGGTCGGTGCGTATGGTGGCGGTCAAGAGCAACAGACCGGACCTGGAGCAGCTGACACGCTGGATCGACGCCGGCGAGGTGCGACCGGTGGTGGACAGAATCCGGCCTCTGGAGGATTCCAGCGAGGCCCACGCCTATCTCGAGACAAGGCGCGCACGGGGGAAGGTCGTTCTCACCGTCGGCCGGTAGGTGAGTAAACCGAGGATTTCACTGCGTCATCTGGTCGATCGGGCATTGAGTCCGTTGAAATCACGGGTAGCCATGGCTTCTCCTCGGTGATGACTGAGGAGGTGATTGGAGATTCTCGGCGGTGCTTTCGGAGGCAGGATCGCACCCGGGCTCAGGATCGGTGCGTACCGCAATGTTGCCGTGTGGCGATTCCTTCCCACAAGAATGCGTGAATGCGAAGGGTGGCGCCTATCCGATTCAGGGCACCTCGAATCGCATTCCGGCGGTCCGCAAACGGTCAACGAGTCGCACCCCCATACAAGACGCCGGGGTGAGGATGCCGCCCTGGGGCTCGAGTTCAGCTCCGTCGAGGGCGAGGCAGAGGGCCGACTCGCCGAGCATCTTCGCCGTCTCGCCGTAGCCGGGGTCGTTGTTTCCGGCGACGTGGGCGACCATCTCGAAGGGTTGGCCGTCGCTCGATGTACCCCGCCCGTGCAGCCGGATCTTGAAGAACCCGGCCTCGCGCGCGGCGCGGTCCGGCCCGTCGCCGGGATCGGGAAGAGCGAGCTTCTGCAGAGCCGATCGCGTCGGCGACCATGACAGCGCGCCGACGAAGGCGCCGAGGCCTCCGGCGATGGCGGTGGCGGTGAGCCTGCCCTTGAGACCGGCCCCGAACCCGGTGACCTCGGCGTAGCGGAAGTCGCGGCCGTAGGGCCAGCCGAGGATCGCGTTGCTGCGGCGGACGACGCGGGTGTTGATCGACGCCATGAAGAAGGGGCCCGTCCAGCATCCGAGATCGCGGTCGAAACGTGCACCGGCGAGATCTGGACCGTCGGGACCGTGCCGCTCGCCCTCCGGGTTGAGGGCGTAGGGGTCTGTCAGGACCCGTCGGATCTCGGGGTCCGCCCCGGCCTCGACGACGACGTTGACCAGGCTCGCCACCGTGCCGCCGGAGAAGCCGCCGCGGCTCGCGCCGAGGACGAAGGTGACGCGGTCGAGAGGCGCGCCGTGGCGCTCGACTGCGGCCTGCTGCAGCATCCAGGTGCCGAGATCGGAGGGGATCGAGTCGAAGCCGCAGCTGTGCACAATGCGTGCGCCGGAGCGCTCGGCTGCGGCATGGTGCTTGTCGATCATCGCCCGGATGAACTGGACCTCACCGGTGAGATCACAGTAGTCGGCTTCGGCCTCGACACAGGCAGCCACCAGCTCGCGGCCGTGCATGGCGTAGGGGCCGACGGTGCTGCAGACCACCCTGGTGTCGCGCGCCATGTCGTCGAGGGAGGCCCGATCGTGGCTGTCGGCGACGATGAGCGGCAAGCGCGCCGCCGCCGCGTCGATGTCGGCCAGACGTCGACGCAGCGCCTCGAGCTTGACGCGGCTGCGCCCCCCCAACGCCAGCCTCACTTCTTCGGTGTCCGTCCTCTTCAACAGGTATTCGGCCACCAGGCTGCCGGTGAAACCGGTCGCGCCCCAGAGCACGATGTCATGCCTTCGCTCCTCATCCTGTCGACTTTTCACTTTTGACTCCTTGCGGACATTCTATCTTTCGGTGCCGGGCACGGAGTAACGGAGTCACGCAACACATAAGCGCAACTCCCGACCTGGCGGTCAGAAAGACGCTGCGCAACCCGCTCCTCCGCGTCCGATGCAGGTTTGCACTGCTGTTGTCGTCGCGGCGTCCGGCACCCTCCTGCTACACTCTTCGCCGCTGTGACCACTCGGAGAGAGGCAACCACGAACGCGGCTCGGCTCGCTACATATGCGATCCTGGTTTTTGCCCCGGCGGTCAGCTATTTCGTCCCTGCAGTCTTCACGAACTACATGCCGGAGCTGAGCGACATTTCCCGCGATCCCGGAGGTTTCTTTTCTTTCCTTTTCCTGCTCCTCAATCCATACGCCGGTCTGACGGTGCTGGTCGCCTGGCTGAGCCGCACCCCTGTCCGAGCCTTTCTGCTGTTGTTCGCATCGCTCATCATCGGCGGGGCCGGGGCCTTTCTTTGGTATGACCTGCTGGTCAGCGAGACATCGATCCTCAACATCTTCGTTTTGATCAGCGTAGTCCAACTCCAGTGGTTTGCCATCATCGCAACCACGTTCGTCACCGTGGTCGTGTGGGCCGTCGAGAAGAGACTCTCTCGACGTCGGTCGATCGGGATTCTCCTGCTCGGCGCCGCATTGGCGACCGGATGCGGGGACGCAACAAACCCCTTTCCGGTAGAGCCTCCTGACCGCCAGCCCCCGGCACGGGCTCGGGAGTTTCGACCAGAGGCGATCGTCCGGGGTTTGCCATGGCAGTTCATCGTGACAACCGAGGAGTCCGATCTCGGCCGGACAATCCGCTACGACTACGTTTCGGTCGAACCGGTCGACGGCTCCCAAACCACGAAGACATTTTTGCGGGCCTCCCTGGTGTTGACCTCGTTTCCAATGGCGGATCTCGCGGCCTCGGCATTCGCCGATGTGGCCGAATCGGCTCACCCCGACACCGGCCTCAGTTACGCCTGGGATTACTTGGTTCTCGACGGATCTCGGATCCTCGATCTGCACGCCGAATGCCTCTTTTCAGAAGAGGAATTCACCGTCATCTCCGGAAACCTCACGGAGTGGGTTGGCGATGACCCGGATCAGGTCATTCGTTGTCGTTGTGGCGACGGATGCGAAACCACCGCGGGCGGCTGATCGGTACGATCGGTACCACGTACACATTTCCACGTTTGGTGATTATTGAGGGTGCTTGAGGAGAATCGGGTTGTCCCGTCCGCGCGTGGGAGAGATCTCATGCCACGACACCCCCGCTCAACTGTGGAAATGTGAAATGTGTACCTGACACCCATCAGAGTTTCACTCACCGGCGGCGATCATCTACAATCGGGCGATCATCAAATTCAAGAGGGGGCCCGAGATGAGGCTTCACCCGGTTTCTCTGTGGTTGGCGGCTTTTTGTGTCGTCGCGGTCCCGGTTTGCTCCGACAACGAGATCTGTCTCGTCAACGCGGTGGACGGCACCGTGGAAAACGGCGTCGGAGCCGAGCCTGGCGTCCTGCGGGAGTTCGTCCAGGATCTTGACGTACCCCCGGAGTGTCAGACGATCGCGGGGAACACCTGGGTCCTGGCCCACGAGCTCAGGGTCACGAGGGTCAACCCGTCGTCGCCGACGGTGACCGCGCAGGTCACGGTTCGAAGGCTCGAGGCGACGAGGGACATGCAACCGGCGCAGGTGCTTGTCGAATCACGCTTCGTGGCGGTGGACACATCGACGTTTCCGGCGTTTGGGGTCGGATGGACCTCCTTCGACGGGCCTCCGAGGGCGGCTCCGGCGCTCGAGCTCGGCCCCGCCGTCCTCCTCGACGGCGACCAGGCCGCCAACCAGTTCGTCACCGTCGATCAGGGGGCGGCGACGCCTGTGCGGACGTGCTTCACACGGGCCGGGATTGGTGCTTGGGAGCTCTGTACGAACGGGAACCCGGCCATCCGCGGGGTCGGTCTGACCCTGCAGGTGACGCCCGTTCTCGCGGATTTCCCCAGCCTGGGCTCTGGTGTCGGGATCACGTCGAGCCTCCCCAACGGATCGAGCACCGTCCACCTCGACTTCTCCGGCACCGGCCCCGCGGGGGATCTCATCGAACTGGCGGAGCTCCGGGAGCCCGGGAATCCGACCCCGATCTGCAACTCGCCGGGGCTCTTCCCATTCCTATGCAATCTGAGCGCGAGCGAAGAGGCGAAACTGCGGCACTCCGAACTCGTGATCGTGCTCACTCCGACGGTCATTCCCCACCTCAAGTCGCTGCAAATCCCGATCGAATCACAGCTGATCTCGGCCGATCACTACGTCTTCGCCAACGGGTTCGAGGGCGGCGACCCCGGTCTGTGGTCCTCGGTCACTCCGTGATTGGTGCCACGTTGACAATTCCACAGGTGCGGGTCCACAGAACTGCGGGCCTGGCACGCAGTGGCCCCCAATATCAGTCGAGGTCGAGTTGAATGCGCATGGCGACCTCGATCGCGGATCGGAGATCGGCATCATCGATCCGTCCGATGGTCTTACCGAGACGTTTCTTCGACAGCGTTCTGAGTTGATGCGCCATGGCGATCGATTCGTGGTTGAGGCCGCCCGTTCCCTTCGGAATGAGAGCTTCGTTGGGGTAGACGCGGCGGTTTGGTTTTCGGGTGGTCAGCGGTAGGGCGGTGACGACCGGCAGAGCGGCGTTGGCGGTCTCGCGCGAAACGATGACGACGGGGCGCCGGCCAGCCTGCTCGGAGCCTACGACAGGATCCAGATCGACCGCGACTACCGACCACTGGAGGAGTTGCGGACTCACGATCCGGACCCTTCGGTTTCGGAATCGGCATATCGGAAGTCGTCCATGGCGGTTTCGATGTCGTCGAGAAAAACCGGATCCGATGCGGCATCGGCGAAGGCCCTGCCGAGCGCCCGCTCCCGAGCGGATTTGACCGCATCGGTTAACGCCTCCTCGACAAAGGCGCTGTAGGAAGGCGCCGCGCCTTCACTGACTACCTGGGCGATGTCGTTGACCAGACCCTCGGGGAGTGAGTAGGTGACCTTGCGTTTCGGGCGGGTGGTCATGGTTGATCTCCTTGGGTTCATTCTAGGAGTGGAGGTACAAATATGCAATACAAAAAGTATGGTTTGTTCTACCATCGACCGGTCCGGGCGATTTGATAAGGAGGTCTCAGCCCGCTAAGAGGGCCGAATTGAAGCGTGCCGGGTTGATCCATTTACACATTCGACGGGCGGGTCGATCGAGGATGTATCAATGTGAAAACCCGGCACGCTTTTCGTTGATCCCCGCCGTCGGCTGACGGCCGCCATCCGTGTCGGTTGCCACTGATCGGCACCGGTTGCGATCTGTAGCGCCCACGTCTCTTACAGAGCGATCCCAACTTCAAACGAACGCTGGATCAACTCGATACGCGAATCCCGGCCGACCGCTGACAATTCAACAAATGTGAACGTGGCGCCCGTCCGCCCGTCCGGGAGCTTTAGCGGGGCGTTGCGGGTACGCGGGGGTTGGGGGCATCCTGCGGGCGGGACGCCCGCACCACAAAGGGTGGAGTGCTTTCGGGGGTGGTGGTCTTTGGCCGGCGGGGGCGCCGGCCCCACAAAGGGTTTCGTTTTCCGGGAGCGTTAGCGGGGCGTTGCGGGTACGCGGGGATCGGGGGCACCCTGCGGGCGGGACGCCCGCACCACAAAGGGTGGAGTGCTTTCGGGGGTGGTGGTCTTTGGCCGGCGGGGCGCCGGCCCCACAAAGGGTGTCGTTTTCCGGGAGCGGTAGTGGGGCGTTCGCACCACAAAGGCGCCGGCCCCACAAAGGGTTTCGTTTTCCGGGAGCGGTAGTGGGGCGTCCGCAGGCCGGCCGCGGTCGTCGATTCGCAGGGCTACGGCAGGTCGGGGGGCGGCATCTGCTGGCTGTCGATCGCGCGCGCCTGCGAGAAGACCGGCAGCGGGTCGGCGTGCCGGACCTGCTCGAGCCAGATCACGCCGTCATAAGGCTCGCTGTTGCCGCGGGTGCCGACCGCGTCCAGGTCGCCGTCGCCGTCGAGGTCCCGCAGCACCCACTGGTCGTACATTCCGCGCTTGCGCCGGGAGATGTCGTGCCGGGGCCAGGGCGTGCTGCCGTCCCCCGGGTTCTCGAACCAGGCGATCCGCCCGAGCGGATCGTTGACCGTCACGAGCGGTCCGTCCCGGTCCCGCGGCCCGTGGCTGTAGGCCCCGGAAAAGACGTCGAGGTCGCCGTCCCCGTCCATGTCCCCGAGCCGCACGCTCACCAGCTGGTCCGGCGCCGCGCTGCCGAGCCGCGACCAGCGCCAGGCGTCGCCGGGATCGGCGGGCCGGCGCAGGAGCACGATCGATCCCGGCCACGCCGTCGACACGATGTCGCGCCGGCCGTCGCCGTCGAGATCGGCGTAGTCCATGTTGAAGCCGGTGACGGAAAGGTCGTCGGGGGGATCGGCGAGCACGATGGCGTGCTCGGCGAACTCGAGACCGCCCAGGTTCTCGAACCAGAGGACCCGGGCCTCGGCCCGTGATCCGGCCACGACGTCGAGATCGCCGTCGCCGTCGAGGTCGACCGGCTCGGCGTTGATCGGGATGCCGACCCGACCGAGGAGCTGCTCCCGCCACAGACCGCCCTTGAGGGGATCGCGCGGCACCAGGAACAGCGACAGGTTGCCCGGCTCGCGGACCTCCGGCCCCGGGTTCTGCGCGCCCTTGTTGGCCGCCGTCACCTCGGGGCGGCCGTCGCCGTCGAGATCGGCCGCGAAGGCGCGGATGAACGAGCCGCGGCCGGTGGTGATGGGAATGACGACCCGCCGCCACTCGGTGGTGCGGGCGTCGCGGCCGGGGTTGTCGAAGTAGATCAGGTGAGCGAGCTCGCAGGCCACGAGCGCGTCGACGTCGCCGTCGCCGTCGAAGTCGGCGAGCGTGACGTCCTCGGCAGCCGCCGCCTGCTCTCCGCGGGCCAGGGTCGTCAGGTCCCAGCTCCCGGGGTCCGGGCCGCCCCAGGCGATCCGAACCTGTCCCTCCGGCCGGCCGTCGTAGACCGTGTCGGCCTCGTGCACCGAGACGATGTCTTCGAAGCCGTCGCCGTCCAGGTCGGCCATGGCGAGGCCGTCGCTCCCCGACAGGTCCGGGTCGCCACGTTCGCGATCGTCGACGATGTGCTCGCGCCAGCTGATGAAACGGCCGTCCGCCGCGCGCGCCCGGCTCACCCGGCCGGCGACGGGCTCGGAACACTCCGTGCAGATCGGTTTCGCGGGCGCGGCCGCCATCATCAGCAGCCAGAAGCGCTGGTCGAAGTCGTCGCCCGGAGTATCGCCGAGACGCGCGACCACCAGCTCGAGGCTCGGGACCACCCAGACCCTTCGCCCCAGCGCCCCGTGCGCGGCGAACATGTCCCCCGGGGCGGCGGCGGCCAGAACCTCGTGGCCGGACGCCTCCGGCCGGGTGCGCAGCGGCCGGCCGTTCAACCACCACAGCAGACCGTAGGCCGGGTTGAGGCTCTGCGACGGCCTCACGGCCGCCGCGACATAGGACTCGGAGACCAGCCGCCGGTCCTGCCAGACGCCCCCGGCCAGCATCAAGCCGCCGAAACGGGCGAGGTCGCGGGCGGTTGTGGTGAGCCCGACCGGGTTGGCGTCCATGCCGGGCGCGACCCAGGGCCGCGGTCGCCAGGCGGTGTCGTCCATGCCCATCGGGTCGGTGAGCCAGCGTTTGGTGATGACGCCGATCTCGGTCTCCGCCACCTTCTCCAGCACCTCCACGAGCCGGCTGTACGCCAGCGTGTTGTAGCGCCACAGGCTCCCGGCGGGCGCCTCGAACTCGAGCGCGGGCGTGAGGCCGCTGGTCATCGACAGCAGGTGACGGATCGTGATCGCCGATTCGGCGGCCGCGCCGGCCGCGCTCCAGCCGGCGCCCAGGACGGCCGTGACCGGGGCATCGAGGTCGAGAAGCCCGCGGTCGGCCGCCATCCCGACGAGCACCGATACGACGCTCTTCTGCAGCGACGCGACATCCTCGATCGGCGCCCCGGCCTCGGTCCTGCCCCACAGGAGGGATGGGTAGAACGACCCGGCCACCGCGTCAACCGCCCAGCTGCGCTCCGCGATCACCTCGCCGCGGTGGACCACGACGACGGCGCTCGAGCGCTGGTCCCCGGCGTAGTCCAGTGCGGCTTCGAGCGCCGCCGGATCCCACTGCGGAGTGCCGGTTTCGGCGCCAGCTGCTCCGCCGAGCGACCAGATGACCAGGAGCATCGGCGCCAGCCTGCACCGAAGGGGCGATCTCCCGGTGGTCCGGGGCTCTCCCTCGACCGGGGTCGGCCGCGCGCTCCGGACGAGCCCTGCCCCGACCGTCATACGAGCATCAGCCCGCCGTCCACCGGGATCGTGGCGCCGTTGACGTAGGCGCCGGCCCGGGAGGCGAGAAACACGGCGATGCCGACCATGTCTGCCGGGGCGCCGATCCTCCCGAGCGGACAGTCGGCCTCGATCTGCTGCCGGTAGGTGTCGAGCAGCTGCCGGGTCATCTTGCTCTCGAAGAGACCCGGAGCGACGGCGTTGACGGTCACCATGCGGCCGCCGAGCCGCACCGCCAGCACCCTGGTCATGTGGTGGACCGCCGCCTTGACCGCCGAGTAGGCGTAGTTCTCCACCTCCGGCACCCGGATCCCGTCGATCGAACCGATGTTGATGACCCGGGCCGGGTCGGCCGGGGTCGCCGCCTTTTCGAGCAGCGGCAGCAGCTCCCGGGTGAGGAAGAAGACGGACTTGAGGTTCAGGTTCGTGACCTTGTCGAAGCCGGCCTCCTGATAGGCCTCGAGGGGCTCGCCCCAGGCGGTGCCGGCGTTGTTGACCAGGATGTGAAGCCTGCCCTCCCGGCGCGTGAGCTCCGCGGCCATCGCCTCGCACGCGGCGACGGTGGAGAGATCCATCGCGAGCGGCACGCACTCGCCGATCGCCGACAGCTCCTCCGCGACCTGCCCGCAGGTCTCGGCGCTGCGGGACGAGATGTAGACGCGGGCGCCGGCCTCGACGAAGCCGCGGGCGATCATCAGGCCGATGCCCCGCGAGCCCCCCGTGACAAGCGCCACCTTCCCGGCGATGGAGAACAGCTCCGACACGCTCACGGACGCACTGCGCTGATTCCTGTCGTTCACGTCAATTCCTCCCTGCACCACGATCAATGATGCCACCGCCGCCTGCGCCGGACCGGGGAGGAACGACCGTCGCGCGGATCGGCGCCGCCTGCACGCGACGGCCGCGACGGGTCAAGGCCGTCCCTCCGAACCGCACTCGCGATCGGAACGGACCGGTTACGAACGGCGGACTACCTCGCCGCTGCCCATGCCGCCGCCGACGCAGCGGCTCGTCACACCGATCGACGCCCCGCGCCGGCGCAGCTGGTGGACCATGTCGACGACCTGGCGGGCCGCGGTGCAACCGACGGGGTGGCCGAGGGAGATGCCGCTGCCCCACTGGTTGGTGCGGGCGGGATCGAGCCCGGGAAGGAACCGGTAAGCGGCGGCGACGACGGCGGCGAACGCCTCGTTGATCTCGAACAGGTCGACGTCGCCGACCGCGATCCCGAGCCGGTCGAGCAGCGGCGGGATGACCTTGAACGCGCCCTCGCCCATGAGCTCGCGGGGCACGCCGATGTTGTGGTAGGACGCGAGCTCCGCGAGCGGCTCGAGGCCGAGCTCGGCGGCGCGCTCTTCGCCGGCGAGCATGACGACCGCCGCGGCGTCGTTGAGGGTCGACGCGTTCGCCGGCGTGATCGTGCCGCCGTCGGGCTTGAAGTACGGTTTGGCGGCCGCGAGCTGCTCCATCGTCACCGGCTTCGGGCCCTCGTCGCGGGCGACGACGACGGGCTCGCCGCGCCGCTGGGGGATCTCGACCGGGACGACGTAGTCGGCGAAGGCGCCGTCATCCCACGCCGCCAACGCCGCCCGGTGGCTCCGGTAGGCGACCTCGTCCTGATCCGCGCGGCTCAGGCCGTACTTATCGACCAGGCGCTCGGTGAGCAGGCCCATGAGTTCACCGCCGCCGACGTGGGCATCGGTGAGGGCGCCGAAAAGGCCGTCCGCCAGCGTCATGTCGCCGTAGAGCTGGTGCTTGATGCGGCCGCTGAAGAGGTACCGCGGGACGTTGCTCATGGACTCGACGCCGCCGGCGATCCCGATCCCGACCTCGCCGAGCAGAATGCGGCGGCACAGGCTGTGGATCGCGGCGCCGCCGGACGCGCAGTTCTCCTGATAGGTCGTCCCGGGCGTGGTGCCGGGGACGCCGGCGAGCTCCGCCGCGGTCTTGGCGAGGTTCGGGCAGCGGGGATCCTGCATCACCCAACCCATGCATGTGTACTCGACGGCGGCGGGGTCGGCCCCGGTGGCCGCGAGTAGGGCCTTGATCGCGTGAGTGGCGAGATCCTCGGCCTGCAGCGACGCCAGACCACCTCCGATGGCGCCGATGGGTGTCCGCACCGCCCCGACGATCACTACCTTTTTTTGCACCGCGACCTCCGACTTTCCTGGTTCCGTGCCCCTTGACGAATTCTGTGGTTCATCGTAGAAAGTATATAAGTGTACCGGGCGGCCGGTCAAGTTATTAACTCAGCAGCAGCGATCGAATCGGGAGTGAATGAATGCATTACCGCAGGCGCCCGCAGCACGCTCGGAGGCTCGATCGTCGAGCACGGCTCCGGGCTCGCGGCCGGCTCGACCGCTCAGCTCGACGCGACGGCATTCGGGGCATGGATCAGTCACCGGCATCTCCTGAAGGGCATGGAGCCGAAAGGAACAACCAGTGAGCATTCGATTCGACGGCCGGGTGGCGATCGTGACCGGGGCCGGCGGCGG
>JAHECW010000289.1 GCA_024641545.1 Acidobacteriota bacterium
CACAGCCGGGATCCGGAGGATTCGTTTGATACGTTGAGGTGTAGAACGTGCCGTCCAGAATGACGAGGCCGCCGAGGGAACTCGAGTTTGCCTGACACTGAAGTGAGGCTGCGCCGGAGATCCGGTCGATTTGATAGAGCTTGCCCGTCGAGCCTTCCAGTATCCAGAGCCGTCCCTCGTCGTCCTCATCAAGGTCGGCATCCCAGTCGATGTCGACTCCCATTGGTCCAACGGTTTCTGCCGCACCGGTGGACGGATCGATCCTGATCAGGGTGTCCAAGGCTGAGTTTACGCCGTAGATGAAACCATCTGCGGAGTATTCGATTGCTTCCACATTCTGGTTGCCGTTCCCGATCGGAACCGTTGTCTGGTACGAGGGGTCGATCCTGACGACTTCCCCGCTCAGGCTCGAGTAGGGGCCACTCCCGGCTGCGGCGAACCGGCCGGACAAGATGATCCCAACAACAACGAAAAGCACTCGTTTCATGAGATTGCCTCCGGGTTTCCTGCGGTCATTCTATCTCGGCTCGGCGCAGATCTCAGCAAGAACGCTGTTCGGAGTAGCCCGGAGTCAACACCTTGCGGGCGGGACGCCCGCACCACAATGGCAGCCGCCGTTTTGTAGCGCCGGCGTCCCGCCGGCGTCGCCATCCTTCAAAAAGGGGAATCCTCGCGGTGATTCAGAACCGTTGTCGAGAGGCGAGGTCCGATGCGATGAAATTCATAATTCAAAATTCATAATTCAAAATTGAATCGTCTTGTACTCCCCAAGCAACCACCGCTCCACGTCGGTCTTGTACCACTTGGAAAAGCGTCGTCCGGACGGCCCGCCCGCCAGAACCGTCTGGACCGTGTCGGCTCCCATGTCGGTGATGAACCGCCACGACGGCGCAAAGGTGGTGGTCCGGCCGTGGGCGGTGAAGAGACCGCCCTGGATCACGGTCGCGCGGTTGCCCGGAAGCGCGATGGGTCCGACGTCGAATCCGAGGAACCGCGGCAGCTTGCCGTCGAAGAAGATGTTGTCCATCATCACCCGGCGGCGGCTTCCCCACGGCATGACGTGGTAGGGATCGAGGTGGGTGAGTTGCTCGCCCAGAATCCTCGTCAGAACCGAGTCGCGGCTCTCCTCGCCCCACCAGTAGGGATCTTCCGACAGGAGAATCCGGTCGAAGAGGTGGTAGTAATCGGCGACGATGGCGGTCTCTTCCACCAGGGCGTCCCAGCCTTCTCGGCCGAAGATCCGGTCGCCGCACACCCGGCGCAGAATCTGGTGGTAGGCCTCCTCGAACAGGGTCGCGCCGCGGGAGTCGAGATCGTAGCGGAGGTCCCAGCGCGCGAGCAGACGCCCGGCGAGGCTGTCGGGGAGAAGCGGCCGCCAGATCTCCATGAAGACCTTCGCCTGGAGCGACATCAGATCGAGCTGGATCGCCTTCATGGTCTCCGGCGTGTGTTCGGTGCTCGCCTCGAGCAGGGCTCGGATCCGGTCGTGACGATAGGCGCCCATCGGCAGGTTGACGGCGGTGGGTCCGGCGGGAGAGTTGATCTCGTTGTTGGCGGTGGCCACGATCCCGTCCCCGGGGTTGAGCTCGCTGTGGAGACGATCGGGATCGACCATGCCCCGCCAGTGGTTTTCGCCGTGCCACGCGGGAACCGGGTGGACCCCGGAGTGGCGGCGCTCGGGCAGGAGTCCGGATTGCTGGTAGCCGATGTTGCCGTGACGGTCGGCGAGGACCCAGTTACAGGAGATGGAAACCTCGCGGACGATCGTCTGCGCATCGGGAACGGTGGTCGAGCGGACGACTCGACGAATGGCGTCGAGGCAGGCGGCGGTCCCCCCGCGGTGTCCCGACCATGCCCGGGTCAGGTAGAACCCGTCGGCGAGGTCGTCCCGGAGAGGGTCCGCCTCGAGGACCCCGAGGTCGTTTTCGCGGATCGTGATCACCGCGTCGGGGTGCTTTTTCCGCCGAATCGTCTCCCTCCGAACGTCGAAATCGAGGTGCTCGAGGCCCCGGCGGCAGCGCCCGTCCCGGCAGTCCTCGACAAAGAAGTCCACCATGTCCATGAACCCATAGGTGAACCCGAGTGACAGGTTGCGGGTCCGACCCATGACCATCCCCGGAACCCCGGGCATGGTCGCGCCGACCCGGTCGTCGTCGGGGGTGTGCATCAGCGCTTCGTACCAGATCGCCGGCAGACGATTGCACTCGAGGTGAGGGTCGTTGCACTGGATGGGGCTCCCCGATGCCGATCGGGCGCCGGCGACCGCCCAGTTGTTGCTCGCCGCCACCTTGGGTGCCCCCGGAAGGAAGCGGAGAGCCGCGGGCAGCAGCGGTTCGAGGTGGGCGAGGTTGCGGATGGCTTCGACGGTTTCCTCGTCGAGGCCGTCGAGGTGGGGGCTGAAGAGGCGGGCGAGGCCCTCGGTCGGCGCGCCGCCGCGGATCGCCTGGATGATGAGCTTCTCCGCATCCTGCTGCGACTGCGCGAGACCGAGGTAGGACATCAGTTTGATGGTGAGGAGGGTGTCCGCCGCGGTCCACTCGTCGGGCCGGTGTCTGACGAGGAGGAGCTCGATCGGTCGACGTCGGTTCGCGATGACGTGGTTGACTCCGGCCGCATAGGCATCGGCGAAGCGGCGGGCCTCGGGGCCGAGATCCGCGACCTCGCGGTCGGCCTCGCGGCGAAATCCCATCTGCCGCATGAAGAGATCGATGGCGAACGTGGTCCTGGTGTCGGCGAGGCACTCCGAGATCCGGCCCTGGCCGACGATGCGCGCCATGACCATCTGGACCAACCGGTCGGTGGCATGGGCCGCGCCGAGGGCGCAGGCGAGGGCGTCGTCGTCGCGTGCCCAGAGTTCGGCGACCCCGCCGGTGGTCCTGGCGGCTTCGAAATCGATGGCTCCGACGGTGGTTCTCCGTCGTTGACTTCCGAGCTTCATGGCGCAACCTCCGGATTGCTGCTCGAGATGGAGCATATCAGCGATGGTGGGAAGCCTCGCGTGCCGGTCGCTGTTGGGCCTACAATGAGCCCCGGGTCGAGTCCTCATCCGAGGTGATCGGAGACGACCCGGCCGCCGGTCGAAGAGGGAGACGTATGAAGCTTCGGTGCCTCGCGCTGTGTGTTCTGCTCTCGGTTGCTGCAATACCCGCAATGGGGGCGGCCGACCGATTCGACGACTCGGTGCGGGCCGTCGTCACCGGCGAGACTCCGCTCGCGACCGCCAGGGACCGCGGGCTCGAAGTCCGCGATTCCCGGGTGCAGGTGGTTGCGGTGAGCGACGGCAGCGGCACTACGGCGATCGAGGACTGGCTCCGATCGCGGGGCGCGACCTTCGTGCTCGCGGCCCGGGGCCGGGTCCAGGCCTTCGTCCCGCCCGCGCTCCTCACCGAGCTCGCACAACGACCCG
>JAHECW010000017.1 GCA_024641545.1 Acidobacteriota bacterium
ATGCGCGCAACCTGGAAGAGCTGACACCGGGCTGGCTCAGCTTCACGGTGCTCACGCCGGAACCCATCCCCATGGCCGTGGGAACGACCATCGACTACCGGCTCGCGTGGCGCGGCATCCCGCTGCGCTGGAAATCGGAGATCGCCGTCTGGGCGCCGCCCCACCGCTTTGTCGACCGGCAGCTCCGCGGCCCCTATCGTCTGTGGCGCCACGAACACCGGTTTGCCGAGGAAAATGACGGCACCACCGTCATCGACAGCGTCGACTACGCGGTCTGGGGCGGCGCGCTCGCGGTGCGGCTCGGGGTTCGTCGCGACATCGAACGGATCTTCGAGTTTCGCCGCCGGCGGCTGGTGGAGATCTTCGGCGGGTAACCAGTTCGTCCGAGCCGATCCTTCGCACCCGATCATTGCCGCAGATTCGTGGCGCACAGAATTGAAACACGAAGGCGACGCCCGGTGGAGCTGTGGCGCTCAGGGTGACCGGAGCCTCAATATTTCTTTAAATAACCTGGAATATAAGTTATTTTTCTTGACTTAACCTAGACGTGGCCGGAAAAGGGCCAACGACATCAAGACCCGGGAGGTCATCATGAAGCGCAATCTCGTTCTCGCAATCGTTCTCGCCCTGGCCGCAGCCCCGGCATTCGCAGGCAGCTGCGGAAATCACGCCAGCGCGGCTTCCAACAACATCGTCGAGACCGCTGTAACGGCCGGGTCGTTCAACACCCTGGTCGCCGCGGTCCAGGCCGCCGATCTCGCCGACACCCTCGCCGGCGACGGCCCCTTCACGGTCTTCGCCCCTACCGACGAGGCCTTTGCCAAGCTGCCCGCGGGGACCGTCGAGACCCTCCTCGCCAACCCGGATCAGCTGCGTGAGATTCTTCTCTATCACGTCGTTCCCGGCAGGGTCTCCGCCGCTCAGGTGGTCACCCTCACGAGTGCCACCACCGCCCAGGGCTCCGATGTCGCCATCCGGATCGCCGATGGCTCGGTCATGATCAACGATGCGCTCATCACCGCCACCGACATCGAAACCTCGAACGGCGTCATCCACGTCATCGACACCGTGATCCTGCCCGCCGGCTGAACCCGAGATCACTCAGGCATTCGGTTCCCCCCCGAGTGTCACCCTGGACCCGCCGGACAACCGGCGGGTCTTTTTCTTCCTCTCGGCGACACCCGATGCGCCGGCGGGCTTGGACTGAGTCAACGAACCCGGTAGACTGTCGGCCCCGAACGCCACAGGAGGATTCCATGCCCGTCACTCTCGATTCCGCGAACCGCCGGCAACTGCTCGATCGTTTTCTTCGCTACGTCAAGGTCGACACCCGTTCCGACGAGGCCTCCACCACGAGCCCGACCACCGAAAAACAGAAGGACCTGGCGCGGATCCTCGCCGAAGAGCTCAAGGCGCTCGGTTGCGCCGACGCCGCCATGACCGAGTGGGGCTATGTTTTCGCCACCGTGCCGAGCAACATTCCCGAGAGCCACCCGGCCCACGGCAGGGTCCCCACCATCGGCCTCATCGCCCACGTCGACACCTATTTCGGCACTTCGGGCAAGGACGTCAAACCGCAGATCATCGAGAGCTACTCGGGGAACGATATCGTCATCAGCGCGGATCAGGTCCTCAAGGTCGCCGACAACCCCAACCTCGCCAAGGTCGTCGGCCACACCGTCATCCACACCGACGGCACCACCCTGCTCGGCGCCGACGACAAGGCCGGGGTCGCCGAGATCATGACAGCGGTGGCGTGGATGAGGGACAACCCCGGGTTCCTCCACGGCAGGATCCGGGTCGCCTTCACCACCGACGAGGAGGTCGGCCGCGGCACCGAGCACTTCGATGTCGAGGCCTTCGGCGCCGACTACGCCTACACCCTCGACGGCTCGGACCTCGGCGAGATCGAAGACGAGACCTTCTGCGCCGACACCGCAAACGTCCTCATCGAGGGCCACGACGTCCACCCCGGTTATGCCAAGAACAAGCTGGTCAATGCGCTTCGAGTGGCGGCGGCGGTCATCGAGGGCATCGACACCCGCCACCTGCCCGAAACCACCGAAGGCCGCGAGCCCTACCTCCACCCCTACATCGCCTCGGGCGACGTCACCAAGGTCGATCTCAAGGTCCTGGTCAGAGCGTTCACGAACGAAGAGCTCGAGGAGCGCGAGGCGCACCTCCGCGCCGTCGTCGCCAAGGTCAACGAGCGTTTCCCGAAGGCCAAAATCACCGTCAAGATCGAAGAATCCTACCGCAACATGGCGTACAAGATCCGCGAAGACTCCAAGGTCCTCGACTACGCCCTCGAAGCGGTGGAGCGGATCGGCGTCGCCCCCATCAGGCAGGCCATCCGCGGCGGCACCGACGGCGCCCGGCTGTCGTTCATGGGTCTGCTCACCCCCAACGTCTGGGCCGGCGGCCAGAGCTTCCATTCCGTCAACGAGTGGGTCTCCCTCGAGTGGATGACCAAGGCCGTGGAAGCGACGCTGGAGATCTTGACGGTGTGGGTGGAAAAGACGGAATAGTTTTGAGTTCGTGATTATTCATCGCACAGTTTCGAGAAACGGTTGCGATGTAATCGAGAATCAAGAACTGAAAATTTGAAATTGGAACGGCTCACGGCGCTCGCTTCACGAGCGCCGTGAGCCGTTCCTGCATCTTCTGCGCGGTGGCGAGATCGCCCTTTCGGGCGGCGATGTCAATCCCCCGCTCATAGACGTCGCAGGCGCGGACGGCGTCACCGAGACCCTCGACGGCGGCGCCGAGCGACAAGATTGCAGCCGAGTGGGAGGGATCGCTCCTGACGGCACTCTCAAGGTGATCAACGGCGCGGTCGAACTGACGGCGCTCCAGGGCGAGCTCGCCCAGGCCGAAGTGTGCGAGAGCGTCTTCGGGATCGATCTCGAGGACCTGGAGAAACAACATCTCGCGTCGGGTCCGATCGGCCTCCCGGTCCACGGCCTCCTCGCCGAGTGTTTCCTCAGAACCGGCCGTCGCCGAGCCCCCGAACGACAGCCGCGTCGCGAGTGCCAGGTGGCGCTCCGCCGATTCGATGTCGCCGAGTTGGTTGTAGAACAGCGACAGGTTCGAATGCGCCATCACCGATGACGGATCGACCTCGAGCAGCCGGCGCATCCGATCGATGGCCTCACGGTGGCGGCCGAGCCGACCGAGGATCACACCCATGGATTCAAAGGCGTCCGCCGAGGTCGGGCAGATCATCGTCGCGCGCTCCAGGAGCTCGAGCGCGCGATCGCTGTGGTCCTCGGCAAAAGCTGCGGAGGCGGCCACCGTGAGCCGGTCCGCCATCTCCTCGCGGCTCGGCGGGCGCAGGATCGGCGCCGGATGAACCCCGACCCGCACCGATCGGCCATCGGCGAAGGTACAGATCATTTCGCGCCCGATGACCCTGAGTTCCCGGTGGAGCGAGACCTGAAGCCAGCGGCGGTTCTCCCAGCGGGCCGCCGACAGGACCTGCCCGGCACGCCCGCGCTCCCCGACATCGAACCACTCCCCCACCACCCGATCGGGGAGGATGCCGGTCTCGGCGACTTCGAGAAGCATCGGCGCCCGCACCGCGCCGCGATGGGACGCCACCTTCGCAACCGTTTCCTGACCGAGATAGCAGCCCTTGCTGAACGACACCGCGCTGTCGAGGAGGGAGGTCTCGTTGATCAACTGGTCGCGCTGAATCTCGCGCCCCCATTCCGGCGGTCCGCCCAGGGTTCTCCGGGTGTCGAGCTCCTCCTCCGACAGGTCCGGGAAACCGAGTTCGCGGTCCCTCCAGGTCACGAATCCGCGCCCACCCCACCCGGCGACCGGGAAGCGGTCGGCGTCGCCGTTCTCGTCGATCATCGCCACCGCGGCGGGCCCGAGGACGATCCGCATGGGACCGACCCGGCGTCGCCGGATCGTCACGTCGTCGGCGATGATGTGGCCTTCGAGCCTGTCGACGCAGTGCTCCGCGACCGCCTCGGGAAGCAGAAGCTCAAAGCACCCGCTGATCCTTCGGAGAAAAAAGAACGCCTGCACCCGCCCGCTGCGGTCGAGCAGTGCCGACAGCTGCGACCCACCCTCGTCAAGGGCGGTCAGATCAGACGTGACCTGGCTCGAGAGAAACCGCTCGCGGTGGCTTCCCGTGACCTCGACGAGCGCCCAGCCCGGCAAGGGGGCGACGACGCCGTCGAGGTCAATCGCCTCAGACGGAGAACGACTCACCGCAGCCGCAGGTGTTGCTGGCATTGGGATTGCGGAAGACGAATCCCTTGCCCTTGAGCCCATCCTCGAAATCGAGGGTCACATCCTTGAGGTAGATCGCCGACTTGGGGTCGAGCAGGAGTTCGAAACCATTGAAATCGAGGATGTTGTCGTTGGTTCTGGTCTCGGAGAACTCCATCTCGTAGGACAGGCCGGAGCACCCACCCCCGACCACGCCGAGGCGGAGACCGACGCCGGCGCTCGGCCTCTCGCGCTCGAAGATCGACCGGATTTCCTCAACCGCCCGCTCGGTGACGGTCACCAGGCTGGATGCGCTCATGAGCACGCCCCTTTGACCAGGGTCTCGAGCTCACCGGTCTGGAGCATCTCCATCATGATGTCGTTGCCGCCGATGAACTCGCCTCCGACCCAGAGCTGCGGGAAGGTGGGCCAACTCGCGACCTGCTTGGCGGCGGCGCGGATCGACTCGTCGGAGAGGATGTCAAAGGTCCGGTACGGAACCCCCATGGTCTCGAGGATCGCGACCGTGTTGGCCGAGAACCCGCACTGGGGCTGTTCCGGCACGCCCTTCATGAAGAGAAAGACAGCCGCCGAAGCGATGAGCTTTTCGACCCGTTCGAGGGCCGGCGCCGTGCGATCGACCTCATCGACCGGCGCACCCAGAAACGACGGCTCGGGCGAACCGCCGGTGATTCGGAAGGGGTTGGAATCGTTCATGAAGATCGGTCCTCCAGGTTCAGAAACGGCACGATCAGTGCTCGCTTGAGAAAAAACCTGAGATCCGATCGCGATATTTCCGTTCCCTCCAGATCGGCGTTGAACCGGGACCTGCCGGGACGACTCCGGATCACCACGAGCAACCGCGTGCTAAGCTCCGAGGCAATCCGCCGGGGGGGTCTTTCATGTCCGCACGAACGGTATTGGACTTCTATCGTCACGATGTCGAATCGCCGCGCGGCGAGCACTACTCGCACTGGACTCCCGCCGGGCGCCGGGTGCTGACCACGCACCAGTTCTTCGACCGAACCGCCGCGCTCGCCAACGCCCTGGCGGAGCTTGGCGTCGGCGCCGGCGACAGGGTCATGCTGCTCTCGGACAACCGTCCCGAGTGGCACATGGTCGACATCGCCACCCTCTCACTCGGCGCCGTCGATGTGCCCATCTACGGCACCCTCACCCCGGAGCAGATCACCTACCAACTCAAAGACTCCGGCGCCAAGATCGTCGTCGCGGAAAACCCGGAGCAGATGGCCAAGTTCGCCGCGGTCAAGAAGAAGTGCCGCAATCTCGAGCATCTGGTCCAGATTGAAGGTCCGTGCGCCAAGGGCGTCACCGCGTTCGACGATCTTGTCGACGCCTCCGACAACGGCGACGTCGAAGCCGCGTTCTGGGACCGGGCCGGTCGCGTCCAACCCGGTGATCTCATGACCATCATCTACACCTCGGGCACCACCGGCGAGCCCAAGGGGGTCATGCTCACGCACGACAATCTGGTCCAGAACGTCCTTCGCTCGGCCCATCGAATCCCGGTCACCCGCGAGGATCTGGCGCTCGAGTTCCTGCCCCTGTGCCACGTCCTCGAGCGGATGATCGGCTATATCTACATGTGGAAGGAAACCTCGAAGGCCTACTGCTCGGTCTATCATGTCGGCGAGCTCCTCGCCGAAATCAGGCCCACCCTCTTTGCCGGCGTGCCGCGCTTTTACGAGAAGATCATGCAGAAGGTGACCGACAAGGTCGCCACCGCGCCGCCGGTCAAACGGGCGATGTTCAACTGGGCGCTCGCCCTCGGCAGGGAGGAGGCCCGCCACCGGCTGAACGGCGAGAAATTCGGCGGCGTGGCCGGCGCCCAACACCGACTCGCCGACAGGCTCGTGCTCTCCAAGGTCCGCGAAGGCCTCGGCGGGAGGCTGCGGTTCTGCGTCTCCGGCGGCGCCGAGCTGCCGCTCTTCGTCGCCGAGTTCTTCCACGCTCTCGGAGTCTTTGTCGTCGAGGGCTACGGCCTCACCGAGACCTCACCGGTGATCGCGGTCAACGGGGCCAACCCGGGCGAGATCCGCCTCGGCACCGTGGGCAAGCCCCTCGAAAACGTTGAAATCAAGCTCGCCAAGGACGGCGAACTTCTGGTCAAGGGCCCCAGCGTCATGTCGGGCTACTGGAACAAACCGGCGCAGACCGAAGAGGTCTTCACCGACGACGGATTCTTCACCACCGGCGACATCGCCGAGATCGACGACGACGGATTCCTGCTCATCGTCGATCGCAAGAAGGACCTCATCGTCACCGCGGGCGGCAAGAACGTCGCGCCGCAACCCATCGAGAGCCACCTCAAGCAGTCGCCCTATGTCGAATCGGCGGTCCTCATCGGCGACCGTCGGCCGTTCATCGTGGCGCTGTTCTCTCCCAGCTTCGAGGACCTCGAACGCTGGGCGAAAAAGGAGGGGATCGGCTATTCCGACCACGAGGACCTCGCAGGCAGGCCCGAGGTGGCGGCCCTCTTCGACGACATCGTCCGCAACGCCAACGCGTCGCTTGCCCGTTACGAACAGATCAAGAAGCACCACGTCCTGCCGATCTCACTGTCCATCGAGGGCGGTCAGCTGACCCCGACACTCAAGGTCAAGCGGCGGGTGGTCGAGCAGCAGTTCTCCGACGTCATCGAGCGGCTGTACGGCGGGTAGCACTTGGACGTCCTCAGGCGCCTCGAAGGGCTCGAGCTCATCGTCGTCACCGGCAAGGGCGGTGTCGGCAAGAGCGTGGTCACGGCGTCCCTCGGCCGATTGCTTGCCGCCCGCGGTCGAAAGGTCCTGCTCTTCGAGGTCGACCCGCGGGAGAATCTCCACCAGCTGCTCGACACCCAGCCGTCGGGCGGCGAGATCATCAACGCCTCTCCGCGGCTCTATCTCCAGCACATCGAACCCCGGGAGCTCATCGACGATCTCGTGCGCGAGAAGCTCAAGGTCAATCTCCTGGTCAACCGGGTGCTCGCGAGCCCGGTCCACCGGCACTTCACCGAGGGCGCCCCGGGCCTCAAGGAGAGCGCCGTTTTCGGCCGGGCCCTGCGGATGGTCGAGGGCCACGGCCCGTCGATCCTCCGCCGCCCCGATGTGGTGATCCTCGACGCCCCCGCCACCGGCCACGGCGTGTCGTGGCTGGCGGCCCCCCAGCTCGTGGCCGACGTGGTTCGCAGCGGTCCCATCGGCCACATGGCCGAGGTCATCTCGGCCTTCCTCGGCGATCGATCCCGTTTCGGTGTGGTCGTGGTGACCACCGCCGAGGAGATGCCGGTCGAGGAGTCGCTCGAGCTCATCGCTGCCCTCGACGGGCGCTTCGGGCGCGAGCCCGAGGCCGTCATCGCCAACGCGCTCTACCCGGCCATCGACGCGGCTGAGGCGGAAGACGACCCGGCGACCGCGCTCTGGCGGGACCGCAGGGCGATCAACGTCACCCAGCTCGAGCGCCTCGCAACCGCGTGGACGGGCCCGCTGGCCGAGGTCCCGCTCATGGCCATCGATCCGGGGCCGGCGCTGGTCGGCGCCATCGCCCGCCGGATCGAGGCGCAGTTGAGGTCATCGTGAGCGCGCCGCTGACCATCGTCGTCGGTTCGGGCGGGGTCGGAAAGACCACTCTGGCCGCCGCCATCGCCGCCGACGAAGCGCGCCGCGGCAACGACACCCTGGTGATGACCTTCGACCCTTCGCTGCGGCTCAAAGACGCCCTCGGCGTCGATGTCGATCCCGAGTCCAACGAGATCAGGGTGCCGATGGACGCGCCCGGCGAGCTGTGGGCGAGTCTGCTCGATGCGCGCAGGACCTTCGACACGCTCGTCGACCGCTACGCCCCGGACGACACGGCACGTCAGCGAATCCTCACCAACCGGTTCTACGACCATCTCTCGGGAAGTCTGGCCGGCGTCCTCGAGTACATGGCCTCGGAACGGCTCTTCGAGGTCGCGAGCTTCGGAAAGTACCAGCGGGTCATCCTCGACACGCCACCGACCCGGCAGGCCCTCGACTTCCTCGGCGCGCCCGAGAGAATCGTCTCCTTCCTCGAATCGGGCGCACTCCGGATCGCCCTCAAACCCTGGTTCGACGCCAACGGCAACTTCAAGGCCATGGCCAGGCTCGGGGTCCTCGGTCGCAACGTGGAGGCGTTTTTCGACCGCATGGTCGGAATGGAGCTGCTCCGCGACATGGCCGAGTTCTTCCAGGCCTTTACGCCGCTCTACGACGGATTCGTCGAGCGCGCCCTCGAGGTTCAGAAGATGCTGCGGTCGGATGCAACCAGCTTCACGCTGGTGAGCGGACCCGGTGAACAGCGGGTGGCCGACACCCTCTTTTTCGCCCGCAAGCTCAGCGAGGCCGGCTACCGGCTCGGGCCCATCGTGGTCAATCGGGTTCACCCGAAGGTCGATGCCGCGCCCGAGGTCGTCAATCTCGCTGACGGCCGCGGCCTCCTCGCCTGGCTCGGCCGGCGCGATCACCAGGGCGTGGCGCAGCTCCGCGATCTCCTCGGTGACTCGCACCCGTTGGTGGTCGTGCCGCTGCGGCCCGACGAGCCGACCAACCTCGAGTCCCTCGCCGAGCTCGGCGCGCTGCTGCGCGAGCAGCTCAAGGGTTGAATCCTCAATTCTCAATTCTGAATTGTCATCAAGACGCATCCCTGTTCGCCAGGGTGTGCGATGCGCTGCGATGTCATCAAGAATGGAGAATCAGCTCCCGAGCCACTCCGCGAGATCGGCGAGGCGTTTCGGGTCGAGGACCTTCACGGTCGTCGATCCGGTCTCGATGATCCCGTCCTCCTCGAGGTGTTTGAAGGTCCGCGACAGCACTTCAGGGCCGGTGCCGCACTCCGCGGCCACCAGGTGCTTGGGCTGACCGAGCTCGATGACCTCGCCCGGCGCCACTTCCCTTCGCCCCGCTCGCCCCATCAGAAAGAGCGCCAGCCGCTCCTCCACTCGACGCTGGGTCAGCATCTCGAGCTTGCCGGCGAGGGTCCGGGTCCAGGCCGAGACCGAGCCGATCATCGCCAGTCCGAGCTCGGGAGAGCTGCGGATCAGCGTCACGAGGTGGCTTCGTGACAAGCACCAGACGACGCTCGACTCCACCGCCTCGGCGGTGGCCGGATAGCCGCCCGAACCGAAGAGCGCCGCCTCGGCGAAGGACGCCCCGGGCGACACCAGGTGAAGCAGCAGCTCGCGCCCCTTCGGCGAGTAGCGCACGAGCTTGATGCGGCCCGAAACCACCGCGCACAGACTCTCCGCCGGATCACCCTCGTGGAAGAGGATCTCTCCCTTGGCCAACGAATGGATGTGCCCCGCGGCGAGAACGCGCTCGCGGTCGTCATCGGCGAGCAGGTGGAGGAGTGGGAGCCGGCGCAGCATCTCGGAGGTGTCGGACATGACGAAGAGTATAGCGAGCCTATCGCACCGGGCTCCAGATTCTTGATTCTTTATTTTGAATTGCCATCGCACAGCATCGAAAACGGTTGCGATGTAATTAAGAATTAAGAATTAAGAATTGAGCCTTTTGCAAAAAGCCTGGTTCTCGGAGAATCAACGTCCCAGGTCGTGACGCCGGCGAGGGCGCCGGCGCTACAACAGGCTGAGATCCATTGTGGGGCCGGCGCCCTCGCCGGCCTGATGGTGGCGAGGATCGGGAAACCTCAATGGCCAGTTCCTGAATTTTGCAAGAGGCTCAATTTAGAATTACTCCGTCATCGCCTGTCCGCCGACGTGGGAGTACACCGGCGAGTCGACCTCCTGCAGGCGCTCGTGGAACTCGGCCTCGGTGACCGTGGTCCGCCAGTGGCCGGTGACGCGGAAGCCGGTGACGACGGCGAGATAGAGACCGATGGCCAGCAGCGAAGCGGTCGCGGGGCGCAGCCACCGCGAACGGCCGGCCGCCAGCGGCGGTCGAACCGCGAGGCAGCCGTCCACGGGACAGGCAACGACGCAGTCCTGGCAGCTGGTGCATTCCACCGAAGCGACCCTGGTCATCCCGTGCACCGGGAGCCGGCCGGGGCAGACCTTGGTGCAGGCGTGGCAGTCGGTGCACAGGGCGGGGTCCCGGGTGACCTTGAGCGGGGCGAGGATGCCGAGCAGACCCACCAGCGCACCGTAGGGGCAGAGATAGCGGCACCACAAATCGCGGACGAAGACCGAGCCGACCACGAGCACTCCAAGGACCGCGATGGTGAGTCGCGTGGGCGACGCGAAGAAGAGCCACATCTTGGCGTCGACGATCTTCGCGTAGGGGCTTGCCAGAAAGCTCTCGATCGCCGGCGGATCCATGACCCACCAGATCGCCCAGGCAAAGAACCCGAGGAGCAGGTACTTGAGCCCGCGCAGGGGAATGTCGAGCCACTTCGGCGGCGTCAGCGTCCGACCCGTGATCCGGATTCCAAGGCGCCCGAGCAGCTCGGAAAACAGACCCACCGGACAGACGTGCGAGCAGAACGACTTCGCCACCACCACCGACATCAGGCAGATTCCGATGAAGATGGCGAGCCCGGCGGGGTGGATCGGATCGATGGAACCGGTCGAGAGCAGGTGGCGCAGCCCCATCATGCCGTCGATGGGAAGGAAGGCCTCGACCCCGGGCGGGCGGGAGACCGAGGGCCACCGACCCGCGAGGTGGGGCATCACCCAAAGGCTGAATTGGACGCCGATGGCGATCGTCACCGCCGCAACGGCCCACTGAATCACTCGCCTCGTCGTCGGTACCCGGTGCACAACCATCAACCCCTCCGCGGCCGAGGTTCTCTCGAACCCGGCCCGGATTCATTGATCAACATCAAACCGACGGTCACGGGTCGGTCACGAGGATGTCGAGGATCATCGCCAGCGGGTCGAGTTCGGGTTCTTCGAGATCGACGATGACGACATCGCCGGCGTCGAGGGCTTCGACCAGCGCCGGAACCAGGGTCCGCCGGACGACGACGACGAGCGCCGCGAGACCGGTCGTCTCGACCGCCCGCTCCACCGCCGGCCAGTGACCGCCGCCGCGGAGTTCGACCGGACCCAGTTCGTCGATGACGAGGACCGAGCCCGGCGGGATCTCCTGCAGGGCTCGCCTGCCGAGCTCGAAGCCGGCTTCGAAGAACTCGAAGGAGGTCCCGAACCTGCCCTCGCCCGGCGCCACCCGGCGAGCGAGGTCGAGCACCTCGCCGGTGGCCGTGTTCTGGATTTGAAAGCCGATCTTCTCTCCGTCCTGCAGCATCGCCGGTTGGAAGAACCCGGCGACGGGAATCCCCCTCTTTCCGAGCTGGTCGACCACCGTCCTCACCAGCGGGGTCTTGCCGCTGCCGGCCGGACCGGTGACCACCAGTGTCCGTGCGCTCGTCACCAGCGGAGCAGCGCCCCGACTCAGGGCGGTGTGGCCGCGGAGGGCGGCCGCGGCCGCAGCCTGATCCGCCACCCGACCGGTGTGGGCGAGCAGCACCTCGGCCAGCGCCGGGAATCGCCGCAGGGCCGCCATCCTGCCGCCGCTCCGGACGCGGTGAGCGGCCCACACGGTGGAGGCGGTTTCGCTCAGGTGCGGCAGCGCGTTCAGGGCGAGGCCGAGGACCAGCCCGAGACGCTCCATCCCGAGGCGCGAGGTCGTCCTCAGAATCGTCTCGGCATCGACGCTCCGGGCCACGACTGCCGCTGCGGTTCCGAGCACCACGAGGCGGAGCAGGACCGTGCCGCCGATGGTCAGCCCGCGGTCGAGACCCGAGGCCCACGCCACCGCCGCGGCCGCCGCCGCCGCGGCGAAGAGCGCTCCGAGAACCAGCCCCACCCGGAGCACCCGGCGGAACACACCCCGGTCAGCGACCCAGGCCACGGAGCAGACGATCACCGCCGCGGCCGCCACAGCCTCGATTCTCGACGAGAACGACGCCCCGACCGCAGCCGCGAGGACGAGGGCGAGCACCGGGTTCACAGCCGGCCACCCAGTCGGCGCGCGACCCGGCCGGCCAGACGCCAGGCCCAGACCCCGCCAACCGCGCCGATCGCTGCGGCGAGCCCGACAAAGCCGGCGAGGACCCACTTCGCCTCGACGCCTCCGATCTCGCCGACCGCCCGAAGGACCGCGGTCGCAGCTTCACTGCCGCCGACGATCCAGGCCGTGATCACCCGCTGGATCGGGTTGGTGCCGAGGGCGACGGCGCCGCCCAACGCGGCCGCCCACGGGCCCCGGGCCACGAGAAAACCGAACTCAACGGCGAGTGCCTGAGTGGCGATTCCCACCAGCGGGCCCGGGTAGAGCCCGCCGAGGGTGAAGACCTTGAGAAAGATCGCCGTAAGACCGGCCACGAGGACGACGCCGACCCTCGGTTGGAGCCGCCGCAGGCAGACCAGACAGACCAGGCCGATGAGACCCATGATCTCGCCGCGGAACGGCACCCGCCCGAGGTGGATGGCGGTACCGACCGTCGCCTCCAGGGCCCCCCACAGGGCGCCGTAGAGTGCGGCGTGGGTCCAGGGCCGGAGGTCTCTCACGACCCGACCTCGTCCAGCCGCCGTTCGCGCAGCACGAATCGACGGTGCGCCGCGGCGGCGAGCTCGGGCCGGTGGGAGATGACGAGGTAGGCGCGGCCCTTCGCCGACCGCCGTCGAATGAGTTCGAGGAGATCCAGGAGATCATCGCGGTCGAGACCCTGGGCCGGTTCGTCGACGATCATGACGTCGGGTTGGAGCATGTCGAGGGCGGCGTGGACCAGCCGCTGCTGCTCGCCGCGGGAGAGCGACCACGGGGCTCGCGCCGCGAGGTGCTCCAACCGGTGACGACGCAGAACCCGCGCGCGCTCCTCCTGCCGGGTCCCGGGAACGGCGACCTCGCCGATCACCGTCGAGGCGAAGAGCTGGAGATCGGATTCGGGAAACATCAGGGCGACACGGCCGCGTCGCCGGACCTCTCCCCTGCCGGGCGCCGCCAATCCGGCCAGGACCCGGGCGAGGGTGGACTTGCCGCTCCCGTTGAGCCCCGACACGAGCGCGACCTCTCCCTCGTGGAGGTCGATGTCGACGTCCTCCGCCAACCTGCGGTCGCCGCGCGACACCGACACGCCGCGACAGCTCAGCACGACCTCGGCGCCCGGCTGGTGCAGCGGCGCCGGGATCACCGGCACGCGGGGCGCCGCGGTCGGGTTCAGGCAGCCGCCATCGATCTCCGCCCATCCCGTGACGGCGTCGCCGAACCGCCACCCGGCCTGCTCGGTGACGGCGATGGCGGCGCCACGACTCCTGGCCCGCCCCAGGAGGTCGACCAGGGCCGCCACACCGTCAGAATCGAGATGGGCGGTGGGCTCGTCGAGCAGGATCGGCCGCGGGCAGCCGGCGAGCGCCACCGCCAGCGCCACCCGTTGGCGTTCGCCCGACGAAAGCTCGGTCACCCGCCGCTGCAGGAGGGGCCCGAGAGCGAAGCCGTCGACAACCGCATCGACAAACCTTCCTCCCCGATAAAGCCGGCGCGCCGCCTCGATCTCCTGACCGACGGTGGCCAGGAAAAGCTGGGTCTCCGGCCGATCGAGGCAGGTGGCCAGAATGTGGGCCCGCTGGCCGGGGTCGAGGTCCTCCACCGAATCCCCGCCGATGGTGATCCGGCCGGCGACCGACGCCGGGGTCAGCCAGGGAACCAACCCCGCCACGGCATGGAGCAGCGTTGTCTTGCCCGACCCCGATCGTCCGAGGATCCCGATGGCGTCACCCGATGCGATCGCGATGTCGGTGTTGCGGATGATCGGCGTCGCGGCCCGCGGATAGCGAACCTCGAGTCCGGCAACCTCGAGGGTCGAGCGGCGCGGGTGATCGGAGTGAATCGGCACCTCATGGACTGAGCCACGGCGACCCGGTCCGTGTCAAGGGTCGCGGCCGTTCTCGGCCGCTGTCCGACCCGACGCGCCCGGCGGTTGCCGAAGCAACCGCTCCCAGGCATGATGGAGACGGCACGCCGTCACGCGCCCGAAAAAGGAGACACTCATGAACTGTCCCCGCTGCCAGACCGAACTTGAAACCCGATCCGTCGAGGGCGTCGAGATCGACGAGTGCCGCGACTGCCAGGGGATCTGGCTCGACGCGGAGAAGCTCCGCCGCCTCAAGGACGGGACCGACCCCGATCTCCAGTGGATGGACTTCGAACTCTGGGACCACGCGGATCGATTCCACCTCACCGAAAAACCCATCGACTGCCCCGCCTGCTCCGTTCCGCTGGTCGCCATCGAGTACGGCGACACCGGGGTCGCCATCGACTGCTGCAACGGCTGCCGCGGTGTCTGGCTCGATGCCGACGAGTTCGGCAAGATCATCGCCCACCTGTCCCAGGACCTGCTGACCACCGAGTCGTCGGAGTACCTCCGGGCCAGCCTCGAGGAGGCGAGGGAGCTCGTCACCGGGCCCGAGAGCTTTCTCTCCGAGTGGAAGGACTTCGTGACCGTCCTGCGGATGCTGCAATACCGGCTGCTCGGCGAGAATCCGGGATTCGGACGCGCCCTGGCGGAGTTTCAGGCCAAGAGCCAGTTCTGATGAAACTCGCCTACCACCACATCGGCATTCCGTCGACAACCCCGCGACCCGGCGAGGTCTTTCTCGAGCAGTTCAAGATGCACGTCGTCGGCTTCGACACCAACCCCTTCGGCGTTGAGTGGCTGCGTTTCGAGCCCGGCTGTACGCTTCCCGCACTCGTCCAGACCGTTCCTCACGTCGCCTTTGTCGTCGACGACCTCGGCGAAGCCCTCGAAGGACGCGAGATCCTCATCCATCCGAACCGCCCCTCCGCCGGCGTGACCGTCGCCTTTGTCGTCGACAACGGCGCCCCGGTGGAGTTTCTCGAGTACGACAACCCCGATTGACCGCCGACCCCTCAGCCTCACCCCACGCCCTCGATCCCCAGAGTCCCGACTTGACCCCAGTCAATGCTCGACTAATCTCATTATCAGAGAATTGTCACGATCGAAGGAGGGGCCGTTTCGGCCCGAAGGAGGAGTGATGCAGGGAACCAGGGGATGGATCGCGTGCGTCGGAGTGACGATGATCATGGGAGCGGCTGCGGGCGCCGGGGCCGTGGGCTCCGCCTGCGAGGAGTGCCACGCCAAGGTCACTCCCTGGCTCGTCAAGGACTTCAACCGCGGCGTCATGGCGGAAACCATGGGCTGCGCCGACTGCCACGGCGATGGCCACACCGGGGCGGATGACGCCGATCAGGCCGAGCTGCCGACCATCGCGACCTGCCAGGCCTGCCATGAGGACCAGGCCGGCCAGTATCTTGCCGGCAAGCACGCCAAGGGGCTGCTCGCGGTCCAGGTCCTGCCGTTCTCGCACAGCCAGCCCGACGCTTTCGTCGAAGGCCAGAAGGGCTGCGGCGGCTGCCACACCCTCGGGATCGCCACCCAGGACGACCGCAAGACCGAAGCCCGCCAGTACTACAAGTACGGAATGGACTGCCAGAACTGCCACACCCGGCACTCGTTCTCGGTCGCCGAGGCGCGCGAGCCCGAGGCCTGCCAGACCTGCCACCAGGGTTTCGACCACCCGCAGTGGGAGATGTGGTCGACCTCCAAGCACGGCGTCGCCTACCTGCTCGACCGTGAGGCCCACCGCGGACCCACCTGCCAGGACTGCCACATGCCCGAAGGCGACCACCGGGTCCGCACCCCCTGGGGCTTCCTCGGCGTCCGTCTTCCCGAGGAGGACGAGGAGTGGATGGGCTACCGGGTTTCGGTGCTCAAGGGTCTCGGGGTCCTCGACGCCAAAGGTCAACCCACCGCCCTGCTCGAGGTCGTCAAGGCCGGTGATCTCGCCCGCCTCGACGCCGAGACCTTTGCGGCCGAGCGCAAGCGGATCACCGACACCTGCGGCAAGTGCCACTCGAAGGGGTTCTACGAGGCCAACATCGCCAACGCCGACAAGATGCTCAAGGAGGCCGACAAGCTCTTCGCCGAGGCCATCGAGATCGTCGCAGGTCTCCGCCGCGACGGATTCATCGAGGTCGGCGAAGGCGAGGGCGTGTACCCGCAGCTGCTCTCGTTCTACGAAGTCGAGACCCGGGCCGAGCAGATCCTCTACGACATGTTCATGGATCACCGGATGAAGACCTTCCAGGGCGCGTTCCACATCAACCCGGACTACACGACCTGGTACGGCTACGCCAAGATGAAACAGGACCTCGCCGAAATCCGCGAGATCTCCCTCGAGATGCGGGCCGCGAAATCCCCCTAGCTAAGACGCCCCGCAGACGACAATTTCAAGGGTCTCCGGCATCTGCCGGGGACCCCTTTTCAGTTGTGGATTATGAGTTGTGAATCAGGAATTGCATCCCACCATCGCACCGCCGCTGTTGGCCGGATGCGCCGTCATTCAAGAATCATCAATTCACTATCCATAATTGAGAGTCACTTCTTCCGTCGCCGCAGCTCGACCGGCGTCTGCTCACGCTTGCGCTCGAGCCAGTTCTGGTAGAAGTCCACCGAGAACATGAACAAGAGAATGAAGATGGTGATCCACTGCGGGATGTATGGGAACTCGCCTTCGTTGATCGTCAGGTGCGCCACGTGGCCGCCCTCGAGGAAAAGCACGAAACCGATGAGCAGGAGCACGAAGAGACCGAGAATCTCGAAGTCGGGGTTTCGGTGCATGAAATCGGCGATCGGACCGGCAAAGACCAGCATGAGCGCCACCGAGATCACCACTGAGCCCATCATCACGAGGAAGATGTCGGTCATCCCAACGACGGTGAGGATCGAGTCCACCGAGAAGAGCAGGTTGAGGCTGACGATGGTGACGAGCACCTGACCGAAGCCCGCGGCCTGCCCGACCTCGTGCTCGACCCCTTTGATCTTGTGCCGAAGCTCTTTGACACCCGACCAGATGAGGAAGATCCCGCCCCCGACCAGCACCAGGGCCTTGACGCTGACGGAACCGTCGAAGTGGATTCCGAGAATGGTGCCGTCGAGCTCGTAGAACGACGCCGTGGCGAAGCGCAGAACCCAGCTCACGACGGCGAGCAGGGCGATTCTGAAGAACATCGCCAGGATCAGCCCCCACCGTACCGCCTTCTTCTGCTGATCCAGGGGCAACTTCTTGGCGAGGATCGTGATGATGATGAGGTTGTCGGCGCCGAGGGCGATCTGCACGAGCGTCACCGAAACGAGCGCCAACCAGAATCCGGGTTCGAGAAAAAGGCCCATTTCACCTACTCCCTCCCATGAACGCCAGAGAGAATACCTACGACCACACCACGAGAACGAGGTACACGATCGGAATCAGCAGCCCGGCGATGAGAAGCCATCGCCCGCGGCCGCCGAGGCCCTTCCTGCCGGTGATGATGAAGATCCCGGTGCCGGCGAGCACCATGAGGCCGACGGCGTAGAGATCGGCGAACCAGGTCCAGAAACCCTTGCCGTGATTGAGGTGGAGATAGTTGACCTCGAAGAAGGCATAGCGCCGTCGAGCGTGCTCGTCGAGCACCTCGCCTGACGGCACCGCCACCGTCAGCGTTCGCCGATCGAGGAAGATCTTGAGTTGGTCGGGCGCCATCCGGACCACCGACTTGGGCCGGTCGGTGATTCCCAGGCGATCGAGGACCGCGGTGGCCATGATGGCGTTGTCGCCCGCCGGAAGCTCTCCAACCGACCCCATCTCGGTACGGATGACATAACTGGGATTCCAGTCCTCGATGTGATTGACCGCAATCCCGGACACCGCATAGATCACGGTCAGGCCGGCAAAGAAATAGCCGACATCCCGATGGGTTGCGATGATCAGCTTGCGCCAGCTCATGTATCCCCCACCTGCGTCCTACGCACCACCGCCGGCGCTCGAAGCCGGGCAAGGCGCCCGCCCCACGGTCGGCAGGGGATCCTCGGGAAGCAGAGCTTCAGCCCGCTTCTCGATCAAGAAACGACGTTGCTTCAAGACCCTCAGCTGTAGATGACCGCGCCGGTGCCGTGGACCACCAAGACCCGATTGTCCTGCACCGGTGCGTCGCAGCCCGCGCCCTCACCGCTGCCGTCCTTCTTCTGATCGGCCTTGTCGCAACCTTCGCCTTCGGCCTGGGCGGGCTCGCCCGCCTGCTGCTCGGCGCGGGCCTGGACCTGCTCCGGAGTCAGGGTGATGACCTGAAAGACCCCTTCCGCCGAGGCCTTCCTGCCCATGGCTTCGTACGGGAAAACGATGACACCGTCATCGACCTTGATCCGCACGCCGTTGCCGGTCTCGGGATCGGTCAACTGCATCCAGCAGCCCCGCATCTTGCACACGCCGGTGATGACGCCGTCGACCCGGACGGTCTTGCCGACGTAGTCGTCGGGCGCGGCGAGAAGGGTCTTCACGGAAACGGCTTTCTCGATGGTCACACCCTCGCCGTATTCGACGAAATCACTACCGGCAAAGACCGGCGTGGTCGCAAGAAAGGCAATGGCGAGAGAGATGGTGATCACGCGTCGCATGGGTCCTCCTCTGCGGTGAGCGATTTGAGACCGCCACCGTGTGCCGACATCTTTGCCGCAACCGGGGTTGGTGTCAAGGCGAGAGGCGCGAGATTCGAGCCCGTCACTCCTCACCTCCTCAACCTCCCCCGCCGGCCGCGAACAACCCCGGCCTCGACCTCCGCAACGACAACCACTGGCCGCAGCCGACGATCACGTGATCGAAGACCGCGACGCCGACGACCTCGCCGGCCCGCACCAGCCGCCGGGTCAGCTCGATGTCGTCCCGACTCGGCTCGAGCTGACCGCTGGGGTGGTTGTGGAAGATCAGGACCGCGGCGGCGCCATCTTGGAGCGCTCGGCGGAAGAGATCGGCCGGGTCGACCGGCGCCTGGGTCCTGGTGCCGAGGCTGAGCTCGTGGCTGCGGACCAACCGGTGCCGGCCATCGACACTGAGAAACCCGAAGACCTCGCGGCGCTCCACCTGGAGCCGGCGCAGCAGGTACTCACCCACCACCGCCGGGTCGCCGAGGATCTCGGTCTCCCGCAGCCGGGCGCGTGCGATGCGGTGCCCGAGCTCGAGGCTGGCGAGGATGGTCGCGGCCTTTGCCGGACCGATTCCGTTGAATCCGAGCAACTCGGCGGCGTCCCAGCGCGCGAGTTCCGGCAGCGAACCTGCGGCGACGAGAAGAGCGTTGGCCTCGACCACCGCGCCCCGGCCGCGCCTGCCGGTTCTCATCAGTACCGCAAGCAGCTCCGCATCCGACAGGACTGCGGGACCGAACTCGAGCAGACGCTCGCGCGGCCGTGACGACGGCTCGAGCTCACGAATAAACTGGACCATGATGAACTCCCCCGTGGACGGGAGCGACAAAAGCATACCACGTGAGCCCAACCGTACTAGGAATCAGACTCGACTTTGAGAAGGGCCTGTGATAGAAACGAATCGACCTCAACAGGGGGACCTCATGCCAGAGCGCAACCGAACCAGAGAAACCCGCCAACGTCGCGTGGTCTACGACACCATCAAGAAAACCCACTCCCACCCGACCGCGGATTGGATCTTCGAACAGGTTCGGGCCGCGGTGCCGAAGATTTCGCTCGGAACCGTCTACCGCAACCTCTCGGTCCTCAAGGACGAAGGAATCGTCCGCGAGATCTATGGCTTTGACCGGCGGGCGCACTACGACGCCGACCTCTCGCCGCACGCCCACTTCATCTGCTCCGATTGCGGTCAGATCTGGGATGTCTTCGGCGTCCCGGAAATCGACTGGCGAACCCTCAAAGAGCTGGTCGGCTGCGAAGTCAACGACCAGCGTCTCGACTTCCAGGGTCGCTGTGCCGCATGCCGCGTCGCCGAGAACAAGAACTGACTCTGAATTCTAAATTTAAAATTCATCATTCTTGATTACATCGCAACCGTTTCTCGAGGCTGTGCGATGAAATTGAGAGTTAACAATTGAGAATCAAGAATTGACAGGGACGACGCGTTCGATTTCGGGCGCATAGAGGCAGATTCGGTCGGTGACGAAATCCGCCAGCGTGGATTTGGCCATGGGGCAGCCGTCACAGGCGCCCTGGAGCTCGACATAGACGACCGCGCCTTCGATGCGAACCAGATCGACATCGCCGCCGTCCGCCTGGAGCGCGGGTCGCACCTCCTCGATGGCGAAGCGGACCCTCGACTCGAGATCTCCGGTGGGCCACCCGGCGGGGGCGCTCATGGACGGAACCGAATGATGACTGTCACGGAACTGTCAACACGAAACACGGGGCGAATCATTCCTCCCGCGTGACCGAATGCGGACTCGGCCGCGGCTGCGGTTCCGGGCACGGGGCGAGCACGGGCGCGGCCACGGGTTGGAGCTATACTCCGTTCGCGGATCACACGAAACGCGAACCTTTCCTGGCGAACCCGCGTTGTAGAGGGTGGATATGGAACCTGAGGAACTCGAGCACACCGTCGAACGATGCCGGGAAGGAGATGAAGACGCATGGACAACCCTCGTCAACACCACTCTTCGCCCGATTTATCGCCTTTGCGCCAGCTACGCTCCGTCGGCCGCCGAAGCCGAGGAGCTGACCCAAGAGGTCTACTTCAAGCTGTGGGAGAACCTCCATCGATACACCGCCGGCTCCAACTTCATGGCGTGGGCCTGGCGGGTCGCCAAGAACCTGATCATCGATTCGTATCGACGCGGCCGCCGGGAACGGGACGCCGCGTGGCTCGACCCGGAGATCCTCGACCGCCTGCCCGGTTCGGACAACCCCCACGAGCAGGCGGAAAGAAGGCAGCGCCTGGGTCTGATCGGGGTCGCCCTGCGCCAGATCGACGAAGATCTGGCCAGCCTCGTCCTGATGCGGGACTTCGCCGGGATGAGCTATCAGGAGATTTCAGAGGCACTGGAGCTGCCTCTTGGAACCGTCAAGTCACGACTCAACCGGGCTCGGATGGAGCTCGCCACCGGGGTCCGGCGGCGGCTCCAGATCCGTGCCGTCCCACCGGCCGCCGGGCCGGCTGAAGGGCGCGTCTCGTGAGCAGCTGCACCGACACCCGCGACCTCTTCGCAGCCGTCCTCGAGAATGAGGCGTCCGAGGCCGAGACCGAGCAGGTGCGCAGCCACCTCGACGGCTGTGTCGAATGTGCCGAACTCTACGACGCCATGGGGATGATCATCGGCGCCGGCGACTTTCTCGGCGACCTCGAGCCGCCGCCACACATCGGTGAGGAGATCGCTTCTTCACCGTGCCGGCGATGGCTCGGCCTGCTCTACCAGGCGGTTGATCGGGAGATTTCACAGCAAAATCTCGAACGGCTGCTGACTCACCTCGGGTCCTGCCCTTCCTGCCGCCGGGTGTGGCACGACCTCACCCTGATCCACCAGGTCGGCGACTCCATGCGGCCGCCGAACCACCTGCTGCAGAAATGCATCAAGGTGCGCGAAGCCGTCGCGAGGATCGCGATCCTGCCCCGGCGAACCGCTACCGCCGCCGCCTACATCCTGGCTCTCCTGGCCTCCCTGGCGATCGGCAACCCCACGATCATCGCGCAGGATCTCCACGCCGTTGCCACCGAGAAGGTCGCCAAGGCCGCCACGGGTGTCAGCGAAGTCGCCGCCGACGGCCGCGGCGAGGCCCGGGTCGTTCTCTGGCGGGCGCTGAACTGGGGCGAGCAGAAGGTCAACACCGTTCGCGGCTGGATCGACCGACTGAGAGACAACGACGACGACGTTTCCTTAGAAACGAATTCCGACACCGCTACGCACGCGAAACCGCAAGGAGAAAGCTCATGAGCAACACCAAACCACCCCTTCCGCCCGAGGAATATGACGATCCGGGAGTCGAAAACGGAATCGAGGTCGATGTCGTGGTCGAGGAGAGGGCTCGCGCCGCCAGACCGGTGCCGCCCGTGCCTTCATTCGAACCGGCGCCGCCGCCGCCCGCGGCGCCCGCCGCAACCTACGCGCCGCGCCCGTATGGCGACCCGCTCGCCAAATCGCCGGGGCTCGCCCTCTTCCTGTCGATCCTCGTCCCCGGCCTCGGTCACATCTACGTCGGGTCCTACGAACGGGCGTTGATGATCATCGGCAGCATCGGCGTCTCGATCTGGGCGATCGTCCAATCCGAAGGGCAATTGTGGCCGTTGGCCTTCGCCATCGCCTTCGGCTACTTTTTCTCCATCTTCGACGCCTACCGCGAGGCCCAGATCGCCAACCTCGACGGGCGCGAACTGCCGAAGCCGCAGCGCCAAGGCGACGGCCGCCTCCTGTTCGGCATCTTTCTCACCGTCGTGGCGGGGCTGGTCCTCGCGGACAACCTCGGCCTCTTCGATATCCGCTGGTTCTATGAGTGGTGGCCCGTCCTGATCCTTCTCATCGGGCTCTACTTCATCGGCTCCTGGATCTGGGAGAAAATGAACGCCGCCGGCGGCAACAGCACTTCCAACGACGACGAGTCCTTCTGACGTCCCCACACGGCTGAATGAACGACCCCGGGCCCTCCCGGGGTCGTTTCCATTATCAACAGGTGATCCTGCGCACGTTCGCGCGTTCGAATACGGGCTCATGTGTGCGACAATGAAGGGAGAAAAGGGGAAGGAGAGTCATTCGATGCCCCGTGCGCTGATCCAACTGGCCGTCGTTTCCGTTCTCCTCCTGGTCGGATCGACTGCATCCGCTCAGACCACGCAGCCCGGCGACGCCATCGACCTTGAGGTCTACAACCCCGCCGACGGCGGCAACCGATTCTGCGTCGCTCCCTCCGCGACGCTCGAAGCACGAGTTTTCCTCCGGCCCGGCACCGGCTCCTCGACCTGCAGCCTCAGCTGCTCGCCCCCGACCGTCCCGGGGGGATCCGCCAACATCGCAACCGCTGTGATCGACCTCGCTTTCGATTCATCCAAGCTGGCCTACGTCAATGGAAGCATCGAGTCCAACAGCGCCACAGCCGCGATTCAGGGTCTTGCGCAGGAACAGAACACCGCCGACGGCCGCATCGGTTGGGCGCTCGCCGGCACGTGGAGCACCCCGGGGAATCCAGCGAGCAGTCTCCTCTCTCCCTGCGCCATGCAGATGATCACGACCGCGAACTGGGTCTTCGGGGCGCAGTTCCAGGCCGTCGGAACCGGAACGACAACGATTCACCTCCGCCGCGAAACCGACGATGCGCCCTTTGCTCTGTCCTTCGCCGACATCTGCGGCACCGAGGCCTTCAAGCAATCCAACGGCGGCATCGACGAGGTCCGGAACGCCGTCGTGATGATCGCCACCGACTGCCAGGATGTGATCTTCTTCGACACCTTCGGCACCGGCGACGCGAGCCTTTGGACGAGCACCAACTGATTACGACAACGCGGTCACGGCGGTCGCGGTTTTCGCAAGCAGGGCGACGATCGATCATGACGGGCGAGACGCGGTTGCGTTCGGGGAAGTCGGGCCGGAAACCGGACCGCCGGCCGCCTTCCCTCTCTCGACACCGCAGTTCGCTCGCAGTCCTGATCGGGATGACCATCGTCGCCGGTGTGCTCCTGCGGCCGGCGGTCGCCGGCGCTCAACACCGGATCGAGCTTCCGATTGAATCCGCGCTGAATACCCCACGGGTGGAGTTGGAGCTCACCGATGCGCGGGTCGTCGTCACCATCGATTCCACCCTTCCGGCTCGGTTTTCCGCCCGCGCGGCCGATCCCGGCATCGATCGGGATCTCTCTCTCGAGGGAGAAATGGCGCCGCGGGCCGTCACCCGGGTCCGCCGAAACGACAGCGGAAACGACCTCCCGACCATCGTCGTCGAAATCAACCTCGGTACCGACCAGGTGCTTGTCGTCACCGGGAAACGGCTCGATCTCAGCATCTCTCTCACCGATCCGACACTCGAATCCGGCGCGGCGAACGAGCTGAGCACCCTCGAGGACGAGGAGGCAGCCAAGGCCGCCAAGGCCGGCGATCAAGGGGAGTCGGAGGACCCCGGCCCGACGATCTCGGTCAGCCTGGAGGACTCAGCCTTTCAAGCGGCAGGCCTCAGGGGCCTGACCCTGGCGGCGACGCGCAGCACCATCGACCTCGATTCCATCATCGGCCCCATCGAGGCCGACCTCGACGAGAGCGAGGCCCACGCGCGAGGTCTGCTCGGACCGATCAACCTCCACGCCGTCGCATCGGAAATGACCGTCGAGGATGCACAAGGCGCACTTGCGGTCGATCTCGAGGGCGGTCACCTCTCTGCGACCGGCGGCAGATTGAGCCTGACGTGCAAGGCGTCGAACGCAGGCATCGCGCTGGTCGCGTTGGGAGGATCGGCCCGACTCGACGGTTCCGACACGTCTGTCCGGATCACCGACGCTCGAATCTTTGCCATCCAGTTGACCGGGACGGATCTCGACATCGGACTCGACGACGTGGGCGGACCGGTCAACGCGAGTCTCGTCAGCGGCCGGATTCAGGCCGATACCATCGCCGGACGACTCGATCTCCAACTCGCGGCGGGCGCCGAAGCCGATCTCAGCAATCTCGAGAGTGACCTGTCCATCACCTTGAACGAAGGATCGAGTGCCGATCTGAATCACGTCGCCGGCCACACTCGGGTCGCGCTCAGCGACAGCGATCTGAAGGCGACCGGCCTCAAGAGCATCGAGCTCACCGCGCGCGGCGGATCCATCGACGGCGAGGACATCGGAAGACTGGTTCGTGTCGAAACGGACGGTTCGACCTCGTACTTTTCGCTCCCCGAAGCCCTCGGGAAGCACGACATCATCCTCAAGGGTCCCAGTACCGCGGTCGTTCAGCTGCCGACACCGTGCCGCGTTGTTGCGAAAATGTCGGACACGACCGCCGGCGAACAACTCCGGGTTACCGGGTGCCTGCTCGATTTCGACGGAGCGATCAAGCGTGGTATTCCCCGCGGGATCGACGGGCGAACCCTGATTCGGCTCAACGCCGAGCTGGACAGCCAGGCGACCCTCCAGGTGGATGGCCTGCCTTAGCCGGGACCCTTCAGCTCATCGGCCGCGATCGAGCGCAGGCCATTTCAACGCCCGGCGGAGACTGCGTCCGGGGTCGGGTTCGTGTAGACTGAGCCTCCGTTTGCAGGCCTTGGGTTCAACCGTTGGAGGCCGTCACACCACTCGCTCGTACCACGTATCGAAAAATAAGATGAGACGGAGAATCACATGTTCGGACGAAACAAGAAAGGACCGACCGCCCCGAGTTCCGGCTTGACGTTCCAGCGCTGGATCAGAGACCGGGTCGAGGCCGAAGACTACTGGTTCCAGAAGATCCCGCTGTTCGACGACCTCGTGACCCCCGGGTGGTCCGACCCGGCGACCGAAAAGGAGCCCTATTTTTCGGTTCCGGGAGACCTCACCGGCAAACGCGTCCTCGACATCGGCTGTGCCGAAGGCTACTTTTCGTTTCTCGCGGAGCGCAAAGGCGCGGCCGAGGTGGTTGCCATCGATTCATTCCCGGACTCCGTTCGGCGGTTCAACATCTGCCGAGAGGCGCTCGGTTCCAAAGCCACAGCCTATCTCTGCAACGTCTACGACCTCAGTCCGAAGACCTTCGGGACATTCGACGTGGTCCTTTTTTACGGTGTCCTCTACCATCTCCGTCACCCGCTTCTCGCCCTTGAGAAGATCGTCAGCGTGTGCACCGGAACCATGATGATGCAGACCCTCATCCATGAGGACCCCGCCCTCGTCGACACCGCGATGGCGAAGTTCTATCCGCGAGGCCACCAGAGCGGGCCGATCGAGGAAAGCGACAACGACGAGTTCTTCGATCCGACGATCTTCTGGGTGCCGAACAGGACCTGTGTCGTGGAGATGGTCGATTCGGCCGGATTCCAGGACATCGAGCGCGTCACCGACGATCCGTCGATTCCATTCGTCATACGGGCCAAGAGCCCCATCATCGCCCGCGGCGAGGCGCCGGACCAGATGAAGGCTCCGTGGTCATAACCCCTTCGTCGCTCGGGGCGGCTTCGCCGAGACCCGGCGATCGAACCACTCGGACGACCGGAGTCATCGGATTCGGATGGTTCCCGACCGTGCTGGCCGCGGCCGCCCTGGCTTTCCTCGCGGGTTGCCACGGATCCGAACCACAGCCCGCTGAGGCCGCCCGCAATCTCATCAGGCTGATGCCGGAGACCACCGAAACGCCGAGCACACAGGTTCCGATTTGGGAGGAGAACGAGGTCTTTCGTTGGGATCTCTCCACCGAAGAGGAGGTCGCGCTGTGGCAGCAAGAGCGGATCGGCGACGACGTCGCCCTGAAGTCGGGCGGACTCTATTTTCGATCGAAAAACAGCGATCCGGCGCTGTCTCGCGCGACGTCTCTCGATGCCGACCGAATCGACGCCATCCGGGTGTCCCAGAACGGTCTCACCACCGGGGCCTCGCTGCAGATTTTCTGGACCCGGCCCGGCGAGATCTTCGCGGAAGAACGATCCATGGTCACCGATCGGATGGACTCCAACGGTAGCCTGACGCCCACGTTCACCTTCGATGTGTACCGTCACGACCTGTGGTCCGGCACCATCGACGGCTTCCGTCTCGACCCGACATCGGTGGCCATGAGACGGGTGCAGGTCAACTCGATCTCGGGGATCGAGTACGTGATGTCGCAAGCCCTGATGGACGCGGCCGTATCCAAGGCGTGGCGGGTGGATTTTCGCGGCGACGCCAGGTACGCCGTGCTTGTGCCGCCCGATCGGCCCTATGTCCGGGAGGTCACGATTCCCGACGCCTCACGGCTCCAATTCGCCGTCGGACTTCCTCCTGGAATCCCGGTCGAAGTTCGATTCAAGGTGACCTGGTCGCCCGACGATCGCCCTGAAGAGGTCGTCTTCGAAGAAACCGTTTCGCCGACGCTCGAAGCACGCGACGCGAAGTGGCTCGATCGCTCCATCGATCTGACGCCGTATGGCGGTCGGCGGGGAAAGCTGACCTTCAGCACCGAGACCTCCGGCGAACTCGATCTTCGAGACGGCTTCCCCTGCTTTGCCAACATCTCGGTCGTCGTTGACCGACCCGTCGAGCCGAAGATGAACGTGGTCCTCATTGTCGTCGACACCCTCCGCGCCGATGGTCTGTCGTGTTACGGCAGCGAGTTCGAGTCGTCCCCGCGAATCGACGCCTGGGCACGGGAGTCCGGCGTGATCTTCAATCACGTCGTCGTCTCGGCGCCGTGGACCCTCCCCTCGCACGTTTCCATCTTCACCGGGATGGATCCCATCAACCACAGCATGAACGTCGGCGAACCGATCGACGAGTCGCTGATCACCCTGGCTGAAGCTCTGAACGAACAGGGATACGCCACCGTCGCCTTCACCGGGGGCGGATACCTGTCCACCGACTTCGCCCTGATGCAGGGGTTTGACAAGGTTCACTACTTCTATGAGTCTCGGGCCCGCCCGAGAGAAACCGGAAACGACATCGAATCGGGAGTGGACCACACCCTCACGTGGCTCGATGCCAACGCCGATCATCCCTTCTTCCTGATGTTCCACACCTACGAGGTCCACGCCCCGTACCGGCCGCGAGAGCCCTTTGTCAGTCGATTCCTCGGCGTCGAACCGGGGACCATCGACACGCTCATCTCGACCGGTCCGGTCGAGCCGACGAGAGAGATCGGTTATCAACTCACCAGCAGATTGATGCAGCGCCATTTGGAAGACGGACCGAGATACGAGCCCATCGATCCCGATCTCGAACCGATGGTCCCCGCCCTGTACGCAAGCAGCGTCGCCAACGCCGATGCCCATATCGGAAGAATCCTCGACAAACTCGAGGCTCTCGGCGTTGCCGACAACACGATCGTGATCCTGACCTCGGATCACGGCGAAGCTCTCGGCGAAAATGGCCTCGCGGGCCACGCGACTCTGCAGGAGTGCGAGATCATGGTGCCGCTCATCGTCGCCGCTCCGGGCAGCAAGGCCCGCGGGGGGCGCGTCGACGAGCAGGTCCAGTCGATCAGCATCGCTCCCACGATTCTCGATCTTCTGGGTCTCGATCCTCTGCCGGAGAGCGACGGCCGATCGCTCGTTGGGTTCCTCGAAGGCGACGAACCGGGTGAGATGGGGGACGCCGTCACTTACGCAGGATCGAGCAATTTCGGCATCTCGGTCCGCCGCGCCAACCGCCTGAAGTACATCTACAACAACTCGATCTGGCCCGCGAACCACGGCCGGGAAGAACTCGTTGCTCTCGAACCGGCCGCCGGGGCCCTCATCGACCCAACGACCACGTCGGAGACAGCCGGCGAGTTCCGACGCGACCTGAGGGAGGACCTCGAGACCCGGTACACCGGTCTCAGGGTTCACTACGCCAACCACCAGACGACGCCGATGCGTGCGATCCTGAAGGGCTGGCTCGTCAATCCCCTCCGCGTCAAGTCGTTCGACATCACCGCCGACGACATCAGCTGGATCAACGACCGCCTCAATTTCACCCTCGATCCCGGAGAGAGCGCGACGTTCCTTCTCGAGGGGGCGGTCCGGGGAGAGCTGCAGGTCGTCTGCACCTTCGACGGCGCACCGAACGCGGCTCAATCTCGGCTCAACCACACCCTGCTCCTCGACCGGCTCGAGTCGCAGTGGCAGGCCGCGCTTCAAGACGGCGCGTGGACCGAAGACCCGGGTCCTTCCGGCGCGACCGACTCGACCCGGGTCCGCGTTTGGATCGGGGGAGCTCGCGCCGCTGCGCGGTCGACCGGCGCCATCAACGAACAAACGCGGGAAGAGCTCAAACAGCTGGGTTATCTGGTGGATTGATGCGTTACCTTGCCCGCCCTCGTGCGTCTTTGCTAGAGAAGCAGGCCCACTGGCCTATTATTCTGGAAACTACTTCTGTTACGGGAAAGGGGAGAAGGATGAAAATCACAAAGGTATTTCTCGGCGTCGCCATGATCGGTCTGGTGGCGTCCGTCGCCGGCGCGGCCAACTCGCTGGATGTCAACGCTTCGGCTGCGGCGGCCGGGACCAACTACGGCCTCGAGGTCATCTTCGACGGATCGGGAACCGTTGCCAAGGTCGTCGACGACACACCGGTTGACGAGACCGTCTACCGCGCGGAGTTCTGGTTCCATCCGAATAGCTGCTACATGGGCGGAACCGGGTCCACGGGCCACTGGTTCTCCTTCATGCGCGCCACCGACTCGGCGACCTTCCGTTCGTCCTTCCAGCTCCTGCTGACCAACAAATTCAACCTGTACCGCCTCTCGGGCCGTGCCGGAACCAACAGCGCCGGCGTGTTCAAGATCACCGGTCGAATCAACCTCGACCCGACGGCGTGGCACAAGATCCGGGTCGAGCTGACCAACAGCCCCGCCGCGGGAACTCCGGGTGGTGACCTGGTCATCACGGTCCTCGAAGGACCGCAGGCCGGCCAGTCGGTGTCGGCGAGCGCGTTCTCCGGTGGTGTGGGCATCAACAACAGCACCATCACCGCGGACGACCTGCACATGGGTGCGGTTGGTAACGTGGATCCTCTGATCACCGGATCGATGTACTTCGACGAGTTCGCGTCCTTCCGGACTCTCGCCCCGTAAGACCGCTGAATCATCGCAACGATCGGAACCCGGCAGAGGGAAACTCCCTTGCCGGGTTCTTTTTTTGTTCGCCGTCCGGAGAACCTGGTTTCGGCCATCAATCGCAGCAGGCTGATTCACCAACCCGGTCGCCGCCACCGCTGCCATCCGCAACTTGGGCTCAAGAGCGGGGATCTGAAGCGGACGACCGCACCGGCGATGGGCGCCACCGGCCCGGGACAGAAAGTCGGCGCCGCCGCCTCGCTGCGGAGCGGACGATGGTCACCCGCGGCGCGCCGTCGACACCTCGATCCAATCCGGGTCGCTCTGCCGACCGCTGGTCAGAGCTGATCCACCTGTTCGACGTAGACGGACCGAAGCGCAAGAACATCGGGTGCGAGGGCTGCACGATCGGCGCGGATCTGGAGCTCGATGACGGATCCCGGAGCGATCGACTCGGGCAACGGCAGCTCAAAACTCGCGACCTCCGGACCATCTTCGGGCACGGTCATGGTCGCAACCGATGATCCGCCCTCAACCGGAATCGTGGCGGTCAACCGCACCGGGTACAACCCGTCCATGTCTTCGACACGGCGGACGTTGATCCGCAACCGGTCGGAGCCTTCTCTCCTGAGGATCAGCAAGGTCGTGGCTCGGCCCATCAAACCGGTGCTGCAGTCCATCGGACCCGCGCACTGCCCGCGGTGAACCCCCGGATGAGCGCTGTAGTTGTCAGGGATCTCCGACCACCATCTCCGCGTGGCCGCCAGACTTTTCTGGGTCCAGTCTCCCGGCGGCACGGTCGTGAAGAACAGAGCCTTCATCTCGTCCTGACTGGTGTCGAGAGGCGTCCATCCGAGCGTCTCGGCGAGTGCCGGGTAAACCATGCGCGCATACAAATTGTAGGTCTCGAGGGTCCCGTGCAACCACGGTGGCGGCCCTTTCCACTTTCCCAAGACCATCTCTTTCGGGGCGATGACGTACGGGCTCCGGCATCCGGCCGCGGACATGTGGCTATGAACGAACTCGGGCTCCCAGTAGGCCGGGAAGAAGAAGACCACCGGTACTTCCCGCTCAGCGAGCCACCGCTCGGCCCCGGCCAAGGCTCCGAAAGCCTGGTTCCAGCGATCCAGAAACGGGAACGAATCGAGAAACCGATAGAAATAGGTCAACGAGTGGTCGGCTCCGAAATCGTCCCGGTAAAGTCCGGTCGGCCGGCGCACCGAACCGTTCGGAAGGACATAAAGTCCCGAGTCGATATCGTTCCGGGTCGGGCAGAATACGACCGCATCGGGCTTGATGCGGTCGAAGAACACCTCGAGCGCGGAGGTCTCGTTCATCGTGTTGTACCCGGGGAGAGCCAGCGACCAGGACTCGACCGTCCGACCGAATCCGCCGTGCCGGTTGGCCAACTCCTCGAGACGCTTTGGAAACGACTCTTCCTCGGTCACACCCATCCCGTAGGTCCACGAATCGCCGACGAAGACGATGCGGAAAACCCCGGCGGTTTTTTCAACCGGACCCGCGCGGTAGCCGAGGTCGTTTGTGGTGAAGGTATCCGCCCACGCCGTCATCTTCTCGCCGCGGACGAGGGTGTAGCCGACGGCCGGCGCGAACCAGGCGGGCGCGTATCGCTCTCCGCTGATATCGATGAACTCCTCGACCAGCCGCTGCCGATCTTCCGTCGTGAGGTCGGTGATGCTCAGGAGGCGCCGTGATTGAGAGACATACCAACCAAGGCCACAGACGATCGTTCCCAGAACACCAAAAACCGCGGCAGCGAGGAAAAGACGGGCGATGCGCGCATCTATTGCCTGACGCAAGAGCAAATCCAGAACATCGGAAAATACTACGCCTGCAAGGGAAACAGCGTCAAGGTCGGGAGCTCTCCAGCTCCCGCCTGGTGGGGAACCGGGCGTGTCGGCTCGCGCTCCCTGCGGAGACCTCCCGACGGTCTCAGGTCGCCGCCCGCGACGGGTCACCGCCGACGGCTATCCCTGATGGCGGGCGAATCGAGTGAGGGCCCGAGTCAGGATCATCCTCATCCCGCCGTCCTCGTACGACTTCCGAACCACCCGACCGATCCACTGCAACCGGGTCTCCTGGAGCGGGGCTGCCCGCGAAGGATCGTTGTCCACCTCCGCGGCGGGAACACCGCCGCCGTCGGCCGAGCCATCAGCCGGGTCTTTCGCAGCCTCGGCATCGGCGAGCATCGCCTGAAGGCAACTCGGAGCCCGCTCATGATCCGGAGCAAAAGCCGGAGCAGCGGCCCACACCCTCAGCGCCTCGGTCGACGCGCGGAATCCGTACCTCCGCCGCATCGATTGCCGGAATCGTTCGCCCATCTGTGCGAGCTCATTCCGCCTTTCGGCCGCAGCCAGGATCGTCGTGCCGAGGGCCACCGGATCACCGGCTTTGCAGATGAAACCGACGCCGTCCTCCTCGACCGCCTCGCTGAGTTCGGTGACCCGGGTCGACACCACCGGCAGGCCTGCCCGCGACCAGTCGAGAATGCGGTGTTTGCTGCCGAGCCGGACCTCGTAGATGTCCTTCTCGCAGTTGATGCCGACGTCCGCCTCGAAGTAGTAGTTGGGCACGAGGTCCCGCTGCAGCCAACCCTTGAGGATGAACCTGTCGCGGTGCGGCGAGGCCTCGATCAGTTCGACGAACCTCGGGTAGGTGATCTCGTCGTGGCCGTCGATCTGACCTCCGGTGGCGACAAAGCGGATCGACGGATCTCGATCCATGGCGTAGCTCAGGCCCTCGAACATGGTGTCGATATCGGTCCAGGTGTTGAATCCCCCGCTCCACAGCACGACGAAATCCTCATCCTCGACATCGATCCCGCGAAGCACGGTCCTCTCGTGCCGATAGTCATCCTCCTCCACGCCACACGGAATGGTGTGAACCAGCCGCACTCCATCGGTGAGCGAATTGAGCCGACCGGCCATGCCGAGCTCGCCGACGAGCGCCCAGCCCTGAGCATCCGAAACCGTGGAAAAGACGTCACCCCTGAAGAGGGATCCGAGCATCTTGGAGAAAAAATAGTCCAGGAACGAGTCGTCGCCATAGACGGCGGCTTTTGCCTGCGCCTCGGCCATCACGTGCCCGCAGAGATCGATCCAGACCGGAACCGATGCATCGAGGATGGAATCTGCAAACGACGCCGATCCATGGGCGAAGATCACGGCATCGGGTTGAAATTCGTCATAGGCATTCTGTACGTAAGGCGGCTGAAAGTAGAGTTCACCGGTAATGGACGCATACGTGAGGCCGCCGCGTTGCTCGATCAGCTCGGGCGGGGCATCATCGGGATAGGTCATCGGGATTCTCATCCCCACCAAAAGGATGTCGTGACCGTCATCGAGGAGCGGCTCCGTCAGCTGCCAGGTGCGCGTTCCCGGACCGAAGGAGCGCTCGGTCGACTCGAAGGGCAAAGGGCTGACGCCGAGGATCAGCAGCCGCGACATGGAGCAATCTCCGCCACTTTCATCATCATCGATCCTCTTCTTCGTCGGTCGCGCCGGATGACGCCCGGCGCAAGCTGAAGATACCGGTCGATCTCAGATAGAACATCCAGATCTTCCACATCCGGGACTGGTGAATCAACCCGAGCTCCGACCGAACCTGGTGGTAGTTGCGGCGCTCCTGGTCCAATTCAACCCTCAGCTCGGACGCCTGCCGGGCCGCTCCGAGCATGGAGACCACCGAAAGCGGGTTTTCAAATCCCGCATCGGGCGCCCTGCCGCCGTTTCTCACCCAGCGCCGGAGCGGCGCCGTCGTCGCCGACACGCTCCAGTGTTCGAGCGCGTAGCGGCGGCCGCGAGCCGCCCGGGCGCGCGCGGTTTCCGGGTCCGATGCAGCCTCCAGGATCACCCGCGCGAAATCCTCGGGGTTTCCGACCTCGTAGACGGCGGCGAGACCGTTTGCGGCGAGGATTGAACCGAGCTCCGAGACGCTGGTGCAGAGCAGCGGCAGCCCGTCCTCGATCCACTGCAGAATCCTCCCGCTGGAGCCGAGAAAACGTTCGGTCAGGTCCTTTTCCGTGACGACCCCGAGATCGGCGCGGCGCCGGTAGGCCGCGGCCGAATCAGCCGCAAGCGGCCCTTTGATGACGAAATTCTCCCTCAAGGCCGAGCTCTCTACACGATCGCGGAACCTGGAGAAGGTCACGTCGTCGTGGCCCTGGATCGAACCGCCCGTCGCCACGAAACGGACCCGTGGGTTCTGAGACACCGCCCGCTCGACGCCGTCGAACAGGGTGTCCACATCACACCACGTATTGAACCCCCCGCTCCACAGCACGACGAAGTCGTCGTCGCCGACGTCTTCGAGGGTGACCGGTGTTCGGCCGCCACCCGGATCGGTTCCTGCGCCTTGAACGCAACACGGAATCGTGTGCACGAACCTGTGTTCGCCCGTCCACCGGTTGAGCCGCCCGACCAGACCGAGCTGCCCGATCACGCAGGCGTGTTGCCGGTCGGACACCGTCGAAAAGGCATCTCCCCGTTCGAGCAGCATCGCCAGAACATCCCGGTACGGCGCCAGCTCCTCTTCGGGGTGGACCCCGAGACGAGCCTGGGCTTCGGCCATGAGGTCGCCGAATAGATCGACCCAGACGGGTCGATCACCCGCGACCGACACGGCGCGCAGAGCCGGAACCGCCGAGGACGCCCCGATCACCACGTCCGGCCGCAGGGCATCCATCGCGGCTTCGATCAAGCCCGGCTGTCGAAAACCGTCGTGGTCAAGGGTGGTGACACCAACGCCGGACTCCTCGAACCGGTCTACCGCGGCGCTCTCCGGGTCGTAGGCGCCGGGGATCCTCATGGCGATCACCGAAACCGCATGCCCTTCCTCGGCGAGGGACCTGGCGAATTGCCAGGTCCGGGCCCCGGGGGCGTAGTTCATCTTCTGATTCTCGAACGGGAGCGGGGCGCAACCGAGGATCAGCACCCGCCGTCGGGCGCCGGCTTCGGCCTCGTTATGAGGTGACGCCGGCCAGTCGAGCCCCAACGTCCGAGGCACCTGGTCCGAGGGCCCGGTCTCCCGTGATTTCTCCGGAAGAGTGATCACCGGCACCGATCCCCGCGGCACCAGGAGCTTGGCCCAGGTCTTCCTGCCGCCGGACCGCCATCGAGCCGAAAGCGTCTTCGGGAGCTTGCGCAGCGCGCCCGCCAACGCCCGTCGCTGGAGGGCGCTCTCGGCCCGCGGCCGGCGCAGGATCTCGTCGACGACGGCGATCTTGAGCAGCCGCGCGAGGAGGGAGAGCGGCCAGTGGACCATGGCGAGCAGCAGCCGATTCCGCCAGAACAGATAGAGCTTGTAGTCCGACTCGAGGGTCATGGTGGCCGAAACGTGGTGGCCCACGACGGCCGCGGGTTCGTGAATCACCTCGTGGCCGGCGCCCCGGATCTTGAGGCACAGATCGATGTCCTCGAAGTAGTAGTCGTAGAGCTCGGTCCAGCCGCCGACCCGTTCGTAGACCTCAGCGTCCACCAGCATGGCCGATCCGGTCACCGCTGTCACACGGCGGCGACCGGGCAGGGGACCGTATTCGGAGAGGCTGATGCCGATCCCTTCGTCCCAGCCCCACGCATCGTCGGTCACGTTGAGACAGAGGCTGTTGAGAAACTCGGGCGCCCAGTCGATGAGGAGGGTCGGCCCAACCACCGCTGCGTCGCGGTCAGCCTCGAGCGCGGCGACCTGCAACGCCAGGCTGTCGGCCTCCGAGCGGGTGTCGTTGTTGATGAAGTAGTAATAGTCCGGCCGGCCGAGGTTGGCCGTGGACCAGTCGGTTCCGAGGTTGTTGGCCGCCGAAAAACCGACCGGTTGTCCGGTCGAGATGACGTGAACCCGGCTCGACGCGTGCGCCACATCGGGGAGCTCCTCATCGCAGCCGTTGAGGACGACGATGACATCGAGATCGACGGACTCCGAGGCCAGCAGCGTCGTGAGGCACACATCGAGCATCTCCCACCCGCGATGGTGGATCGTGACCGCGTGAACTCGGACCCGATTTCCGAGGTTCCTGTGTTCATCGTTTGACCTCAATGACGGCTCCAGACTCATCGGCCATTCTCGACGAATCCGGCGAAGCGGTCAACGCGGGTATAATCCCGACCGAGGACCGAGCAGGCCAGCCCCGAAGTTTTCGGAGATTGAATGACTCAGAAGCCCCCCGCCACGATTCGTTTTCTCGGAGCCAACCGCAGCTATTCCGACGGCGCCGAAGACGAAGTGCTCGCGGTATTGGAGAGCGCCGCCGACCGCAGTGATGGCTCCGACGAGCTTTTCCGACATGCGGTCGACTGGCCGACGACATACCACTTCAGCCCACGACGCAGCAATATCCTGCGCCCTTTCGAGATCAACAAACACCATCGGGTTCTCGAAATCGGCGCCGGGACCGGTGCAGTCACCCGTTACCTCGGCGAGCGCGGGGCCGACGTGACCGCCCTCGAAGGGGAGTCGATCCGGGCTCGAGCCATCGCCGCCCGGTGCTCCGACCTCGCGAACGTCGCGGTCGTCAGCGGCTCGCTCGAAGACTTCCACGACGCGAGCGGCTTCGACCTCGTCGTGATTGTCGGCGTCCTCGAGTACGCCGGCCCAGCGACTTCCGACCGCCGCCATCAGCTCGATTTCCTGCGCTGCGCCTCCGACCTGCTCCGCCCCGACGGGACCCTGGTGCTCGCCATCGAGAATCAGATCGGCCTCAAGTATCTCCTCGGCTACAGCGAGGACCACCTGAACCAACCGTGGGTCGGCGTCGAGGGCTATCCCGGCAGACCCGCCGTCTGCACCGTACCTCGCACCGCGCTGACTTCCCTTCTCGCCGAGGTTGGATTGCCCGCGCAGCGCTGGTACTACCCTTATCCCGACTACAAGCTCCCAAAAACGATCCTCGCCGAGCAGGCGTTCAACCTGCCCGCCTCCACTGAGCTTGTCGACCAACTCGCCGGCCGCCCGGTCCAGGATCTCGCCAACCCGCCGACACGTTTCTGTGACGATCGCGCATGCCATCGCGTCTTTCTCGATGCAGGCCTCGGGATCGAGGTGGCGAACTCGTTCCTCGTGGCCGCAGCACGGCGGGACGCCGCCCTCGATGCGACCACCGACGCGGCGGCGGTCGCATGGCACTTCAGCTCCGACCGGCTCAAACGTTGGCGGCGCTCCCAGACGGTTCGGAGGAGTGACGGCGTTCTTCGGCTGACGGCGGGTCCGATCTTCCCGGACGCATCGAGAGCTGAACCGGCCTGGCTTGGTCACGATCCCAACAAGGATGAGGAGTTCACCGTCGGTCGAACCCTGGAACAGGAGGCCATGGAGTCGTCCAGGAACTTCGACCTCGACGGCCTCGCGGTCGTCGTCCGACGCTGGCACGCGCTGCTCACGGAAAGGGAGACCCCGCCAACCCACGGTTCGGATGCCGACATCCCGTTTGCACCGCGTCCCGGCCGGTCCGCTCTGCCGCCGGAGTATCTCGATGCGAGCCTGTCGAATTTCGTCGACAGCGGGGATGCCACCGTCTTCATCGACCGCGAGTGGCGTCTCGGTTCACAGGTCGATGCGACGCTCACCCGGGTCCGAACGCTGTGGTACTTCGCGCTCGACCTCGTCGTGTCCGGCGCCGGCCACCCATTCGGCCCCAAAACTGCGGTCAACGACCTCGCCATCCGGCTGGCGAAACTCGCCGGCCTCGATTTCGATCAGGGTCTGATCGAGGAGTTCATCGCCGACGAGGCCCGACTCCAGGAGGTGGTCACCGGAAAGCCCGCGCAGCGCATCGATGACGATCTTCACGCCGTGGGATCGATTTCGAGAACCAAGAAAGAGGCCACGGCCAACCTCCCGGTCTCCCAGATCCGCCGTGATCTCGTCCAGCTCGATGGGTTGCTCCACGGCATGGAGTCCCAAGCCGAGGACTCCCGGACCTACCAGGCCCGGCTCGAGAGAGAGATCACCGCCTTCGGTTCCGGAATGGCGAAACTGGAAGACGAGTACCGGCGGCTCGAGCACCTGCTCAAGAGCCATGAGATCCAGAACCGCGAAGTGACGGTCTGGGCGCGGGGCCTCGAAGCCCAGATCCAGGAAGTGACGACCTGGGCGCGGAACCTCGAAGCCCAGATCCAGGAAGTGACGACCTGGGCGCGGAACCTCGAAGCCCAGGTTCTGGCGGCTCAAACGCGGGAACGCGCTCTCATAGACGAGGCGGCCGAGGCCGAGAGGGCGTCGGCGAGAATCCGTGCCGATCGCACCGCGCTCGAGCTACGCGTCGTCAGCATCGCGAGGGAGGTCGAGGAGCTTCGGACGTGGAAGCAGCGGGCGCTCCGGCGCCCTCTCGTGAGGTTCGCACTCGCGTTTCACCGGTTCTTCGCGCACGAGGACGCCGACGACGATGAAAAGGCGCCGGACAACCGGTGAATTTCAAGCGTCGTTGATGGTCATCGCCGGGGCCCTGCGGCGCCGGCTTCACCGATTCATCGATCGCCGCCACTGCGGGCCGATACCACCTTCGAACCCGTCGACGAAAATCGGCGGCGAAGCGCATCTCGCGCCCCGGCCGGGATCGCGACCGACGACATAGAGCGAGAGCTGGCGGCGTCCGCGCTTGTTGTAGTGGCGCAGGCTCGGCAGGACGATCTCGTCGCCGGGCACCACCACCCCTCCGAATGAGATCTGATCTTCGCTCTCGACGAGGACCTCCGGTGCGGTCCACGAACGTCCGAGATCGAACGATCTCCGCATCAGGATCGACGCGCGATCGTACGACCCTCCTCCGGCCCGCTCATCCGAAGATGCCACAAACCAGAGCTCACCGTCGGGAAAGAGGACATAGCCACCGGGCTCCACATCCGCGCCGTCCCAGATCACCGTGCCCTCCGACCACGACCGGCCGGCGTCGATCGAGCGCCGCTGCAGCACCCAGGAGGGAGCGGCCTCGGCCCTCTCGAGCTCATAGGCCAGGAGCAGCGATCCGCCGCCGAGATGGACGCTTCGGGTGTCTTCGACGTGCCTTCCGCGACGACCGCTGACCACCGGTTCCCCCCCCGACCACGCGGCTCCCCCATCGAGAGAACGGTAGAGCAGAACCGTATAGACCGCGTCGTTGAGATCATCGGGGCGATCGACGTGCGTCGCAAATAGAATCACCTCGCCGCCCGGCAACGACTGGAGGTGGGTGTCGATGAAGAGACCGTCGCCGGCATCGGCCACGATCGGCGCCGACCAACCGCCGTCGGGATCCTCGGCCATGACCAGCAGGCGGCGGGGCGCCTTCGGCTCGGAGCACGAAATCAGCAGGCGACCGTCGAGCTCGACGACGTCGGGCCAACTGCAGCTCAACGGCAGATCCTCGCGTCGCCAGCTGTACCCGAGATCGGTCGAATGCAGGAGCTCGACACCGCCGCCGACCAGGACCAGCTCGCCCGACTCCCGAAGCAGCGCAGCCACGTCGCCCGTCGCGCCGGCCACCCGGCAGTCGGGTGCGGTGGTCGCGGTCCGAGGCGTCTCCACCGGACCGAGAGACGCGCAACCCGTCAGCGCAACGAAACCGAGGGCGAGAATGAATATCCGAGCCGACCACATGCCCTGCATCATATCCGTTTCCGACCCTCAACTCTCTTCGGGGTGGAGCGGGCAGATTGTGGTGCGCGCGTCTCGCGCGCACGGGGTGTCGAGAGTCGGAAGACCGGAACGGCTCCCTGCGGGCGGGACGCCCGCACCACAAAGCCGATCGGTTCTTTGAGCGATGGCGAGACCGAGACCGGAAGCCCATCTCCGACGACTGGGCTAAACTGGCCCGGCTTCAATGGATCTCACTCACCTCCCCCGCCGTCTCGCCACCGCGGCCAAACGAAAGCTGGATGATCGAGCCTATCGCCGCGCCCTCGCGCGCGGCGAACCGGCCGGCGCTCTCGCCTATCGATTCGTCGGCTGGGAGCAACCCGATCCGGCGCTGGTCGAGCTCCGGCTGCGGGCGGACGGACCGGGTGCGGTCGCCTACGCGGACGCACTCCGCTGGTGTCGCCGCCAGACCCTTTCGGAACTCCGCGCGGTGGGCTTTCGGGCCGACGGAGAAGAGGCCTGGCGGATCGAGCCCGGGGACGATCGACTCGCGGGCGTCGCCGCCTCGTGGTTCGCCGCACCCGGCTCTCTGCCGGATGTCATTTCCGCCCACCTCGAGACCTGCATGCTCACCGCCGCGGCCGAGGCCGTCGACGCCGTCGTGCTACTCGAACGCGTCGCGGCCTTCAGCGGCGAGGCCGTCGCCGACATCGACGCCGTACACCGGGCCGCCCTTCGCCCGTGGGCCCTCTATCGCCGCGACGCCTACACCTGGGATGCCGCAACCGACACCGTCCGCCCCACCCGCGGTGATCGTCTGGCCAAGCTGATCGGCACCGCCGGTGTCGCCGACATCCCGTTCACCAGCGCAACCTTCAATCGCCGCCGCCGAGGGCCGTACCTCAGCGACGTCGATTTCGGTGCCGTGGCCCGGATCGCCCTTCGCGACGCCTCCCTGCTCGACCGCCGCGCAGCGAGCGACGAGCGACCCGCGGTGCTCGTCCTGGCGCCCTTCCTCGCTCGCGGCGGGGCCGAGCAGACGCTCCACGCCACCATGGAAGCTCTCAGCCGGCGCTTCCGCTTCTCCATGGTCACGCTGGCGCCCCACCGCGCGGCTCTCGGCGACCGTCGGGAGGATTTCCTCGAAATCACCCAGCGGATCCTCTGCCTCGGCGATCTCGTCCACCCTGACGCCATGGTCGGAATCCTCGAGGCCCTCCTCGACGCCACCGGCGCCGAGATCCTCTACAACGCCAACGGCACGACCCTGTTCTACGAATTCGCCCCCCGGCTCAAGGCGGGGCGGCCCTCGTTGCGGATCATCGACCACCTCTACGACCACCGCATCGGCTATATCGAAAGCTACCTCCCCGGGGTCGAGGAGTCGGTGGACGCCTGCGTCGCCGAGAACCGGCCCATCGCCGAGGTCCTGGTGCGGGACCGCGGCTGGCCCGAGACCCGGGTGCCGGTGATCTGGCCGTGCGGCCGCCCCGACGACGCCCTTCCTCCCGAATCCGACAGGGACCGGCTCAGGGACGCGATCCGGCACGAGTTCGGATTCAACGATGACGATGTCGTCTTCCTGGCGGCCGCCCGGATGCACCCGCAGAAACGCCCCCTCGATCTGGTTGCCCTGGCGGACCGGGTCCGCGACCTCGAAACGGTTCACTTCATCCTCGCCGGCGGCGGCGATCTCGCCGACGAGGTCGATGGCGCCATCGCCGCCCACGACGGCGCCCGGATTCGGCGGCTCGGATTTCGAAACGACATCCCCGACCTGATCCTGGCGTCGGACGTCGGTTGTCTGGTGTCGGAGCACGAGGGCCTGCCGGTTTTCATGCTCGAGTGCCTGCAGCTCGGCCGGCCGTTTCTCGGCACCCGGGTCGGGGATCTGGGCGCTGTGCTCGACGACACCGGCGCCGGCCTCGTGGTGGATCGCCCGGGCGATCTCGACGCCCTCGAGGCGGCAGTGCGTGCGCTCGCGGATCCCGCAACCCGCGCCGGGCTCGCCGAGCGGGCGAGGAGCGCCGCGCCGCGTTTTTCGGTGGCCGTCTGCGCCGACGCCTATGCACACGTATTTCTGGGTGAATCCTAGGTGGCGGCCCCAGCCCTCGGTCGCCGCCTCCAGGCCCTCTTCTGGGAGTTCAGCCCGGCGCTTCGCCGACACCTGAGGAGTCTGCGCAAATCAGTCTCCGTCGTGCTCCACCGGGCCCGCCGCCTTGCCGCCCCGGGCACGGGCCCGCGGATTGTGGCGGTACGTGCGACATCGCCGACGCCGGTGCTCCCCGACCCGGCGGTGACCATCATCGGCGCGGCCCGGGACGACGGCGCCGCGTTCATCGCGCACGGGCGCGGTCTCGAAGCACTGCCCCCGTGGCACATCGAGGCCATGCTCATGGCCGCCGCGGCCGAGGACCTGAACTGGGTTGCCGCCGGTTGGGCGCCACCCGCCCCGGGCCGTCACGGGCCGTCGGGGGTCGTCCTGCGCGACCCGCAGATTCCGGAATCGGCTCATCTCCTCCTGCGCCGGCCGACCGCGGCCCGGGCTCGGTGCGCAGCGGTGACCGGGCGCGCCCTCCCCCACATCACTTCCCCGGAAAACTGCGACGGGCTCAGACCCATCGCCGAGCACACCACTGCAGCCGGGCCGCACCGGATTCGACCCGACCTGGCCGCCGCAGCCGTCGTCGAGAGTCCGTGGTTTCCGGTGGACGAGGCGCTGGCCCGGTTCCCCGCCGTCGATGGGCCGCCGACGGCGCTCTTCCTCCTGCCCTTCCTCGCGGTGGGCGGCGCCGAGCGGCTGCTCTTCGAGCTCATGGCGGGCCTCGGAAACCGCTATCGGCTCGTCATCGCCACCACCGATCCCCACCTCGAGTCCTTCGGCCAGACCGTCGACCGGGCGCGGCGGCTGACCCCCCACGTCTACACCCTCGGCGACTGGCTGCCGCGAGAGGCGGTGCCCTCGGCCATCCGCCACCTCATCCGGCGCTGGAGGGTCGAGAGCCTCGTCTGCTGGAACGGTTCGGTCACCTTTTATGACGAGGTTGCGGACCTTCGCCGGGTCTTTCCCGAGCTCCACATCGTCAACCAGCTTTTCAACCACCGGGGCGGGTGGATCGATCACTTCTCACCGACGCTCATCCGCTCGGTGGACACCCAGATCGCGGTCAACACCCCCATCGCTGAGGCCCTGGTGACCGAGCGGGGGGTCCCCGAGAACCGTGTGGTCACCATCCATCACGCGGTCGGTCCACCCGAACCCCGAAACCTTGATCGCCGCGCCAGCCTCCGCCGGGAGCTCGGCGTCGACGACGCCACAATGGTGGTGGGCAGCTTCATCCGGATGCACCCGCAGAAGAGACCCCTGGACATCATCGAGCTCGCCCGCCGCATGACCGGCGACAAGATCCACTTCTTTCTCGTCGGCGGCGGTCCGCTCGATGGCGCCGTCAACCGGGAGGTCGCCCGCAACCGGCCGCCGAATCTGACGAGATGGCCTCTTCAGCACGACGCGACGGCGCTCTACGACGCCATCGATCTCTGCCTGATGACCTCCACCTTCGAGGGACTGCCGATCTTCCTCCTCGACGGTCTCGCCCGCGGCATACCCTGCGTCGCAACCGCGGTCGGCGACATCCCGTTGCTGGTCGGCGACGGCGGCGGCCGGGTCGTCGAACGCGCCGGCGACCTCGATGAGCTGGCCGCCGCCCTCCGCGCCTACCTCGACCCCGACCACCGGCGATCCGATGGCGAGAAGGGCCGCTCCGTCGTCGAAACCCGGTTCGGCCTCGACCGCTACCTCGCCGCCTACGAGGCGGCGATCTTCCGCCGCGGGTGCGGCGAAAGATAATTGCGAATTATGAATGATGAATTGCCATCGCAGAGCGCCATCTGCGACGTTGCGACGTTGCGACGTTGCGACGCGATTCATAATTCAAAATTCATAATTTAAAATTGATGCGTAGAATATCCGTGCAATGAGCCCTGCCGTCAGCGTCATCATCCCCAGCTTCAACCACGAAGCGTTCATCGGTCGAGCCATCGACAGTGCCCTCGCCGTCGATGGCGTCGACCTCGAGGTGATCGTCGTGGATGACGGCTCCACCGACGCGAGCCGCGCCCGCCTCGAGCAGGTCGAAGACTCCCGGGTTCGGGTCCACCTCCAGGAGAATCAGGGGGCCCACGCGGCCCTCAACCGCGGTCTCGAAGAGGCGGGCGGCGATTTCATCTTCATCCTCAACTCCGACGACGCCTTCGTGCCCGGCCGGATCAGCGCACTCACCGGCAGGCTCAAGAGAAACCGCCGCGCGGCCCTCGCGGCGAGCTGGATCGAGGTCGTCGACGCCGACGACGCCCGGCTCGGCGTCAAGCAGGCGTGGCACACCCTGCCGCCGTGGCCGGCGCCGTCACCCGGACCCTTCCTCTCCGCCCTCGGCGACCCCCGCCTGGCGCTGCTCGAGACGAACTGGATCTCCACCACGTCCAACATCGCCTTCCCCGCGTCACTGGTGCGCGACCACGGCCTCCGCTTCGCGCCGCTGCGCTACGCCCACGACTGGGACTTCATCCTCTCTGCGGGCCACCTCGGAGCCCTGGAGCTGGTCGAGGAGCCCCTCGTCCGCTACCGCGTCCACGGGACCAACACCATCGGAGAGGGTGGCGCCGAGGGCGAGGGGCGGATGCGGTTCGAGATTCTCTGGGTGGTGGCGCGGCACGCCATGCGTCTGATCCGGTCGTCGGCCGGATCCGACGCCGAGCTCGCCGACCTCCGCCTCCGCCTCGCCGCCTCGGCGCCGACCTTCGGCCGCAGCGCCCTGCTCGACCAGCTGCTGCTCCTGCGGGGTTCCGGCGAGCGCGCACCCGCTGCGTACGACGCGCTGCTCGACGACGGCAACCCGTTTCGAGAGTGGGCGGTCAACGCGCTCGCCGGATGAGCCGGGCTACTTGATATAGCCGAGGGCCCGAAGCTGCTCTGCGAGCTCGTCATCATCGACGGCGGCCGGTGGCCCGCCCAGGATGATGTCTCCCTGCCAGCGCACGGCCAGGCCGATTTCTCCCTCGGCCAGGCCCCGCCGAACCCGGCGCCACCGTTCGCCATCGAGCACGACGGCCTCGGTACCCTCGAGGTTCTGCACGTCAAACCGCTCCCTCAAGGAGACGACCGAGCCGAATTGCTCGATCTCGCCCGCGACGGTCAGTGCGCCGCCGAAGACCTTCTCGAAAACGACGGTGAAGCTGCGGCCCGCCGGGACGTCCACCGACGCCTCGCCCATCCCGTCCCACCGGAGAAACGGCCCGTCCATGCCGATCACCTTGGTCCCCACCGGTCGGACGGGCGCCCCGAGAATCCGCCCCTGCAGCCGGGCGTCGCCGGTCTGAATCCGCAACCGCAACCCGGCCGCGCGCCCGTACAGGTACGACGTCACCTTGGATTCGAGGCCATCGGCCCGGACATCGGCTTCGGCCAGATTCGCCGTCTCAGCGTGGTCTCTTTCGAGATCGAAGAGCTCGCGTCGACCCTTCGCCGGCGGCCAGGCCGCGTTGTTCAGAGTGAACTTGAGGCGGTTGTCGATCCTCAGCGAGACGCCCCGATTCGGCGCCGCCGAGTAGCTCCAGGCCTCGGCCGGCACCGCCGCCGGCTCACCTCGCAGTAAAGGCGCCAGCGAGACCCCGTCCATGGATCGCGACGGCTCGATCCCGAGCACGTCGAGGATGGTCGGAGTCACGTCGATGAGGCGGACCTGACGATCGACCCGCCGCCCGCCGCCGGCGGCCCCGGGCGCGGCGATGATCAGGGGAACGAGCAGGTTTTCGTCGGTGAGAAAGATGTGGCCCACGCGGCCGGCCTCGCCCAGCGACTCGCCGTGGTCCGAGGTGAAGACGATCACGGTCCGGCTCGTGATCCCGAGCTCGTCCATCCCGTCGAGCAGACGGCCGATCTCGTGGTCCATGTAGGCGACACCGCTGTCGTACATGGCCGTGATCATGCGCCGATTCCCGTCGGACGGCTCGAGCGGCGACTCTCCACCGTCCTGCGGCCGCCAGACGAACCGGTTGACCTGCTGAAACCCGTTCTCGACGCTGTTCTTCGGCGACTTCAGGGCGACCCGTCCGGCGGGAGGGTCGCCCGGGTCGGCCGACACGCGATCGAAGAACCCGGCGCGGACACGGTAGGGGTCGTGCACCGCGTAGGTATGGAGAAAGAGGGCGAACGGGCGGGCCTGCTCGACCGCCATCCACGCCAGTGCCCTGTCGACGCCGGCCTCGAGCTCACCCCGGTCCCGCGCCCGGTCCGGCCAGGTCACGTAGCGGTCGAATCCCTGGGCGAATCCGAAACGGGGATCGAGGTACGCACCGCCGGTGAAGGCGGCGGTCTCGTAGCCGGCGCGGGCGAGAATCTCGGCAAGAAAATCGAGGGCGAGCACGGCGTCGCCGCCGCCGGGTGCGCCGAGCCCTCCGACATCGTGGTTGACTCCGTGGCGCACCGCATCGAGACCGGTGAGGAGCGAAACGTGCGACGGCAGTGTCCACGGCGCCGGCGCCACGGCGGCGGTGAAGATCACCGCATCGGCGCCGGCCCAACCGTCGATCCGGGGCGTCGTGGGCAGCGGGTAACCGTAGAGCGAGAGGTGGTCGGCGCGCAGTGTGTCGATGGAGATCAGGACCACGTTGAACCGTTCGTCCCGCCCGCCGTCCGTCGCCACCACCTCGGGATCGGCCAACAACGGGACGCCGAGGACCTCGCCGGAGCCGGGCTCGACGGCGGCCGTGATCACCAGCTCGACCTCTCGGCCGAGCCACGGTTCGAGGCCGGCGCGCACCTCCCACCAACGATCGGTGCTCTCGGCGGCGGGGTCGATCCGGTGTTCGAAGAGCTCGGCCTCCTGCCCGTCGGTCCCCCGCACGATCCCGCTAAAGACGGCCGGGCGGGCGAAACCGGCGGGCACCCCGACCGACGCCCGGAGCTCGGCCCCTCCGGCGACGAAGATCCGGACCTCGAAAGTCGACCCCGGTGGCAGCGGCGCGGCGGTGCGCAGGTCGTTGCCGAGCTCGGCCTTCGCGACCGCCGGCGGACCCCGAAACCGCTGAATGAACGATGGCTTCTCGGTCGCGCCGAGAAGGCGATGGGGCTCGTCGGCGATGAGCCGGACCATCGGTCGCTCGCCGACCCGCACCGGGGCCGCCGGCGGTGCGCCTCCACAGCCTCCGAAGCCGATGACGAGGGCCGCCGTTACAGCGCAGACGCGGTCACGCCCCGCTCGATAGAAAACTGCCTCATGGTCGCTGGAAGCCGCCACCGAGGAGAGCTTACCACCGCCTCCTGGGCCTTACAGGGTGCCCGAACTCCAGGCGGAGGTGTCGCCCGATTCGAAATCGTCGGCGAACAGGGGCGGCGGGACCTCGTCGACGTACAGCGTCACCTCGGCCGTCGCCCCGCCCTCCTCGGTCAGCACAAAGAGCCGGTAGGTTGTGGTGACCGTCGGCGACACCGTCACCGACCCCGACGCGGCCGACGGGATGACGACCCCGTGATCGAGCACGGCGCTGATGAAGGTCCCGCCGGTGGTCGACCACTGCAGCTGCGCCTGGTCGCCCGATGAGATGAAGGGCGGCAGGGCGGTCAATGTTGCCGCCGGCGCCTCGGCCGAGATCACCGCGGCACTGCGCTGGACGCCGTCCACGTTCAGGGTGTGGGTCCCGGCCGACACCTGGGCCAGGCCCTTGAAACCACTGACGGGCGAGCCGTCGAGGGTCGCCGAACCGCCCGTCCACGCGTATCCGACAAAGGCCGCGGTGGGTCCGGCCGGATCGCCGGCTGCGCCGCCCGGGAGGATCGCGCGCGGCGCGGCGGCGATGGCCGCGACCACCGGCGCCGAGCTCGGGTTGCCGTTGTTGACCTGAGATTTGTCGGTGGAGGGGGTGCCCCCCGTCCGGTTGATCACCAGGCCGTTGAGTTCGCTCGCCGTTTTCGCTCCGCCGGCCAGCGGATCGCGATAGACCTGCGCGCCCGGCGCCCGGTCGAAGATCGTGTTGCCGTTGAACCGCAGGTCGTTGTACGGCGTTGCAACCGAGCCCTGACGGTCATCGTCGAAGAGCAGCAGTCCGCGGTCGGAGGTGTTGCTGATCACCGAGTTGGCGACGGTTCCGGTCTGGGACACACCGGTGCTCTCATCGGGGGCGCTGAAGATGGCGGCGCCGTACTCGGCGTCGCCGTTGGTGTTCTCGATGAGGGCGCAGTTGTTCAGGTAGACCTCGGTGCCCTGGATGTAGACGCCGCCTCCGAACCGCTGCGCCGCGTTCCCGGCGAGGGTCGACGCATCGATGTTGACCAGCGACTGCCGGATGGCGCGGAACCCGCCGCCGTGGCTGTTCGTTCCGACCGCTTCGGATGCCAGAATCAGCGTGTCATCGATATCCGCACGAACCAGATCGACCATCACGCCGCCGCCGGTCCCGGTGCCGATCACGCTCTGCACGACCTGGCAGCCGGTGAGCACCAACCCGGAGACCGTGATCTCGGCGCGGTTCGCAGTCAGGTTCGGCATCGCCGACACCCCGCCGAGCCCGTACTGGCGGTTCTGATCGCCGGCCGAGTAGATTCCTCCGCCGATCTGGCCGACGCTGCCCACCGTCTGGTAGGCGCCCTGGATGAGGCTGTCGGTGAGGATGAGGTCGGCAGACGGCCGGTTGTTCGCTCCGTCCGCCGACGTGTCGTTGGAGATGGCCGACACGGCGCCGCCGAAACCGGTGCCGCCCCCGGTCGCCGTGGCGCGGTTGCCGCGGAAGACGCTGTTGGTGATTTCGACCCGGGCCCGGTAGAGGTTGACCCCACCGCCGGTCTCGGCCGAATTGAGGATGAACCGGGAGTTGTCGATGCGCACCGCGGTCTGATCCTCGGCGTGCAGGCCGCCGGCCTCGGTGGGGGCCGGGGGGTTGATGCCCGGGTACGGTACGGCCTTGTTGCCCTCGAAGGTGCAGTTGGCGACCTCGACGGTCGACCGGGGGATCGAGACCGGATCCTGCCACTGCCCGATGACGTAAAGCCCGCCACCGACGTATCCGGCCTGGTTGCCCGCGAATCGGCTGTTGGTCACGATCAGGCCCGCGTTGCCGACGTGGATTCCGCCGCCGGCCGAGGACGGCCGATGACCGGCCAGGTTGACCCGGTTGTTCGAGAACACCGACTCGTGCACCACAACCTTCGAAAACTCGCCGACCTTGAGCCCCCCGCCCTCGTTGGTGGCCCGGTTGTCGAGGAACTGGCAACGGATGAACTGCACCTCCGACTCGTCGAAGACAAAGGCGCCGCCGCCGCCGGTGATGCCGGCGTCGGAAAAGTTGTCACGGAAGACGCAGTCGGTGAAGACCGCCGGGTTGGCCTCGATGGTGACGCCGCCGGCGACGCCGTTCTGGGTGGAGAACCCGTTGGCGAAGACGAGGTTTTCGAAGCCGATCTGACCGCCGAGCGAAGGGCTGGTGTTCTGGACGCGAAAGAC
>JAHECW010000155.1 GCA_024641545.1 Acidobacteriota bacterium
ATAGGCTTTGCTGTCCCTTACGGCAGTGAGCTGGGTCACAACCGAGTCTATATCTCAAAAACGTGCAGGTTGGAGCAAACGTTCAACTCGGTTTGTCTGCGGCTCGACGAGGAGCCGGTCGAGAACGCGTGTTCGCCTCCGCCGGAGGCGGGTTCTCAGCCTTCGTGTCCCGGTGAGGAGGTGGTGCGCGCGCTCCTCCACGCGAGCACCGCCCAGCCGCCGATGAGCAGCAGTCCGCCGATCGGCGTGGTGGCGCCCAGCCACCTCGCCCCGGTCAGCGCCAGCAGATAGAGGCTGCCCGAGAACACCACGGTGCCCAGCACGAGCATCCAACCGCCGAGAGGAAGCCGCGCCTCCGGCCACCGGCTCACCCCCCAGGCAACCGCGAACAGGGCAAGCGCGTGGAACATCTGGTACCTGGCGGCGGTTGAAAACGCATCGAGCAGGTCGGGGGCGAGCCGGCCCCTGAGGGCGTGCGCGCCGAACGCACCGGCCGCGACCGCCGTGCCGGCCAGGAATGATCCGAGGGCAAAGAAAACGCGTTCGGCGGTCATCGAACGGCGGCCGTCACGCTTCCGGATGGACGACGCCGATGTAGGGCAGTGTCCGGAATCGTTCGGCCCAGTCGAGGCCGCAGCCGACAACCCAGACATCGGGGATCGAGAAACCCAGGTAGTCGATCTGGGTGAAGACCTCGCGGCGTTCGGGCTTCTCCACCAGAACGCAGGTTTTCAGCGAGGCGGGCTGGCGAGCGGCCAGGTTGCGCAGCAGATAGCTCAGCGTGTAGCCGGTGTCGACGATGTCCTCGACCACGAGGACGTGTTTGCCGGTGATGTTGCGGCGGAGGTCCATGATCATCCGGACCGCGCCGTCGGTTTGGGTGCGTTCGGATTCGCCGTAGGTCGACAGCGCCATGAAATCGACGCTGCGCGGGATCGTCAACGCCCGGCTGAGGTCGGAAAGAAAGATGAACGAGCCCTTGAGGATGCCGACCAGCAGCAGGTCGTCGCAATCGGCATAGTCGGCCGAGATCCGGGCGGCAAGGTCTGCGACCTTCTTCTGGATCTTCTGCTCGCTGATGAGAACTTCCGGTGTGATTTCGGACATCAACTCCTCCAACCAGTGGGTTCCCCTCAAGAGACGGGGTTGCCCGTGATTTCGGCGTCAGACCACGGATTTTCCTGCACTCCCCAAGACCGTGTCGATGAGATCCTCGGTCGTGAATCTCAGTGGACATTCGCCCGGCTCCGCTGCGGGAACCGGGCTGAAATCAACCGTAGCACGCCTCGCCTGAACCTCTCACCAGGTTTCGCCCTCCCGATCTGAGAAAACCCTTCCGGGTGCGATGCCTCGTCGGCCGCAGTCGGCCAGCCGGCGAGAAGCGCAGGGGATGGAGCACGCGGTGACGAAACATGCGAACATGTTCGCGGGTTCTGCATACCAGATGAAGGCAACCACCATTTCCACCTCGATCCTCGGCCGGCTCCTCAAGGATTACGCCTGGCGCTACCGCTGGAGCTATCTCGCCGGTGCCGGCTTCCTCTGGATCACCAATTGGCTGACGGTGAGCATCCCGGGCGAGATCGGTCACGCCATCGATGGGCTCAAGACCGGCGGCCCCATCGGCCGCTACGCCGCAATCATCGCCGGCATGGGTTTGACGATCATCGTCGTGCGCAGCCTGTCGAGAATTCTCATCTTCAACCCGGGCCGCGATCTCGAGTACCAACTCCGTGCGGATCTCTTCGATCATCTGCTCCGCCTCCAGCCGTCGTTCTACGCCGGCCACAAGCGGGGCGACATCGTCAGCCGTGCGTCCAACGACATCACATGGGTACGGACGCTCGTGGGTTACGGCGGTCTGCAGATCGTCAACGTGACCCTCGCCGTGGTTCTCACGATCTGGAAAATGGTGGAGCTGTCACCCCGGCTCACGGTCCTGGTATTGCTGCCGGTCCTGGTGGGGATGGCTGTGGTGCAGATCTCCATCCAGCGGCTCTTCCGGCTCAGCCGGGAGAACCAGGAACAGCTCGGCGAGATCTCGGAGCACGTCCTCGGGAGCCTGCAGGGCATGGCCGCCATCCAGGGCTTCGTCGCCGAGGACGCCTTCGTCGACCGTTTCGAGGCCCGCAACAGGCAGTGGCTTTCAACCGGGATGAAGCTCGCGGTGATCCGGGCTGCAGCGCTGCCCTTGCTGGTCCTGGCGGGGGGGGTGGCGATGTACGTCCTGATCGCGGTCGGCGGACCCCTGGTCTTTTCCGGCGCCCTCACCGTCGGCGACCTGGCGGCGTTCACGGCGCTGCTGGCGGTCTTCCTGCCGCCGCTGCGGTCGCTCGGTTGGATGCTCTCGGTCATCCAACGGGGACGCGCCGCGCTCGAACGCATCTTCGAGCTGATGGATGCGCCCATCGAGCGGCCGGAAGGTGAAACCGGGGTGGTTCTTGCGCCCGGCCGCGGACCTGCGATCGAGTTTCGCGGGCTCGACTTTTCCTTTCCCGGCGAGCCCGACCGCGTCGTCATCGACGGTCTTTCGACCACGATCGAAGCCGGCTCGGTGGTGGGCGTCTTCGGCCGAACGGGGGCGGGGAAGAGCACCCTGCTGTCGATTCTGAGCAGGCTCTACAACCCGCCGGAAGGGACCGTCTTCATCGATGGCGCGGATCTCCTGTCCCTCGATCTCGACCACTGGCGCGGGCGGCTCGCCGTCGCACCGCAACGGCCCTTCCTGTTTTCGGAGTCGATCGCCGCCAACATCGGTTTCCACGATGACCCCGATCCGGATCTGGTCGTCGATGCCGCGACCAGGGCGGCCCTGGAATCCGATCTCGAGAGCCTTCCCAACGGGATCGACACGGTGGTCGGCGAACGAGGCATCATGCTCTCGGGCGGTCAACGGCAGCGGGTTGCGCTCGCCCGCGCCCTGCACCGGCGTGGAGACGTCCTCATCCTCGATGATGTGTTGTCGGCCGTCGACCACGCCACCGAGGCCCGTTTGGTGGAGACCGTCGCGGCCCTGGCGCGGCGGCCCGAAGCCCCGACGGTTTTCATCGCGAGCCACCGGTTGTCGGCCTTGCGGCACTGCGACACGGTGCTCGTCCTCGACCACGGACGACTCGTGGACCGGGGGCCGCACCGCGAGCTCGTCAATCGTCCGGGGATCTATCGCGACACCTGGCTGATCCAGAGGCAACGAATCGCCGGGGCGGCGGAGGCGGCCTCGTGAACGACCGGTCGCTGTTCCGCCGGCTGTGGCCGTTTCTTCGTCCCGATGCGTGGGCCTTCGCGATCGCGCTGATCCTCACCCCGGCCGCGACCGGTCTCAGTCTGGTCCAGCCGTGGCTGCTCAAGAAGGTCATCGACGACCATGTTGTTCCGGGCGTCGCCGAAGGGCTCGCCACCATCGCCCTGGCCTATCTCGCGGCGGTGGCTGCGGGCTATGTTCTCGAGGGCGGCTACGTACTGGCCCTCGCCTGGGGTGGTCAACGGAGCATCGTTCGCATGCGGTCGGGGATCTACCGCAAGATGCTCGGGCTCAAACAGGGCTATCTCGATCGCCAGCCCGCGGGAGGATTGCTGACCCGAGCGACCTCCGATGTCGATGCGGTGGGTGAGGCCTTTTCATCGGGGCTCATCAACATCATCCTCGACCTGCTCATGGTCGGCGGCACCCTGGCGGCGATGTTCTGGCTCGACGCTCGCCTGACCCTGGTCCTCCTGTTCCTCGCCCCGCCCGTACTCGCGGTTCTCGAGTTCGTCCGGCGCCGGCTGCGGGCGCTCTTTCTCGAGGTCCGCGAGGCGCTGGCCTCGGTCAACGCCTTTCTCGCGGAACGGGTCGACGGCGTCGAGATCGTCCAGCTCTTCGGCGACGAGGCCGCGAGCGCGCGGCTCTTCGATCTCCGCAACGACCGCTTCCGCCGCGCGACGACGCAATCCAACATCTATGAATCGTTCATGTACGCGCTGGTGGATGGTACGGCCTCCATCTGCGTAGCGGTGATGCTGTGGTTCGGCGCGGGCTTGGCGTCGGAGATCGGGTTGCCGCTGTCGCCGGTGGAACCGCTGAGCGCGGGGCTGCTGGTGGCGTTCATCGAGTATCTCGACCGGCTCTTCCGGCCGCTGCGCGAGCTCTCGTCGCGAGTGGCGGTGCTCCAACGCGGTGCGGCCGCGCTCGAGAAGATCCTCGGGCTCCTCGATGTCGACGAGACGGTGTCCGATTCGGGCGAGGATCTGGCGGGGGCGGCGGGACACCTTCGGCTCGAGAACGTCCACTTCCGCTATCGTCCCGAGGCGCCGGATGTCCTGGTCGGCATCGATCTCGAGGTGGCGCCGGGCGAGGTCGTGGCCGTCGTCGGCTCGACCGGTTCGGGCAAGACCACCCTGACCCGGATTCTCGATACCTCCTACACCGGTTATCGAGGCTCCATCACCATCGACGGGCAGGAGCTCTCGGCGATCAGGGGATCCCAGGTCCGGCGGCGGGTGGCGGGCGTTCGTCAGGATGCCCAGCTCTTTTCCGAGTCGGTCCGGTTCAACATCGACCTGGCGAATCCGGAGATCTCGATCGCCGATTCCCAGGCGGCGGCCGAGCTTGTCAACGCCGACCGGATTGTCGAGCGGGTTGGTTGGGACCACCGGCTTCGCGAGCGAGGTGCGGATCTTTCAGTGGGCGAGGGCCAGCTCCTGGCCTTTGCCCGGGCCATGGCGCACGATCCTGCGCTGTTGATCCTCGATGAGGCCACCGCATCCATCGATTCCATGACCGAGCAGCTGATCCAGGATGCGCTGGCGAGGATCTTCGAGCGCAAGACGGTGATCGTCATCGCGCACCGGCTGTCGACGGTGGAGCAGGCGGATCGGATCGTGGTGCTCGAGAAGGGGCGGATCGTCGAGCAGGGAAGCCACCCCGTGCTCATGGCCGCGGACGGCCGCTATGCCCAGCTCGTCCGGGCGGGTGAAGATCTGCTGGTGGCGTGACCGGCGACGGATGCGGGTGCGGTTTCGGGCACGGACCGTTCCGCGGCCGCTGCCCCGGCCGCCCGACGGCGCACGGTGAAGTACCATGCAGGAGTGAAATGGCTCGTCGTCGCCGCGATCCTCGCCTACGTCGGTCTGAGGATCTATGTCTATCTCAAGCCCGGCGCCCCGATCTCGCGGGCGTTCCACCGCCGGTATCTGCTACGCACGGACGCCCATGCCATGTCGCGCAGGGAGCTGGTGCTGAGTTCGCTGTCGTTTCTGGTGTTCGCCGTGGGCTGCGCCGGGCTCTATCTCGGGGTGACCTGGGGGGCATCGGAACTGGGCTGGCGGTTTTTCGACGCCAGACCCGTGGTCGTGCTCGCCAAGGCCGGGCTCTTTGTCGGCGCCATGGCCGTGGCGGCGACGCTGTTCCTGCTCGGCGCCGCGGTCGTTCGACGGGGTTGACGCCGTTTCCTGATCTTCGGGAGGATTGATGACTCAGAGCAGCTGTTCGGGTTCGTGTTTGTGCCAGGCGGTGGGCTACGAGATCCGACCGCCGTACGTGTTCTTCCAGTACTGTCACTGCAGCCGGTGCCGAAAGAACTCGGGCTCGGCCCACGCCGCGAACATCCTGGTGTCCGAAGGGCAGTTCGCCTGGACGCGCGGTGAAGCCGAGGTGCGGCGGTATGAGCTGCCCGATGCCAGGTATTTCTGCACGGCCTTCTGTTCGGTCTGCGGCTCCTCCCTGCCGTGGCGGACGCGCAACGGCAGGTTCTTCCTCGTCCCGGCCGGAACCCTCGATGGTGATCCGGGCGCTCCCGTCGAACGCAACATTTTCTGGGATTCGCGAGCCTGCTGGTACGAGCGGGTGGACGACCTTCCCTTCTTCGCCGAAGGCCCCGGCTAGATGGCCTCCAACCCCTGCCGACGGTACGGTTGCACTGTTTGCTGCATCGATTCGAAAATGACGCTCACCGAGGCGGATGTGTCGGTGCTCGAATCGGCTGGTTTTACGGACTTCGTTCGATTGAACACGAGGGGTGATCTGGAGCTGAAGAACCGCGGCGGTCGGTGTGTGTTTCTCACCGAGGCGGGTTGTGGAGTGTACGAGATCCGACCCGAGGGGTGTCGGCTCTTCCCCCTCGTCCTGGACATGCAGTCCGATCGGGTCGTCCGTGACGAGTACTGCCCGCACTGGAGAGAATTCCCCATCGACGCCGCCGGCGCGGACCGGTTGCGGCGGTCGGTGGAGCTTGAAACCGCCGAGGCGGAGAGACGGCAGAGGAACCGTGGCTGAGCCCAAGACACGCGGGAAACAGCGTCTGGTCGCGTTGTTGTCCCTGATTGTCGGGGCCTCCGGACTCATGGGGTGCGCCCAGACCACGGGCGGAAATCGAAGCCGGGAGGCCCCTCCGACCGCGGCGAGAATCCCGCCCTGGGAGTGGTGGCGCGATCTGTCCTCGGTGGCGTCGGTCCCGGACGGCGATCGGGTGGTGATGCGCTCGAGCCACTGCCCATCGGGCTGCGAGTTCGATCGCCACTCCGAAGGTGATTCCCGTTTCCTGCGACTGCGGGACGGCGGCGAAGGCGTCATCTTCAGCACCGACGGCGCCGGGGCCGTGACCCGGATCTGGATGGTCATGGGTGACGGGGTCAGCGAGCCGCTCGATGCCTCAGTCCGGCTCCGGATCCGGGTCGACGGCCGGCAGCGGCCGGTGGTCGACCTGCCGCTGCCCGAGGTCTTTTCGGGCGCCACGGCGCCGTTCCTGTCGCCGATGGTCGCGGATCGAACCATCGCCGGGGGCGGCAACATCTCGTATGTGCCGATCCCGTTCAGAAACGGCTGTGAGATCACCCTGGTCGGGGCGGAGAAATCCAAGATCTGGTTTCAGGTGCAGGCTCGATTGCTGGAGGATGCCGCCGGCCTGCGGTCCTTCACCGGCCGGGAACCGCTGACCGAGTTTCGGTCCCTGCTCGAACGCACCGGCAGCGACCCGTGGAAAGGGGGGCCTTTCCCAACCATCAGCGGCTCGGTCGTTCTCGCCCCGGGCGAGGGCGAGACCATCGCGACCCTCGCCGGTCCGGACGTGATCAACGGCGTCATCGTCCGAACCGCGCGGCAGAACTGGGGGCGGCTCTGGCTGCGATTCACCTTTGACGACGGGACGCCACTCCGGGTGCCGCTCCTCGATCTCTTCGGCGCCGCCCGCGCCACCGATCGTGCCGCACAGTCGCTGCTCTTCGGCGCCGACGAACAGGACGACCTCTACTTCTACCTTCCCATGCCGTTTTTCGGCAGCGCCACCGTCGAGCTCGGGAGACGTCCCACGGAGGGACCTCCCGGGGTGACGGTCGAGTACGCCGTTCGCCGCCTCGGTGCCCCGCCCCCCGCCGATGCCGGGCTCTTCGGTGTGCAAATCCGGGACGCCACCGGCGCGATCTCCGACGCCGGGGCTCCGGTGATCGAGCTCGGCGGCCGTGGGTCGTTGGTCGCTGTCTTCGCGGCACTCGGACCGGCGCCCGGAGACGACTGGGACTACCTCGAGCGGGACGAGCAGGTCTTCTTCGATGGCGAAGCGACGCCGTCGTGGTTCGGCACCGGGATCGAGGACTTCTTCGGCGGTGGGTTCTACTTTCGCGGCCCGGACGGGCGGCCGCAGCCGTTCACGCAACCGCTTCACGGCGCCCCCGTTGTGTGGTTCAACCGGCGCGCCGCGCCGGCCATGTATCGGTTGTTCCTCGGTGACGCGGTGGTCTTCGACGACGGCCTGCGGGTTGAGCTCGAGGTCATCCCGGGCGCCGTCGGAGTCCGCATGCGGACCGTGGCCTTCTGGTACAGCGCTCGCGACGACGAGGGCGAATCGGCGGCCACCCCCGATGGTTGATTCGGTATCCTGATCGGGTCATGACGAGCCCGCCCCAACCCGAAGTCCACCGCCGCGAGACCCGGCGCCGCCCCGTGATCACCGGGCGGACGAGGTGGTTGCTTCGGCTCGTCCTGGGTATGTCGGCGGTGCTCGCCGGCACCTCGCTCTACCTGTTGGCGATCCGCGGCATTTCGCGGGTCACCGGCGGCAGCGCCGAGAGCACCGTGGCGGTCTGGATGTTCTTCGTCCACCTCGTCCTCGGGCTCGCGGTCATCGGTCCATCGGTGATCTTCGCGGTGCTGCACATGCTCGGCGCCCGCGACCGACCGAATCGACGCGCCGTCAAGGTCGGGTACGGTCTGTTCTGCTCGGTCCTGCTGGTGATCGCCACCGGGATCGTTCTGACCCGTGTCGAGGGCGTGATCGAGGTGCGGAACCCGGCCGTACGCGAGCTCGCCTGGTGGATCCACGTCGTGGCGCCCGTCGCCGCCGGTTGGCTGTTCATCCTCCACCGGCTCGCCGGGGCGCGGATTCGTTGGATGATCGGTGTCGCCTGGCTCTCGGCTTCGGTTGTGGCGGTCGGCGCCATCCAGCTCTGGCACGGATCGGGCTCCGCCGGGGTGCCCGACGATCAGAGCGCGCTCTGGGGGCCGTCGCTGGCGAGAACGGCGACCGGCGGTCACATTCCGGTTCGGCTCCTCGCCGCGGACGGCTACTGCCGGGAGTGCCACGCCGACGTCCACGAACAGTGGTCCGGCAGCGTGCACCGGTTCTCGTCGTTCAACAACCCCGCCTACGCCTTCTCGGTGCGGGAGACCCGCCGAGCGGCCATGGAGCGGGACGGCAACGTGGAGGCCTCGCGCTTCTGCGCCGCCTGCCACGACCCGGTGCCGCTGTTTTCCGGCCGTTTCGACGATCCCGGGTTCGACGACCGCAACGACCCGACCGCGACGGCGGGGCTGACCTGCACCGTCTGCCACTCCATCACCGAGATTTCGAGCGTCCGCGGCAACGGCGCCTACGTCATCGCGGCCCCGGCCCACTACCCGTTCACCTTCTCGGACATCGGAGCGCTCCGCTGGATCAACCGGCAGCTCGTCAGGTCCCGTCCCGAGCTCCACCGCGAGACCTTTCTCAAGCCGTTCCACCGGACCGCCGAGTTCTGCAGCGTCTGCCACAAGGTCCACATCCCCGAGGCGGTGAACCGGTATCGCTGGCTGCGCGGTCAGAACCACTACGATTCCTTTCTGCTCAGCGGCGTCTCGGGCCACGGTGTGAGCTCGTTCTACTATCCGGAGCGGGCGGTCGCCGCCTGTGCGGGTTGCCACATGCCGACCAGGCCGTCGTCGGACTTCGGCGCCCGGGACTTCGACGACAGCGGCGAACTCGCCGTCCACGACCACGCTTTCGCCGCCGCCAACACCGCGATACCGGTGATGGCCGGACTCGAAGACGCCGAAGAGTTGATCGCGGATCGGTTCGATTTTCTCGGCCGGGCGACCCGCCTCGACATCTTCGGTCTTCGCCGCGGAGGCACGGTGGACGGCGAGCTCCTGGCGCCCCTGCGGCCGGCGCTCCCCGAGATCGTGCCGGGCGGCCGGTACCTGGTCGAGGTGGTCGTCCGCACCACCGGTGTGGGCCACCACCTGACCCAGGGCACCGTCGACTCGAACCAGCTCTGGCTCGAGGTCACGGCTTCTGCCGGCGACCGGGTCATCGGCAGAAGCGGCGCAATGGACGCCGCCGGCCGGGTCGACCCGTGGGCCCACTTCGTCAACGCCTGGGTCGTCGACCGCGAGGGTCGGCGCATCGACCGGCGCAACGCCGAGGACATTTTCGTCGCCCTCTACGACAACCAGATCCCCCCGGGCGGGGCGGCGGTGGTTCACTACCTGCTCGAGGTTCCCTCGACCATGGACGCGCCGTTGACGATCGAGGCCGCGCTGCTCTACCGGAAGTTCGACTCGACCTACCTCGAGTCCATCCGCGGTGAGCCGACCGTCAACGATCTCCCGGTGGCGGTCATGGCCGGTGACCGGGTGACGCTTCCGGTCGCAGGAGCGGCCGCGGCGGCGTCCGCCGGCCGCCCGGCGGCGCCGGAGTGGGAACGCTGGAACGATTACGGGATCGGGCTGCTGCTGCGCGGCGGTCAGGGCGAGCTCCGCCAGGCCGAGGAGGCCTTCCGCCGCGTCGAAGCGCTCGGCCGCCCGGACGGTCCGCTCAACCTGGCGCGGGTCTATCTGCGCGAGGGCAGGATCGCCCACGACGCACCGGCCGCGATCGCCCGCGCCGCGGCCTTCGACCCCCCGGCGCCGGCATGGTCGCTGCTCTGGTTCGGTGGGTTGATCGACCGCCAGAACGGCAACCTCGACGGCGCCATCGGCGCCTTCGAACAGATCCTCGAGGGTGGGTTTTCGGGCGCCGTCGGCCGGGGGTTCGATTTTTCCCGCGACTACCGTGTCCACGACGAGCTCGGACGCACGATCTACCTCAAGGCGCTTCGATTCCGCACCGACGGTGCGCGCGAGCAACGTGAACAGTGGCTCCGGAAGGCGGCCGGCCACTTCGAAGCGGCGCTCGAGCTCGACCCCGAAAACCTCGCCGCCCACTGGGGGCTCAAGCAGATTTTCGACGATCTCGGCGATGGGGAGCGGGCCGCGTTTCACGCCCGGGCCCATGCCCGCTACCAACCCGACGACAACGCCCGCGATCGCGCGGTGACCGCCGCCCGGCGCGCCGACCCGGCCGCGGATCACGCCGCCGGGTCGGTGGTGATCAACCGGCTGCAGTCGGAAACGACGGGCGGCGAGCGGTGACGCGGCGTCAGTCGGAGCCGGGCGACGATGCGATCATCGGGGTCGCGCTGCGCCGATCGTTGATGGTGGCGGCCGCGGCGGCCGCGGTGGTCGTCGTCGTTCTCGCCGTTCGCCACCGACCGCCGTCAGACGCCGTGATCGCCAAACGGATCGAAGCGCCGCGGGAGCTCGAGTCCGCATCGACGGTGCTGCCGGCAATTCCCTTTACCGACATCACCGGCGAGGCGGGGATCGGGTTCACCCACCACACCGGTGCGGCCGGCGAAAAGCTGCTCCCGGAGACCATGGGGTCCGGGGCCGCCTTTCTCGATGTCGACAACGACGGTGACCAGGACCTGCTGCTGGTCAACTCCAGCGATTGGCCGTGGTCGGGACGGTCGGGACCGGAACCCACCATGGCGCTCTATCTCAACGACGGCAAGGGCGGGTTCACCGACGTCACCCGGCGCTGGGGTCTCGCGGTTCCGCTCTTCGGGATGGGCGTCGCCGTCGGCGATGTCGAAGGCGACGGCGACGAGGACGTGTTCATCACCGCAGTCGGTTCGAACCGGCTCTTCGTCAACGACGGTGGTCGCTTCTCGGATGCGACCGCGGCCGCCGGGGTCGCCGGCGACGAGGACGCGTGGAGCAGCTGTGCGGGCTTCTTCGACGCCGACGGCGACGGCGATCTCGACCTCATCGTCGGCAACTACGTGGTCTGGTCGCGAGAGCTGGATTTCGAGGTCGGTTTCACCCTCAACGGCACCGACCGCGCCTACGGTCCGCCGAGCTCGTTCGCCGGCACCGTGCCCTGGCTCTACCGCAACGACGGCGCGGGCCGGTTCGAGGAGGTGGGGGAGGCGGCGGGCATTCGAGTCGCCAATCCGGCGACGGACGAGCCCATGGCCAAGACCCTCGGATGCGGGATCACCGATCTCGACGGTGACGGACGGCTCGATGTTCTGCTCGCCAACGACACCGTGCGGAACTTTCTCTTTCGCAACCTCGGCAACGGCCGCTTCGAGGAGATCGGGGCCGCGGCCGGGGTCGGGTTCGACGCGGCCGGCAGCGCCACCGGCGCCATGGGGGTCGACGTCGCGGATTTCAGGAACGACGGCCGTCTCGGGTTCGCCATCGGCAACTTCGCCAACGAGATGACCTCCCTCTATGTCGCACAGGGTGATCCGTGGGTCTTCGCCGATGAGGCGGTGATCGAGGGCGTGGGCTCACCGAGCCGGCTCCGGCTGAGCTTCGGGATGCTCTTCCTCGACGCCGATCTCGACGGTCGGCTCGATCTGCTCGCCGCCAACGGCCACATCGAGGACGCCATCTCGGAGGTCCAGGCGAGCCAGACCCACCGGCAGCCGGCGCAGCTCTTCTGGAACGCCGCGATCGACGGCGGCGCCACGTTCGTTCCGCTGCCCGACGCGGCGGTCGGTGATCTGGCGAGACCGATGGTGGGTCGCGGTGCGGCGTATGCCGACATCGACGGCGACGGTGATCTCGATGTCGTCATGACCGCCAACGGCGGCGGACCGATGCTGCTGCGCAACGATCAGGATCTCGGCCAGCACTGGCTTCGGGTCGCGATCAAGGGCGCGGGCGGCAACCCGCGCGGCATCGGCGCCTGGATCGAGGTCGAGGCGGGCGGTCGGAGACAGCGCCGCCAGGTCATGCCGACCCGCAGCTATCTGTCGCAGGTCGAGCTGCCGGTGACCTTCGGGCTCGGCGGCGATGACGCGCCGGTGATGGTGCGGGTGGTTTGGCCGGACGGTGTCGTCGAGGAGGTCGGTCCGGTTGAGGTCGATCGGGTCGTCGAGGTGCACCGCGCGACCGAGTGATGAGGTTGGAACCGTTGGAGGAAGCTGATGGAGATCTCGAGACTGCAATGTTGCGGCTGGACGCTCGCCCTGGTGGTGACACTCTCGGCGTGTGGAACGGGGGTCGAGTCGGGCGGCTACGACGAGGCGACCATCGCGGCCAACAACCGCGGGGTCGCCCTCATGGGTCGGTTCGACTTCGAGGCCGCGCGCCAGGTCTTCGCCGACCTGGTCGAGCACAACGACGACGCCGAGCTTCGGGTCAACCTGGCGATC
>JAHECW010000156.1 GCA_024641545.1 Acidobacteriota bacterium
GGCACGCGGAGCACTGGAGCCCGCCGTGACCCTCGGAGAAACGGTAGAGCGAGGATCCGGCCACAGGGACGTCGTTGTTGGTGGCGAAGCGGTTGTCCACCGCCTGGCGGAGCTCGCCCGGCGGGTCAAAGGCGTCGGTGTAGCGGATCTCGCCGTTGTTGTGGACCGCGGTGCCGGTGTGGCAGTTCTGGCAGGCCGGTTCTTCGAGCCATCCCTCGCGGCCTGCGCCGCCGACGACGCTCATCGAGCCGTGGCAATTCTGGCACTGCATGGCGAGGTCGCCGTTGGCGGCCACGGCGTTCCCCATGGCGCCCCTCAGACACCGGGTATCGGAACCCGGGTGGCAGCGATAGCAGGCCGACCGGTTGTCGGCGTCGTCGAGGATCATCCCGGTCAGCGGGTCCTGAACCCCGGCATGGAGGTCGTGGACGGCCCGGGTCAGCGCCGGGACGCCGGAGATTCCGGTCCCGGGCAACGCGTTGGAAGCATGGCACGTCGCGCAGAGAATCGAACGGCCGTCGGTGGTGGCCGTGGCGTACAGCCCCGCGGCGTTGTAGCCGGCCGTGGCAAGGGCGTTCTGGTAGGTGGTCCCGCCGCCCTGGGAGTCATCGTGCAGCAGGAGGATGTTGAGCCGGTAGTCGAGCTCGGGGTCGGCGTTCCAGACCCAGCCCGAGCCCGGTTCGGCGGCCGCACCGGAGCCCGAGGCGTGGCACGAACTGCAGTCCATTTCGTCGGAGACCGGCAGCACGACATCGGAGCTGGCGAGCTCCACGCCGCCGCTGTCGCGGGCCACCAATCGCATCATGGGGTAGTAGTTTTTCGCTGCGGAGTCGTCGCGCGGAGTGATCGGGATGCCCTCGGCGGTGAACCAGTTGTGGCTCGCTTCCCAGATCATCGCCTGGGGCGGATTTCCGGGTCCGGGCATGTCGAAACCGGCGAGGCCTTGATCGGGCGCCGGGCTCACGCCGAAGAAATCGAGGACGTGATCCCAGAAGTTGGTCTTGCCCGCCGAGCTGGTGTTGATCGAACCGGTCGGGTCGGCGACCGCTTCATAGGTCACGGTGATCCCGCCCGGAACCGTGACCAGGTTGCCCTGCGAGTCGACGAGCTGGGCGTGGATCGTGTTGTAGGGGGGGAGAATCGCCATCACCGAGTAGTCGGCGTCCATGCAGTGCATCCCGAGGTCGTTCCAGCCCACTAGGACCATGGATCCGGGGCCGTCGCCGGCGCCGACGGCCACGGCCGCCGTCAGCCAGATTGCAGCCGTCATCGCCGCCATGGCCGCCAAATTCGTTTTTTGCATGTGCGATTCTCCCGTTCGTTCATGGAAATTTAAATATGAGGATATGAGCAAATTTCGAAAAAGTAAAGTGATCGCAATCACGTCCGGTGCCGCGCAACGGCGTTCGCCGTCGGCGCGCTTCAGAGCCTGTCGTTCCGAGTTGCCTGGTCGGGCTGCGCCCCCGGTCGAGGATTGACCGCAGCCGACAGCTCATGAATTGTCCGGGCTAGAGGGCCAGGCGGCGCGCCTGGAGGATCATCCGCGGGCTCCGTTCGGTGTACGGCCGGCAGGTGTAGTCGCCGTAGACCGCCTCGACATCGAACCCGGTTTCGTACATCGCGACCTCGATCTGCCGCCGGTGGACCCGGGCGAGGGTGAACTCGACCTCGATGTCATCGACCAGCGAGTCATCCCGGTCTCGCCGTTCCTGGAAGCGGTACCGCACCGCGGTGGTGTCGGGCTCCGAGTGGTCGATTTCCTCGACCGACTTGGTCACGATGTGGCCGTGCGGGGGTTGCCGAAAGCTGCTCTCGAATCGCCGCGGTTGGGCCGGCGACCCCGCGCAGGGCTGGCAGGGGTTGAACAGGTCGGCGAGCAGCAGGCCGCCGGGCTCGAGATGTCGTGCGAGGCGATCGAGGCACGCCCGACGGTCCTCCTCACTGACCAACAAGTTGAGGGTGCTGAAGGCCAGAATCGCCGCCCGGAAACGACGGGGGTAGGCAAAGGAGGTCATTTCCTGACGTGAGTAGTCCACCCGCAACCTGACATCGGCGGGCAGGCTTGCGCGTCTCCGACGAGCCCGTCGGAGCATCGCTTCCGAGCTGTCGAAGCCGCTCACCCGGAATCCGGCGATCGCGATCGGCAGCGCCACGCGACCGGTGCCGCACCCGGGCTCGAGGACCGGCCCCCGAAAGCGTTCCGCCAGGAGCCGGTCGAGGAAAAAGTCGAGGTCGTGCCGGAATCCGGCGTACTCGTTGTCGTAGAATTTCGCGACCGAACCGTAATCGCTCATGTTTCACTCCCGGCGCGGGTTGACGAACGATCAATCGAAACGGCTTGGGCTGTCGTGGCGCCGGCCGGCAACCAGGTCGGGCGGGCCGCCCGACCGGGCGGGCATGAAGATACACGCGAAACGACCCCGGGAGAAGAAAAAAGGCCCCGCCGGTCGGCGGGGCCGAAGGTGAAAAGGGGAGAGTTTAAAAAGACCAACCAGCGGTGATGGTCGCCCACTGGACCGTACCGGTGGTGTCGTAGAGATACGGATCGTTGTCGCTGAAGTCCGCGATCTGGTACCAGAGGCGGAGCCAGAGATCATCGGTGACCTTGTACTTGAGCATGGCGTCGGCGTTGAGGCGGTCGACGTCGATGTTCGAGTAGGTGTTGGTCAGCGAGAAATCGTACGACGTGGTCGGGGTGATCGCCACGTAGTCGTCGGCCGGAAGCTCGAAGGGATCGAGACCACCCTCGGACGCGGTGTAGGTCACGTTGAGACCGAGATCCCAGCGTTTGCTCGGGTGGATCTTGACGCCTGCGAGCAGGCTGTTGGAGGTTTCGTTGTACTTGAGGACATTGCGAGAGAAGCCATCCTGGCCTCCCATGACCGTGCCTGCTCAACCATCGAAGACGGGGATGCAGGCGGGTGCGTCCAAACTCATGTCCTGGTAAGCCCAGCCGACGTACCAGTCCCAGCTCGAACCGCCCGGAGACCATGCGGTGATGGTCGCCGTCGACCGGGTCTTCGACCAATCGGTGAGGTTGCCGTCGGTGTTGGTGCCGTCCCAGTAGACATAACGACCGGTCAGGGTCGTCTGACCGAAGCTGTAGCCGACGGCCAGGACCGCGCGATTCCAGCTCGATGCGGTCGCGGTGGTGTCGGCGATCCGGGTTTCGTGCTGGTCGTTGTACTGCGGGGTTTCGGGGTTCCAAGGGTTGGCGTAGCGATCGGAGACCAGGGTCGAGCAGGTGGCGTCGACGACCATGAAGGCGTTGTTGACGTCGCCGTGCTTGAACTCCGCGTCGAGACGGAGCCCCTTGGCCGGGCGCACGCGATAGGTCAGGCCGAGGATGTTCGAGGTGGTCTTCTTTTCGCCTGGAGCGACTTCGTAGAACTCGCGGTCGACGACGTCGTAGTTCCAGAATCCGCGGATGGTGCCCCATTTGCGGCCCAACCGATAGCTCGCGTCGAGCTTGGAACCGATGCCGTCGCGGTTGAGGGCTGAGTTCCGCCACTGGTCGAAAGTGACACCATAGATGTCGTAATAGGTGGTTCCGGCTTGCGGTCCGGCCGGGGTGACCCGCTGGATGGGTTCAATGTAGACGCTGTTGGTCTCGGTCTGGTAGACCTTGCCGTTCCAGCGCAGCTGAAGGTTGTTGCCGAAACGTTTGGCGGCGGTGACGACGTAACCGGAGTAGTCGGCTTTGTTGTTGGTGCCGCGGCTCTTGGTCTCGGACCAGACGCCGTTGGCGGTGACCGCGAAGCCGTTCTTCGACGCCCACCGGAAATCAAGGCGGGTGGTGTTCTTGTCGATCTCGGGTTTGAGGTCGACGGGCACCACACCCACATCCGAGTCGTACTGCATCCGGTTGTCGAAGACCGGCGCCTGGAGCTCGGGGTGGAGGTTCTTGTCGAAGGTCCCGGTCACCGACGGCAGGCTTTCGCGGAGCTTCCGATTGGTGTAGCGGGCCTTGACGAGACCGCTCTTCCAAGCGATCCCCGCCTCGAGGGTGCCGTCGGTGGTCTGCTGATCCCGCCGGTGCGACTGGCTCTTGACGTGGCAGGTGTCGCAGTGACTGGTAGTGAATGCCTGGGTGTGGCCGTTGCGGTTCTGCTCGCGGAACTCCACCGCCAGGGTCAACGGCCTGAAGCCGGGGAACTGGAACTCGGTGCGATCCTCGAAGACCGCGAAGTTCATGACGTAGTCCTGGTTGGGACTGAAATCGGTGTTCTGGACGACCTTGCCGTTTCGCGAGGTCGAGTTGAGGTTGAGCATGGGATCGTGACCGAGACGGTGCGGGAAGCTGTTGTAGCTGTTGTGCGACCGCACCATCCGCTTGATGTCGAAGTCGAGATCGCCGCTGTTCTGGTCCTGGGCGGCATACTTGAACTTGAAGTTGAGCGCGCCCCAGTTCTGGTAGGTGGCGAGCTTGATCTTGCCCACCGGTCCGTCGTTGACGGTCGAGTACTCGGCCGCCATGTCGGGAGAATCCGAAACGTCGGCGAAGAGTCCGCCGACCTCGACGGACCCCTTGGTTTCGTCGGTTGTTGTGTCGCCTTCGCCTGCAGCCACCGCGAACGGGAGGGCGGCGAGAAGCGCGGCCAGCACGAAGATTCTGAGTGCTTTCATGCTTTCCCCTTCCTCACCGCGTCATGCCGAAGCCGGCGCCGGCCAGGGACTGTGCGGGCAGGTCGCTGCCATGGATCTGCGAGTGGCACTGACTGCACTTGGTGGTGAACGACCGGTTCATGCCGTCGACGCCATAGGGGTTGTCGAACTCGCGTCCGCCGACCTCGACCTCGTGCTCCTCGGGGCCCAAGAGTCCCGCGTGGAAGTGGAACTCGTGGCATTGGAGGCAGAGCATGGGTTCGTTGGCGGTGAGCAGGTTGTTGGCCACCGATCCGTGCGGTTGGTGGCACAAGGTGCAGTTCTCCTGCACCGGATCGTGCTCGAAGATGAACGGCCCTTCCTGCGACTGGTGGCAGGTGTAGCAGAGATCGTTGAGGCGCATGTGATTGCTCTTCAGCATGGTCTCGGTCGCCGCGTGCGGGTCGTGGCAGCTGGCACAGGTCATCATCTTTTCGGGCAGTGGGTGGTGGCTTGGCAGCTGGAACTGGGCAACGACGTCGGAATGACAGTCCTTGCATGCGTTCAAGGGCTCCTTCGCCGAATGGATGCCGTGGCAGGCGCCGCAGGCGACGTTCTCCATGGCGTGGGTCGAGGCGTTCCACTCGGCCATGCCCTTGGTGCCGTGGCAGTCCACACAGGCGGCCACGTCGTTGGGGGTCCACTCCGCAAAGGTGCGGATGAGCGTCGTATCGCCCTCTTCCATGTGGGCGGCGCCGTCACCGTGGCATCCTTCGCACCCCACCTGCCGACCGCCAACCTCGAATGGTTGGATCCGCATGTGGATCTGATGGGTCATTCCTGCAGCAACTTCGTCGTGGCAGTCGGCGCAGACCGGCCCGTCGGCGAAGACGGGCGAGGCCAGCGCCGCTGCGGCACAAGCTGCCAGCAGAAGGCTCCTCTTCAACATTACATACCTCCTTCGCAAAGGTCGAAATCAGCGAAAAGGACCGAGGTCGGTCCTGGGAATGCGGGTGTTCGATAGGGTCGGAAAGGCGGGTCGGATCTGCGTCGCCGTCCACCCGGGACGACCGGCAGACCGTCACCGGTCGGGCTGTAGGTGTCGCAAAAAGACAGATCTCATGTCCACGACGGGAAAGTAATCAATCTCAATAGTGGTTGTCAAGCGTATATCACTTTGGTTATTTGCAGATTTATTCAAGTATTCATATTTGAGGAGGTTAAGTTGCTGAAAATCGGGACTATGGCTAAATATTGAGAACAATATTCATCTTGAATCTCAAAATTGTGCCACGACACTTTCGAGCTCGAATCTCAAGAAAGCGGCATCAAAAAAAACGGCGGGGCCGAGCCCCGCCGTTGAATTGAAGTGCGTGCCCTCAGTGGGATGGAGCGAGCGCCGCAGCCAGAGGATCCGCCTCATACCCGAGACCGGTCCAGTCGAGACGACCGTCCGGCCCGTGGCAGTCGAGGCAGCGCAATGCCGTCGCCGCAGGTTGGACGCCGTGAAAAATACCCATGTAGCGCTCGACATCCACCCACTCATAGTCGATGTCTTCGAGTCCGTAGACCGCATGAGCGGCTTCGCGGACGGCGCCGTCGATGTCGCCGTCGGCAAAGAACTCCTCGACGTTGATCGGCAGCAGCCAGCGATCCTTGGTCAGTAGCGGCATTCGTCCCTTGTGGACCTTGAAGGCGAAGAGCCTGGACTTCGGGTCGGTTCGTGAACCCTGGGGCAGGACCATCCCGACCGCGCCGTCAGCCTGGGTCGTGACCGTTACTCCGGGGAGTTGCGCCCAAACCGTTCCGTTGTACCAGTCGATGACCGGCACGACGTCCTTGCCCATGGTGAAGGTCGGGATGTGCTTGTCATTGGCTTCGCTGTAAACGGGCTTCGACCAATCGCGGGCCATGTCCGTGGCGTCCGCCCTGGCGAACGTCGGGATGTGGCACACGGTGCAGTCGATCCTCGCGGTATGGCGGTTGATCAACTCCTTGGCGTGGGGTTCGGCCGTGTGGCACGCGCCGTTGCCGCAACCGAGAGGTTCGCCGACCTGGTCGGAACCCATGAGATCGACCCCGCGACCCCGCATTCTGTGCTTGCTGCCGGCGTGGCAGTCGGTGCAGGCCATGTCACCACCGTCGGTGCCCATGTGGACATCGAAGGTGCGATCGGTCTCGGCCAGCTCGTACTCGATATCGCCGCGCTTGAAGTTGGGACCGCCGCCGGAACCGGCGTGGCAGCGCAGGCAGCTGGTTCGTTTGGGCATCGTGATCCGCTTCGAGACCGAGTCCATCCCAACCTGGTTCTGCCACAGGATCGGCTTCCATTCGAGACCGCCGTCCTCGCTTTCGAAGAGGTTGCGGTTGTATCCCGACGCGTGGCAGATCAGGCAGTCGATGTTCTCGAGCTGTTCGCGGCTGAGCTCGGATGAAGGCATCTTACCCAGGCCGGCGTGACACTTGGAACAGCCCTGGGAGAGGATTTCTCCGCGGGAGTTCTTGGTGATGCCGATCCACGCCGGAATGGGGTTGGTGCAGAAGTCGTTGATCGTGTTCTTTTTGCCGAGCATTTTTCCCTCGGCGTTGATGATCGCCGGGGTCTCCCCGGTCCACTGATAGTGCTGCGAGTGGAAGAACGAGACGGCCTCGTCCTCGTGGCAGGCCAAACAGGTCTTGGTGCCTTCGTAGTGCTCGAAGTAGTCTTCGTGAGAGTACTTCTGCTTCTCGGCATCCGCCGGCACCGCGGCTGCGATCGCTATTACGGCCAACAAGGAAAGGGTCCGTCTCATCTTTTCCTCCTAGAAGCGCGCCGTCAATCCTAGCAGGAATTTGTCCATGCTCTTGGGAGAAGGGAAGCCGAGAATCGGCGGCGGGTTCGAATCCAGCGGTTTGGGCGAGCCCATGTGCCATCCGGATTGCGAATAGTCGAAGTTGTAGTGCATGTAGTCGGCCTTGAGGATGAAGTTCTTGGTGATCCGGTGGGTCAGGTAGAGCTCCCACACATCGCCCCGCACCGAGGTCTTGGGCGCGATCATGTCGTCTTCGGCAACCGCCATGTTGAACCAGTACTGCGAGCCCTTGTTGTACTCGAGACCGAGCTTGGTCTTGTCGTTGGCGAAGTTGTAGCGGGCGCCGGCGTAGTACATGTAGCCGTCTTGCTTCTCGGGAGTCTCGAAGGGATCGGAGAACATGCCGCCGAAAGGCGTGGTGATGTTGCTCGGGTTCGACTCCATGTAGCTGACCGTTGCGAAGACGTCAAAGGCGCCCGGGTGGATGATGCCGACCACGCTGCCCCAGTAGATGTCGCCGAGGTTGGCCGACGGGGAGTAGCGCAGGATCGCGGGTGCCGGGACATCCTGGCCGGTCACCGGGTCCACCGGGAGAACCACCAGTCCGTTGAATCCGTCGGTGACGTCGAACGCGCCGGCGAAGGTCGCCTGGACGAAGACGTCCTCGGTGTTCCAGATATCCCAGTTGACGCCGAGAAACCAGGCGTCCTTGAGGCGGTCCTCGGGGCGCGCGGCGAACTCACCGTTGCCGAACCCGGACTCGAAACCGACGCCGTAGCAGAGCCGCAGGGTGCTCTTGTCGGAGAGGTGCCAGCCCAGGGTGGCGCCGTCGAACTGATAGTTGATGATCGAACCGAGAGGCGTGCCGCCGCGGGGTTCGTCCTGGCGGAAGTTGAGGGGCGAGCCGCCGGTCGAGGGGCGACGGCCGATGGAGAGATACCACTTGGGCGAGTGCCAGGTGAAGTAGGCCCGCTCGACCCGGAGGAGATCCGAGTTGGGAACCGCGGCGGTGGTGCCGTCAACGTTGATCGAGGTGGGCTGGCCGTTGAAGACCTGGACACCGGTGGAGTCGCCCCACGCTTTGTACATCGCGAGACGGCCCGAGAAGTCGACGCTGTCGGAGACTTTGGCGTCCATCTGGAGCCGGAGCCGGTTGGTGTAAAGCAGTGTGTTCTTGTAGTCGTAGCCCTCCTGGTAGGTGTAGGGCAGGAGCTGCTGCATCAGGGCCTGCTGCATCTCCGGCGGGAACTGACCGAACTGCTGCTTGAGCCAGTCGAAGGTGACGACGTTGTCGAGATAGTAGAGGTAGTCGGCGTAGTTCTGGGCGATCAGGTTGCCGACGTCCTCGGGTGATTGCGGCGGCATCCCGGTGGCGCCGAAGTAGAAGAGGGTGTCGACGAGTGCGCGCTGGAGCTGCATTCCGTCGAAGTAGGGGCCGAAATCGGCCTCGATCGAGTTGGACTCGAAACGGAAGTCGCCGGTGAAGTCGATCCGGTCGAGCGCGGTCTTGCGCTCGTTCTTCATCACCCGCTTTTCCAGGTCTTTGATGTCCTGTTTCAGCTTCGCGACCTCTTCATCGGTCTCGGTTTCCTGAGCAAACACAAGGCCGCCGCCAAGAAGGGCGACGACCGCAAATACCGCGATCATCTTGCGCATCATGTTCTCCTCCTAGAAGTTGATCTTCGATCAGCCGCAGGTCATGGGCTGCTCGGAATCGGCAGCGTGGTCGACGGTCCACTTTGCAAGGGCGTCGAACTCCTCTTCGGTGAGGACATCGATGACCGGCTTGTTGTCGTGGTTCGGGTCGGTGACACCCTTGTGGGTCTCTTCGAACTTCTCATCGAAGAAGGTCTCCCACTGGTCCTGAATGAGCGACATGGGGGTGTACTCGCCGGCCTCGGAGTCGGCTCCGTGGCACGGTTTGCAGAACTCTTTGAAGACATCCTGCCCCTTGATCTTGTTTTTGGCCGCCGTTGCGCCGCTCGCGAAGCTCAGCACCACGATCCCGGCGAGAACGACCACAACCATCAGTTTCGTTTTTGACATCCGATCCTCCTTGTGCATTTTTTCACTTGTCTGGACATGAGATTAACGAAAATCTTAAAAATCACATGACAGAATCAAAATATGCCGATAGATGGATATTGTCAAGCAAGTTTGGGTGGTGAAATACTGTTGTGGATACGAAGTCTCAAAAAGCTGAAGGTGTCGCGACTCCCGGATGCGGTCGCGATGGGCTCAGTCATTCGCGATGAGATAGATCCAGTTGATGAGAACGACGCCGACGACCGCTCCGGTCCACCACCGGGACCAGCACCGCTCCCATGTCGGAATCGGCCCACGCAACAGCACCCATATCAGCGCCAATCCACCGCCGATGATGAAGACGCCTCCCGCGATCGTCGCGAGTGGATTGACGGCCAGCGCCGAGCCGAGATCGAGATCGAGGAGGGCGAGGGCGGTTCGGGTGGTGCCGCACGACGGACACGGGATCCCGGTGAGGTTGCGGAAGGTGCACGATCCCAGGTACGGCGCGACGGCGATCCACAGCGGTCGGAGAATGACCGCCGCGATCGCCGCGGCCGACCAGAGCACGGCGAGCTGCCGCTCGGTGCGGTTGGCGGGTCGGAGTCGAAGGTGCGTCATTCAGCCTGGTGATGGTGCCGCCGGAGAGCGAAGGACGGCCAACCGACCGCCCCGACCGGTGCGCTGGTGCGGGTCGGAGATCCGGCGTTCCTTTCTTCGATCCCGTCGTCCCGGATCAGCGGCTCGATGCGAGACGGGCGCTCCCTCATGGGCTCATCGGATCACACCTGTCAATACGGGTCGGTCGGGGCCGCCGGAGGAGGTGGCGGCGGTTCGTTGCCGCCGGGAGTCATCGGCGGCGGGCTCGAGGACCATCCTCCGCCGGTGTCCGGCGGTACCGCCGCGACCTTGAAGGCCGTGCCGCCGATGAGTCCGCCGAGGGCTGCGAAGAGCACCCCGAGGACGATCCAGATCAGAGCGAAAATCAGGATGAAGAACATCGGTCCCACCGACTCGAAGACCTGCAGCGCCTGATCGGCGGCCTCGGGGTCGGTGATCATGGGGTTGGCATCGATGGCCTCGCGCATGGATTCGATATCCAACCCCCCGGTCAGGAGCGAGAAAATGGAGTTGACGACCGACCCGACCACGCCGAAGACCGCGCCGGTGAGCAGCCCGAGGACCCCACCCTTGCCGGTATTGAATTCGGCGCCGTCGGCCGTGCACTTTTTAGAGTAGAGGAAGGCGGCCAACAGACCGGCGCCCGCCGCCCACAGGCAACACGCGCAGTTCGATATCGGTAGGCCGCTGACGAAACCGAGCGCGCCGCCGGCGATGACGGCAGGCAACAACATGGACGGAGCCTTGGTGTCCATTCTCTCCTCCTTGAGTTCGCAACCTATTCTACGTGATCCCGGGCTCCGAGGTCCCGGTGTCACGAGGCCTCGCGATCTCGCACACGGCGTCGGCGAGGAGCAGACCCGCCAGAAGACCGGGCGCGAGGGCGAGGGCGAACCTCGGCCAGTTGGGCAGCGTCGGCAGGTGGGCGAGACCGAGGCCGAAATCGACGATGGATGGAGCCGCCGCGACCACGAGCCATCGGAACCTGAAGTGGACACGCCGGCCGCCGACGAGCGTCATCAGGAGTCCGGCGAATCCCCCGGCGTAGAGTCCGGCGCAGCGGGCGCAGATCGGCAGCACCCCGGCCCCAAGGTCGAGGCAGCGATCGGTGATCTGGTGGCACGCCGGCTGAAAAAAGAGGCGCAGCAATGATGCTCGGGGCCATCCGCTGTGTTCCGCAATCGGGATCAGGACCACCGCGGCGCAGACCAGAAAGGCAGCTGTGGTGGCGACGGCCAGCCAACGACGGCCGCGGACCTCGATCGCTCTCACGGGATCGCGCCGCTGCCTTCGAAACCGAAGAGCGCGAGCTGTTCGACTCCGCCGGTGACCAGATTCGATGCGCCGACGCCGAGCAGGCGGACCGATCGGGTGAAGGCTTCGGTGGAGCGGATGAGCTCGCGAGCGATCGCCGAGATCGTGTCGGCCTCGGAAGTGGGCGCCTGCAAGGTGTGTGACCTCGTGACCGTCGTGAAGTCGGGGTAGCGCGCCTTGATGGTGATCGTGCAGGCCGAGATCTCGCGTTTGTGCAGCCCCTCGGAAACCTCGGCGGCCATGGACTCGAGGATTTCGTTGATCGTGCCCTCCGAGTCGATGTCGGTGTCGAAGGTGTGCTCGGTGCTGAGGCTCTTGCGGATCTGTTCGACGTGGACGGGGCGCTGATCGTCGCCGCGGGCGGAGTTGTAGAGCGTCCGGCCCCAGGAACCGAAGCGTTCCATGAGCCGGTCGAGCGAGAGCCGGCGAAGCTCGGCCACGGTTTCGACGCCGAGGTCGCGGAGCGCCTTTTCCCCCGCCGGACCGACCCCGTGCAGCCGGCGAACCGGCAGCGGCGCGAGAAAATCCTCGATCTGCGTCGGCTTGACCACCGTGAGTCCGTCGGGTTTGTCGTAATCGGAGGCGATCTTGGCGATCAGTTTGTTGGGCGCCACGCCCACCGACACGGTGAGACCGCGTTCGTCCAGGACCCGCCGCCGGATCTCGTGGGCGATGGCGGTGGCGCTCCCGAACTCACCGAGATGGTCGGTGACGTCGAGGTAGGCCTCGTCGAGGGAGAGGGGTTGGATGATCGGCGTGAAGAGGCGGTAGATGGCGAAGATCGCCTCGGACTCGGCTCGGTAGCGCCTGAACTCGGGTTTGAGAAAGACCGTGTCCGGGCACAGGCGGCGGGCCTGCGCCGCGGGGAGGGCCGAGTGGATGCCGTAACGGCGGGCTTCGTAGTTGGCGGCGGCGACCACTCCGCGGCTGTCCGGATTGCCGCCGACCACCACCGGTCTGCCGACGAGGGTGGGGTCGTCGCGCATGTGCACCGCGGCATAGAAGCAGTCCATGTCGCAGTGGAGAATTCTCCGGAATCCGTCCCAGTGATCCATCGCCCGTATTCTACTGCCGCGTCGGTGATGATCCTCTCCCACGGACGCGTCCGCGTCCGTTTCCGTTTCCGTTTCCGATCCCGATCCCGTTCCCGATCCCGGACGTTGCCACGGGCGCTGCCGCTGTCCCGGACGCGGCCACGGTCACGGATGCTGTCAACCCCGGCCTTCTGAGCCGCCTGCGGCGTCCCAGCGTCGCACGGGCAGCGTGGTCATTCGGGG
>JAHECW010000290.1 GCA_024641545.1 Acidobacteriota bacterium
GTCTTGAAGATCTGCTGCCGCCGGAGTTCCTTGATGCGGTCGCGGAGCCTCGCGGCCTCCTCGAACTCGAGGGTCTTGGCGGCGGTCCGCATCCGCTTCTCGAGCTCGGTGATGAGCTTGGCCAGCGAGGCGGGGTCGTCGAAGTCGTCCTCGAAGGGTTCGGAGACCCGCGGTTGGGCGCCGCCAGGACCGTAGAAGTCGAGGTTCGACATGGCGAGCAGCGGACTCGCGACATCCTTGATGATGGAGCGCGGCTCGATGCCGTGCTCGGCGTTGTACGCGGCCTGTTTGGTCCGCCGGCGCCTGGTTTCAGCCAGCGCGCGCTGCATGGATCCGGTCTCCTTGTCGGCGTAGAGGATGGCGCGGCCGTTGAGGTTGCGCGCCGCCCGGCCGACGGTCTGGACGAGCGAGGTTTCGGAGCGCAGAAAGCCTTCCTGGTCGGCGTCGAGCACCGCCACCAGCGAGACCTCGGGCAGATCGAGGCCCTCGCGCAGGAGGTTGATCCCGACCAGCACATCGAACTCGCCGCGCCGAAGATCGGCGAGGATCGCAATCCGCTCCAGGGTGTCGATCTCCGAGTGGAGATAGCGGACGCGGAGACCGACCTCGGCGAAGTAGGTGGTCAGGTCTTCGGACATCCGCTTGGTCAATGTCGTCACCAGCACTCTTTCACCGCGTGCAACCACGGTCCGGATCTCGGCGAGGAGATCGTCGACCTGGTGCTGGGCCGGCCGCACTTCGACCTCGGGGTCGAGCAACCCGGTCGGCCGGATGACCTGTTCGACGACCTCACCCTCGCTGTGCGTGAGCTCGTAGGGACCCGGAGTCGCGGACACGAAAATCGCCTGGTGGACCCGCTCCTCGAACTCCTCGAACATCAGCGGTCGATTATCGAGGGCCGACGGCAGGCGGAAGCCGAAGTCGACGAGGTTCTGCTTCCGCGACCGGTCGCCGTGGTACATCCCGCCGACCTGCGGGATGGTGACGTGGCTCTCGTCCGCGATGAGCAGGAAATCTTCCGGGAAGTAGTCGAGGAGGGTCGGCGGCGGTTCGCCCGCCGCCCGTCCGGTGAGGTGGCGCGAGTAGTTCTCGATGCCCTGGCAGTAGCCGAGCTCGGTGAGCATCTCGAGATCGAAGAGGGTGCGCTGCGACAGTCGCTGCGCCTCGAGGAGCTTTTCCTGACGGTTGAGCTCGGCGAGGCGGTGGTCGAGCTCGGCGCGGATTCCGGCGATGGCCCTGAGCAGGTTCTCGCGCGGCGTCACATAGTGGGTCCGGGGGTAGATGGGAAGGCGATCGAGGCTCTCCAGGACCTGACCCCGAACCGGGTCGATTCGTTGGATGGTCTCCACCTCGTCGCCCCAGAACGAGATCCGCACCGCGCTGTCGTCATAGGGCGGGTAGATCTCGAGGACATCGCCGCGCAACCGGAAGCCGCCCGGCGCGAGATCGAGGTTGGTGCGTTCGTACTGCATCTTGGCGAGCTGGCGGAGAACATCCTCCATGGGCTGGTCGGCGCCGGTCTCGAAGAGCTGGAGCATGTCGAAGTAGGCCTCGGGCGAACCGAGGCCGTAGATGCAGCTCACCGAGGCGACGATGAGCACATCGCGGCGCTCGAAGAGCGAGCGGGTCGCCGACAAGCGGAGGCGGTCGATCTCTTCGTTGATCGAGGTTTCCTTCTCGATGTAGGTGTCCGACGACGGGACATAGGCCTCGGGCTGGTAGTAGTCGTAGTAGGAGACGAAGTACTCGACGGCGTTGCTCGGGAAGAACGCCTTGAACTCCTGATAGAGCTGCGCCGCCAGGGTCTTGTTGTGGCACAACACCAGGGTCGGCCGATTGGTGGTTTCCACCACCTTGGCCATGGTGAAGGTCTTGCCCGAGCCGGTGACCCCGAGCAGGGTCTGGTAGGCCAGTCCCCCTTCGACGCCGTCCACCAGCCGTTCGATGGCGGCGCCCTGGTCCCCCGCCGGTTCAAAGGGAGTTTCAAGAAGAAACCGTGCGCTGCTCATTCGGAGATTGTAGCGGGTGAAATCAATTATGAATTATGAGTTTTGAATTATGAATTGACAGCGACTCCACAACGTCAGCGGATGTCTTCGAAACACCATGAACTGAGCATTGCACCGCGGATTCTCGGTATGGCGCTGGGGGGCTTCCGAAAATTCATAATTCATAATTGAGAATTCATAATTATTTATGGCATCGAGTACGGCACCGCCAGCGCGCTCCCGGCCAGCTGCCCCTCGAGAAACACGTTGATTTCCTCCACCTCGTCGCGGGTGACCAGCCGGTCTTCGAGCGCTGCACGGGTCAGGCGCTGGAACTCGCCCATGGCGGGAAAGGGGTCGTCCTGGTTTCTCAGGTGGGCCGAGAACGCATCCAGATTGCGCTTGAGCCGCATTCGTTCCGCGGGCTGGAGGTCACCCGCCAGAAAGCCCATCACCCGCTGCGACGCGCCGGCGAACCCGGCCCAGACCGTCTTCCGCATGAGGGTCGAACCGGTGAACAGCGCCGCGATGAGCACCACGATGCCGAGCCCGCAGCCGATGGTGGCCCAGCGCCCGGTGACGCTCCCCGTCTTCCAGGCCGGCTTGTCCGCGCGGGCCGCCGCCAGAAGTTCGGGCGACAAGGTCGGCGCCGGTTTCGGCGCCGCGTCGGTTCCGGACTCGATCGGAGTGGTTTGGTCGTTGTCCGTGTTCATGGCGGTATTGTAATGCGGCGGAGTGGGGAGGTGAGGAAGTGAGCGCTCCCTCCGGTCGCTGTTGGGAGTGAGAAGGTGAGCGCTCCCTCCGGTCGCTGTCAGCGCTCGCTTCGCTCGCTAGTAAAAAGGTGAAATTACACGCCGCCTTCGGCTCACACCGAAAACACACACCGGGTCACTTTCTGACCATCTCACCTGTTTACCTTCTAACCTCCTCAACCCTCACCAGCGAGCAAAGCGAGCGCTCACCTCCTGACCTCCTTACCCGCTACAATGCCCCGATGAGTCACCTTCTCAATCGCAGCACCGCCGTCCTCCTGGTCATCGATGTCCAGGAACGCATCAACTCGGTCATGACCGACCAGAGCCACATTCCGCGCCTCGAGGTGCTGGTGGAGGGCTGCCGCGCCCTCGAAGTGCCCGTCATCGGCAGCGAGCAGTACCCCAAGGGCCTCGGCGGGACCGTCGAGCCCCTCGCCGGGCTCCTCGGCGAGACCCCCGCCGCAAAGAACACTTTCTCCTGCGTCCGCGACAGCGGACTCCGCGAGGCGATCGCCGCCGCCGGGCGCACGCAGGTCATCGTCACCGGGATCGAGACCCACGTCTGCGTGCTTTCCACCGCCCTCGATCTCATCGACGCCGGTTA
>JAHECW010000157.1 GCA_024641545.1 Acidobacteriota bacterium
AAGGGGGAAGCGGGAGATGATGAAGATCCGGTCGTGGTGGGGATGTTTCGTTCTGGTGATGCTGCCGGTCGCGTTCGGGGGGACGACGCAGGCGGCCACCATCGAGGGGATGCTCGAGGAGAAGGCGCTGGTGGGCGCTTACAACCCGGAGCTGCTCGACTATCTGCTGGAGGAAGGCCTCGAGGCCGTTCCCGAGGAGCAGCGGCGAGCCGCCGTCGACCAGCTCGTCACGGCGCTCAAGCAGGACATCGAGATCACCCCGGAGGAACAGCGCGCCGCCGCGATGGCCGCGGCCGGCGCCGGGATCGCCCAGCTCTTCGGCGGCCCGGACGGATCGGACCTCGGCGGGGTGGCGCAGGACGCCACTCACCAGGTCTGGCAGGGCTGGGTCGATTCGGCCTTCACCATGCAACGCGCGGGTTACACCGAGGAGGCGACCGCGTTCTTCGCCAAGTGCGTCGAGGTCTTTCCGTACAGCGATCTCCGCGGCCGCTGCGCCATCGGGCTCGCCCTGGCCAAGCCCAACGAGGCCTACGACCGGATGACGGCGCTGCTCGAGGCCAACGACATCGAGACCGTCAATGCGGTGCTGCCGCTGGTCGGCGAGCTCGCCGGGGCGGAGGGTTTCCCGGCCGACCTGCGGGGCCGGGTCATCGAACGGATCACGGAGTTCACGGGCGGGATGAAGAAGGCGAGCTTCGGCCGGGCCGCCTGCCGGGGACTGGTGGCGACCGGTGACGAGCGCGCCGTGCCGACGCTGCAGAAGCTGTCGACCGGGCTGATGAACGCCGATTTCTTCCAGTGCAGCCGGACCGGTCTTCTGCTCACCTTCAACGACCGGAGCATCGTGCCGGTACTCGAGAAGCAGCTCAAGGGAGGGACCTTCTCGTCGACCACCCCGCAGGACCGGCTGTTCGCGGCGGCGCTCCTGATGCGGGCCGGCGAGCCGTCGGGGTTCGCGTTCGCCGAGGCCGAGCTGAACAAGAAGGAGAAGAAGGGCCTGGGCAAGTTCATGAAGTCGTCGTCGGACGACGTCGACCTCCGGCCGGCGCTGGTGACGGCGCTGGTGCGGGCCGGCGGCGATGACGCGGTCAGAGTGCTTCGGTCGGCCGTGGCGACGGTCGAGAAGGGTACGTGGCTGGAAACCTGGATCGCGGTGGGCCTGCTCGAGCTCGGCGACACCTCTCAGATCAACCTGGCCAAGGCGGCCCTCGGCAGACCCGAGTGGGCGTTCACCACGGTGCGGGTGGCCACCGCCCTCGCCGAGGTCGATGACTTCGCCGGCGTTCCGGCGCTCGCGGGCCTCTACCGTTCGGCTGCGAGCGGCGTCGAGCCCGACTGGGGCAAGGCCACCCTGGCGTTCCTGGCCGGCGACGGGGCCGGGTACCAGTCGAACGAGAAGTCCAAGCAGGCGAGGTTGATCTCGCTGCGGCGCCAGATTATCTGGGCGCTGGCGGAAATCGACCGGTCGGAGTGCGCGCCGGTGCTGGTCGAGGCGCTCGGCGACGCCGAGCCGTCGGTCCGGGTGGCGGCCGCGTACGGCCTCGCCGCGATGGACAGCGCCGAGGCTGCTGCTGGGTTGGCGACGGCCGTCGCGGTGGACTACGGCAGCGCGGGTGAAGGATCGAGGAACCCGGTGGTCCACGCCCACGTCGTCCGTGCGGCCGGGGCGAAGTTCGCCGGCGGCGACGAGGCCGCCCGGGTGATCGCGGCGGCGTCGGCCAGCACGTTCAACTCGGTTCGGTTCCTGGCGCTGTGCATCGCCCCGGCCCCGGCCGAGGCGTCGTCGTCGGAGGAGTGACACCGGCGGCCTGAGAAGCCGGGCCTGACGCGGATTGGTTGTCTCGTGGTGATCGGTGGCGCCCCTCTTGGGGTGCTACCATCACAGTGAAGCGACCCGCCCGCTCGGGAGGCCTCTCATGGTTGGTCGGCGTGGTTTGATTGCGGCGGCGGCGGTGGTCCTGGTTGTCGGGGCCGCCGCGGCCGATGGCCACAGGCAGAACCGCCGCCGCGAGCACGGGCGGAAGGGGTCGTCGGAGCACGCGGTTCCGGCGGTCGACAACCCGGCCTACCAGGAGGCGTGCGGCGCCTGTCACTTCCCCCTCCAACCGGCGCTTCTTCCGTCCCGGTCGTGGCGCCTTCTCATGGCCGAAACCCGGGACCACTTCGACCAGGCGCTCGACCTGGAGGCGGCGCAAATGGCGGAGATCGAGGCCTACCTCACCGCCAACGCCGCCGAGAAGACACCCGGGGCGCTGGCGCAGGAGATCATGGAGAGCCTCGGATCGTCGACGCCGCTGCGGGTGACCGATGTTCCCGTGATCCGGGACGAACACCGGCGTCTCGATCCGACCGTCTTCGAGCGCTCGTCGGTGGCCGGGCGGGCGGACTGTCCGGCTTGCCACCCGGGGGCGACCGCCGGCATCTACGACGGAGCAGAGATCCCGAGCAGGTAACCGCATCTCGGATGACCGCCGCGGAGGCCGGGTTCGAGCGGGATGCCGGTCTTCGACTGAGACGGACGAAGGGCTGACGGGCGCCGGGTCGACCCGGACGGGCCGCCGCCCGGTCTCCCGACGGATCCCGATCGGTGCCACCCGCCGCACCACGATCGGTGCCCGGCCGGGTGTCGCCAGGGCTCAGTTGGTCCACGCTCCGGTGTCGAAGACGTCGAAGCCGTCGGAGAAGATGACGTTGCGGCAATCATCGAATACGGCGATGCCCGCGTTGCTGTCCGCGAGCACGACCAACCCGTCGCTCACCCCAACTCCGTACCCTTCACCGATCGTATCGAAGGCCCCGTCCTCGGCGGGCGCGGTCGGCGTGCTGATGTCGAGCACCACCACACCCCCGTTACGATCCGCTACGTAAAGGCGATCGCCGGCGACTGCAAGGTTGATGGCGTAACCGGTGGTGTCGAAGAACCCGACCTCCACCGGCGAGGTCGGCACCGAGACGTCGATGACCCGGACGCCCGAGCCGCCAACCGCCACGAAGGCGTGATCGCCGACGACCACAACGTCCCAGGCATCGTCCGGAGTTGATGCGGAGCCGACCTCGACCGGCACTGCCGGCACGCTGATGTCGATGACCCGCAGCCCCGACGCTTCGTCGGCGACGTAGGCGTAGCTGCCTGCGACGTCGACTCCGTACGCCGATCCCGGGGTGTCCGTAAAACCGATCTCGAAGGGCGAGCCGGGGGAGCTGACATCGACCACGCGGAGGCCGGAGTTCCCGTCGGCGACATACGCCGTGCCGCCGATCACGGCCAGATCCCGAGCCTGACCCGGGGTGTCGAGCAACCCCACCTGCGTTGGCGACGTCGGTGACGCGAGATCGTGGATCACGAGGCCGGCGCTGAGCTCGGCGGAGTAGGCGTACCAGCCCGACAGGACGATGGTCTGTGGGACCTCGGGCGTGTCGACGGTGGTGATCTCGGTCGGTGCTTCCGGCACGCTCAGGTCCATCACACGCAATCCGGCCGGCGCTTTCCCGACATAGGCGAGATTGTGAGCCGCTGCCGCGGTGATGGTATAGCCCGCAAGCTCGATCGACCCGATCTCGACGGGCGCGGCCGGAACCGCCGGGTCGACAATCACGAGCCCGCCGAAGTCATCGGCAACGTATGCGAGACCGGCCGAAGCGATCACCGCCCTGGCGGAGCTTCCCGTACTCAGGTGGCCGGGCTCGGTCGGTGCGGCAGGGGTGGTGACATCGATGATCCGGAGCCCGCCGTAATCGTCGGCGACGAAGGCGAGAGTGCCGCCCACCGCCACCCCCTGCGCCGTGAACGAGGTGTCGATGGAGCCCACCTCGGCGGGGGTCGCCGGGTTGGCGATGGAGATCACCCGCAGCCCGCTCGAGCCGTCGGCCACATAGGCGTAGCTCCCGGATACCGCCACGTCCAGGGCGCTGCCCGGGGTGTCGGTGGACCCGATTTCCGTCGGTGCGGCCGGGACGGAGACCGAAAAGACCCTCAGCCCGGCGGCGGCGGCGGTGGCGTAGACGTAGTTCCCCGCCACCTCCAGGTTGTTGATCGAGTAAGAAGGATCGAGGAAGCCGACCTCGCTCGGCAGAGACGGGTCGGCAATCGAGATGACCCGGAGCCCGGACGCGCCGTCCGCCACGTAGGCGTGACTGCCGGACACCACAACCCCGTAGGCGTCCCCGGGCGTGTCGAGCGACCCGACCTCCACCGGTGCGTTCGGCACGCTGACGTCGACAACGCTCAGCCCCGACGGGCCGAGGGACAGGTAGGCGTAGTCGCCATTGACCGCGATGTCCAGGATGATGTCCTCCAGGACGACGTACCCGAGGGGCGCCGGCGACGCCGGGGTCGTGATGTCGATCACCGTCAACGCGGGCCCTGAGCTGACGTAGGCGGTCGAGCCCGCCACGGCGACGGCCTTTGCCGGGCCGAAAGGCCACTGGCCGAGCAGATCCGGACAGCCCTGAGCCGCCGATGGCGAGGGTGGGAGAAGCCACAGCACGGCGCCGATCAGCGCGCCGGCGGTGCGGTTGCGAGTCCGAATCGTCATCATCCACCTCCTTGTTCACGGGCACCCTCCCGCGCCGGGCGGGAGCCGATTCATCTTCGAACGCGAGGCATGGTGAAACGGACCCGGCAGTGTCGGGTGCCGAAACGGCTGCCTGCGGACGTAACCTCGGACAACGGCTGACGGGGAATGTCGATTCTGGAACCAGGGTACCAGAGCGGTGCCACATTCACAGTTGTCGAATTGTGAACGTGGCAGCCATAGAGGGGCGAGGAACGGCGCCTGGAGCCGCTCCGGTATAGTCACTGCAACGGCGCCCAACCGAATTGCAGCTTGCGGGCACAGATATTCGTTCATGTTTGCCACGTTCCGCTGCGTTGACGAACCGTGAGGCCCGCACCAGTGATGACCCTCGAACTGAGCAAGATCGGCGTGTCCTACGACGGCGGCGGGACCTTCGCCGTCGACGGCGTCGGATTCGCCGTTGGGCAGGGCGAGCTGGTGGCCCTGGTCGGCGAATCGGGCTGCGGCAAGACGACGACGCTGAAGACCATCAACCGGCTCGTCGAACCGACTCGGGGGACGGTCAGGATCGGGGGCGAAGACACCGCCGGTCGAGACCGGGTCGAGCTTCGGAGATCGATCGGTTATGTCTTCCAGCGCATCGGTCTGTTCCCGCACCTCAGCATCGCCGACAACGTCGGGGTCGTCCCGCGTCTCCTCGGCTGGGAGCGCGGCCGGATCGCCCGCCGGGTCGGTGAGCTGCTCGAGCTCGTCAGACTCGACCCGGCCGAGGTCGCCGCGCGGATGCCGGCCGAGCTCTCCGGCGGCGAGCAGCAGCGGGTCGGGTTCGCCCGGGCCCTGGCGGCGGGGCCGTCGTTGATGCTGCTCGACGAGCCCTTCGGCGCGCTCGACCCGATCACCCGCGACGAGCTGCGGGGTGAGTTCTCGGCGCTTCAGAAAGAGCTTCGGTTGACCGCCGTTCTGGTCACCCACGACATGACCGAGGCGCTGCTCATGGCTGATCGGATCATCGTCATGCGCCGGGGCCGGATCGTCGGCCAGGGCGCGCCGTCGGAGCTCGTGCGTGGCGCGGGGGATCCCTACGTCGCCCGGCTGATGGCCTGGCCGGCGCGCCAGGCCGAGCGGTTGGCGGCGATGATCGGCGACGGCGGGAGCGCGCCCGGATGAGCAATCTCGCCGATCGCTTCGCCGAGCTGCCCGACCTGCTCGCCGGCCACCTCCTGTTGTCGGTGTCGGCGCTCGTCATCGGCATCGCCGTCAGCGTTCCACTGGGGATCGCCGCCACGCGCCGCCCCCGGTTGCGCGGCGCCGCGTTGGCGGTTGCCGGGCTCATCCAGACCGTGCCGAGCATGGCGCTCCTGGCGCTGATGGTGCCGTTGCTCGGTGGGATGATCGGTTTTTTCCCCGCGTTCATCGCCCTGACCCTGTACAGCATGCTGCCGGTGCTCGGCGGTACGGTCACCGGGATCCTCGAGATCGACCCCGCGATGACCGAGGCCGCCCGCGGGGTCGGCATGACCGACCGGCAGTCGCTGCTGCTGGTCGAGCTCCCGCTGGCGGCGCCGGTCATCATCGCCGGCATCCGCACCGCAACCGTGTGGGTGGTCGGAATGGCCACCCTTTCGACACCCGTCGGCGCGCCGAGCCTCGGAAACTACATCTTTCTCGGGCTCCAGACGCGGAACTGGCTGGCGGTCGTTTTCGGCTGTTTCTTCGCCGCCGCCCTGGCCGTGGTCCTCGACCGGATGATCCTACTGATCGAGCGCGCTGCGCGGCGCCGCAGCTCGCGCCTCACCTGGACCGCGGCGGTTGGGCTAATCGCCATCATCGCCGGGGGTCTGCTACCGGCGGCCGTACGGTGGGCGCCGGACGCCGGTGCCGGGACGGTTCCCGAGCTTCGGGCGGATCACGAGAGCGCCCCGTCCGAGCGCCCGTTGACCGGCCGGGAGCTGGTGATCGGCTCGAAAGGATTCACCGAGCAGTACATCCTCGCCGAGCTGCTCGGTCTCGAGCTCGAGGCGGCGGGCGCGGTGGTCGGCAAACGGCCCAACATGGGCTCGACCATCCTCTTCGACGCGCTGCGATCGAACGCCGTCCAGGTCTCGGTGGACTACTCCGGGACGATCTGGGCGGCGATCATGAATCGACCCCGGCCCATCGGCAGGGCCGAGATGCTCGTCGAGGTGACCCGGTGGCTCGCGAAGGAGCACGGGGTGGTCGCCGTCGGACCCCTCGGGTTCGAGAACGCCTACGCGCTGGCCATGCGCCGTGATGATGCGGCCGAGCTCGGGATCGGCTCCATCGCAGATCTCTCCGCGATGGCGGCGCGGCTGACCATCGCCGGCGACCCGGAGTTCTTCGGCCGCCTCGAGTGGACCAGGGTGCGCGAGCTCTACGGCCTCGACCGGGCGCGGACCCTCGGGATGGATTCGACGTTTATGTACGGTGCGGTCCGTGACGGGGCGGTGGACGTCATCACCGCGTACTCGACCGATGGGCGGATCGACGCCTACGATCTCGAGGTGCTGCGCGACCCGGAACAGGCCTTCCCGCCGTACGACGCGTTGCTGCTGCTGTCGGCCGAGGCGGCCCGCGACCCCGAGCTCAGGGCGGCGCTGCAGCCGCTCGTCAACGCGATCTCCAACCGGCTGATGCGATCGGCCAACAGAGATGTGGATGTCGACGGGATCTCGGTCGAGGTGGCGGCGAAGGGGTTGCGCGGGCGGATCGCCTCGTCGCGCCGGTGAGCCGGTCCGGCGGTCCCCGAGAGCGGGATCGGTCCCGGCGGCGCCTGCTCCTCCTCCGGACCGGCGCCGGTTTCAGCGCCGAACCGCGGGGAGAATGTGATCCGCGGCACCCCTCGCACTCTGGTTGCGATCACCCTCTGAACCCATATTGATGAGTGCACCGACAAAGCCACAACCGGCGAAAGCCGGCGTCGGAAAGCCTCGGGTCCTCGCTCCGCCCGCCACGAGATGAAGGCGGTAGGAACCCAAGATCGCCGGGCTACCGAAGGCGTTGGCGAGGTGAAAATTGCTTCACCCCGCCGAGTCGCAGGGAGGTAGTTATGGCAAGACTTGTTCGTTCCGCAACCGTCCACGCCCGTGCCGAGGACATCTTCGACTTTCTCGAGGACAAGACCCACATTCCCGAGTTTTGGCCGAGCATGATGGAGGTGTCGAATATCGAAACGTTGCCCAACGGCGGCAAGAAGTACAAATGGGCCTACAAGATGGCCGGCCTCCGCATCGAAGGGGACAGCGAGGAGATCGAAGTCATCCCGAACAGAAAGCTCGTGGCCAAGAATCGAAAGGGTATCGAAGGCACCGTGACCTGGCTGCTGAAAGAGCACGGCACCAACACCGACGTCACCCTGGAGATGGACTACGAGGTGCCGGTTCCGGTTCTCGGCAAGCTCAACGAAAGGGCGGCCCACCAGTTCAACGAGCACGAAGTCAACACCGTCATCGCCAACCTGAAGACCCAGATCGAGATCTGAACCCTACCGATCTCCCCCGTCGGTTCGGTTCCATCACGGCCAGGCGCTTCCCCCGCGCCTGGCTTTTTGTCGAGGGTTCTTCCGGTCATCCGATCCGGCGCCGATTCTCCCGGCACTCCCCTGGAGTGGGGCGCGCTCTGTTCGTCGGGCCTTCGGAACCTCCGGGTGCTAAGATGCACCCAAGACCCATAACGGCCATAGAAGACTGACGAAACCGAATCAAAAGGAAGGTTGGGATGAGATCCTCCGGACCCGTTCGTTTTCGCACGATCGCATTGAGCGCGCTGGTTGCATTGCTGGGGCTCCATCTTGCCGCCGTCGACGCGAGTGCGCAGAACCTCTTTCTCAACGCGGACATGGAGGTCTGTCCGGTAACGCCCTACAATACCCCCCCGGCCGATTGGGGAAGCTCCGGTACGGGATCCGGTATCGACTGCGAATGGTGGGCTACGGGGATTGATCCGGGGATTTTTGGTGGGAGTCGCTCTCCGAGAACTCAATACACCCAGATCGAGGGAATCACGCAGAGCGTGCCCACGGTTCCAGGGACGACATATACGGTCTCGTTTTTTGTTGCCGGCAATGGGGGAACCGCGGAGATCCGCGAAGGCACATACACCGGCACCTTGATTGCGTCGGGGCCGATCACGGTCTCGTACACCCAGATCCTCGGTACGTTCGTCGCTACCGTTGCATCGACGCAGTTTTACATCGGCACGGATCTGGCGACGGGCGCCACGGGCGATGCTCGGATTGATGATGCCTGCGTTTCGACAGACGGTGCCCTCTGCACCGTTCCCGTCGAGCTGCAGTCGTTTACGGTGGAATAGCACTTTCCACATCGGTGCCACCCATGAAATCCGGCCGGCACCCCGTGTACACCGGCGGCGATGCCCACCTTTTGCCTTTTCATTTTGTTTACGGTGAGGTAGCGCTTGATCGTGATCTCGACGACCTTGCCCGCCACCGTCAGCACCGCCGGCATGGGCTCTGCGATTCCGTCCATTAAGTGCAGGCCGTCGACGTCGGACTCGTAGCCTGCCAGAAGGTTGCGCAGTAGTTACTTGAAGCTCTCCACCGGCCGGTTAGGGTCGTATGCAACTGGGCTCACTGTGTATCGCCGCCACGCGGAGGAGGCAGGGGAGTTGCCTGAAACTCAAGAGCCTTCTCAATTACTTCCTTAGGAGATAATGCGGGCTAAGAGAAGAACATTAGATCTGCAACGTAGGGGTCTGGCACGTGCCTCTCTACTACCTTCATCCAGGCGATGCACTCTTCTTCGGTGCCTTGCTGGTTCTGAATCTTCCGAACCAATTCGATCAGCTCTTCTCTTGACGGCTCACCCAATTCCAACCCCCGATACTGTTCATCCTCCGCCATGATACGTGGGATCCAGAATTTCAGAGTGATAGCGAGGTGTAACCACGATGAGGTTGTCGAGATCGTACACACCTCCTCCCTGCGAGATCGGCGTCTTGTGGTGAAGAATGTATTTGACGTGACCTCCGGCGCGTTGATCCATTGGTGCTCAAGGAGTTCTTTCTGCCACCATTTCTTGGAGATTACTATCTCTCCAGCCTCTCGACAGGTTTGGGTCCTCTGGGATAGATATGGAAGAATTCGCACAGAGGCTACGGGAGACACGTTCTGCAAGGGGCCTGACCCAGGCTCGACTGGCCGAGCTGCTCGAAGTCAGCCCCCGGGTTTATAACCGCTGGGAAAGAGGCGCCGCCGTTCCCCGACTGGACACCCTTGTCAAGGTGGCCGAGATCCTCGAAGTCAGCCCGGACGTGCTTGTCGGCCGCAAGGAACCAGACGACGACGTCCTCAAGATCCGCAATCCGGAGCTCCACAGCCTCTACAAGGAGATCGACCGGCTCTCCGACGAGGACCAGCAGGCCCTCGTCGTCCTCATCGACTCCCTCGTCAAACGATCCGAGTTCCACAGGATAATGGCGGGGTGACGTGGTCTTTCATGAAGAAATCCCCACCACGCCCGGGCTGGAGTCTGTGTGTGCTGAGGAGTTTTTACGCACAAGAACTTCTTGGTAATATATCATTGTTGATATATGTTGAAGAGTAGTGAGCGGTACGACGTCAGGGTGGAGGAACCGGCACAGTCGGCCTTGGCCTCGTTCGATCCTCCGCTTCGCGCCACGTTTCTTCGCAGGATGCAGATACTCGAAATCGACCCGTTCGTGTCGTTCACGGGAGGATTCGATTGGGTGGAATCGAAAGCGTTTATCGCTCTCCGAAATGCCGGTTTCCACATCCGCCGGCTCAAGGCGAGAGCCATCATCGACTGGAGGGTTTTCTACTACGTCGACGAGAGGACCAGGACCGTGCTTGTCAAGGAGATCGTGCACCGTGACGACGACACCTATGAGATCTCGAGTCCTCTCGCGCAGCGTCTAAAGAAGAACTACGTCGATTATCTCCAGGGGAGATGACATGCTTCAGCAAAACACGTTCACCAAATCCGACATCGACGGTCTTTTCTTTTCGACCGGCTCGCCGAAACAAGTGATTCACCTTGTCCAAGTCGAGGTCGATCCGTTCGAAGTGCACGTCGCATCTTTGCCGACTCTGAGTGATTTGATCGAGGATGCTCGAAGAGAGGATCCTGAGTTTGATACGCACTTCGCGGCAGCCGACGACGAGCTTTATCAGGAGAGCTTGGCTGCGGTCGAGGCCGGCGAGTTGAGCAGGATCACTGCCGAGCGAATTCGACTCGGACTCACCCAGGCAGAGCTTGCAGAGCGTGCCGAGATGGTGCAGCCGAATATCTCGAGACTCGAAAAACCAGGAGCGCCGATCGCCGTGTCGACCGCGAAAACGCTGGCTCAGGTTTTCGAGCTTGATGACTACAAGGTGCTGTTGCCATGAGCGCACAAGCTCCGAAGTTTCTCGACCTGATCCTTTGCGACGAGGTTCGTCGCGAGGACAATGGCAAGCTTTTGATCATCGGCATGTATCTCGGAGCGATCCTGGTGCCACGCGTGCCGTTTCGCATGCCCAGGTTGAGCTTCTTCCTCAAGTGGAAGACCAATGGCTCACTGCCCACCGGCGACTTCCGTGTAACCAGCCCCTCCAAGGAGGCGGTCGGAGGATTCGGTATGAAGACCGAGCGCGAGCCCGAGTCCGTTGCGCCTGTCTTCTACACGACCTTTGCCCTCGAAAACATCCAGCTCGCCGAAACCGGTACCTACTCGCTCAGTTACAAGCCACCGGACGGTAAGAGGTATCGGTCGATCTTCACCTTTGATGTGGGTCTCAGGGAAAAGGCTGATGAATAGAATCAAACGATCCAGTCAACTTCCTAAGGTTCTAAAGCCTGGCACCGATTCCGATTCTAAAGCCTGGCACCGATTGTTTGATCGAGATCCCGCAGAATCTCGCGCCGAAAAGCAAGTAGGAATTGCCCATGAAGATCATCAATAGCCTGGATGGTGATCTTCAGCCGATTGCTGAAATGGTGGGCACTTTGTTGTCTCAAGGCGTTGAGAGCCGGTCGGTCGATGGAAACCTCCAGTTGGTTCGAAAACCTGGATTCGGAAGTGAAGCGTACGCGGTCACGCTCTTCAAGGGAGTTGAGGACAGGACGATCGATCGCTACGAAAGAATCCACTCTGTGAATATTCCTGAGACCTACCGAGATGTTCTCCATGTACTCAATGGAGCAAGTGTTTTTGGTCTTAATCTCTACGGCGTCCCTTCATCGATGACAAAGGACCCACCGTTACTTGATCGTTCAGCGGTTCAGCCGTTAGATATCGCGACGGCCAATGCTCGTTGGCGTTTCGGATTCACAAATGACGAATCCCTCTTTCAAATAGGCGGAGCTCCGTGGACGCCTGAGGAAAACGTCGCCTATTTCCTGACGGTGGATTCTGGTGTGGCGTCCATTAGAAAGCACAACGCGATAAACGCCTCTTGGGATGGACTGCAGACATTCCTTGGTGAAGAAATAGATCGAGCCCAACAGGTGTATCGAGAGATCGAAACGCTGCTTGCAGATTCCCGCAATAGGATCAGGACTCCCGAATAGCAGGCATTTGCGAGGTCAGCCTGTTATCTCGGGATGAGTGGGCCCGTGGTGGGATTTGCCCAATTGCCGCCGTGAAGGCGGATATGCTCTTCCCAGGTTACGAAATCAACATTCGCTGGATTTGAAGCCATGTGGGGATGCCGTGCGGCGCTATTGATGTGATGCCCGTAGTAGCCTTTCACCCGCCCAGTCATCCCCAATTCGAGTTGTTCAAGAGCCGTCCATTCCCGGGTGGCACCACCGCGACGAATCAGTGCAAGCTCGTCTGCCCAAGCACGTTCGACTCCAAGCCGGCGACCTCTTGCTAACCCACGATCGCCCAGCCCCGATTTTCTCGCATATAGCCCAAGGCCATTCCTCCCTGCATTGCCCGTCCTGAAGAAATCAAACTCGGCCAGGGACGGCGTCTCGCCTTGAATTCCTCTGCGGGTTTTCCATGTGACGTAGGCGTCACGCCGGGCTTGCAGAGACGGATTGATGCCCG
>JAHECW010000158.1 GCA_024641545.1 Acidobacteriota bacterium
GCTCTACGTGCTCAGCTTTCTCTTCCTCTTCGCCATCGGCGGGCTGACCGGGCTTTTCCTCGGCGCGCTCTCCACCGACATCCACCTGCACGACACCTACTTCGTGGTCGCCCACTTCCACTACGTCATGTTCGGCGGGACGGTGATCGCATTCCTGGGCGGCCTGCATTACTGGTGGCCGAAGATGTTCGGCCGGATGTACTCGGAGCGGTGGGGCCAGGTGTCGGCGCTGCTCGTCTTCGTCGGCTTCAACCTGACCTTCTTTACCCAGTTCGTCATGGGCAGCCACGGGATGCCGCGGCGTTACTACCACTACGTCAAGGAGTTCACCACCCTCCACCAGGCATCCACCATCGGTTCGTACATTCTCGCGCTCGGTTTCTTCATCATGGCCGGCTATCTCATCCACTCGCTGTTCCGCGGCAAGCCCGCGCCGAACAACCCATGGGGCTCGGCCACTCTCGAGTGGGAGACCACCTCGCCGCCGCCGTACAACAACTTCGACCACGAGTTCATCGCCGGCGACCCCTACGATCTGGATTCCCTTCGCTATGACCCCGCGACCGAGGGGTGGGTGCGCAAGGACCCGCAGTCGATCATCCTGGCTGAAGGCGGGGCGCACTGATGGCCGCGCAGCACCACGACGACGGCCACGATCCGAACCTGGCCCACCACTTCGAGTCGATCGAACAGCAGTCTCAGGCCACCAAACTCGGGATGTGGGTGTTTCTGGCGACCGAGATCCTCTTCTTCGGCGGACTCTTCGTCGCCTACACGGTGTACCGAGGCAACCACCCGGAGGTCTTTATCTTCGGCGCCCACTTCCTCGACACCGCGCTCGGCGCGCTCAACACGGTGGTGCTCATCTTCAGTTCGTTCACGATCGCCTGGGCGGTGCGCGCAGCGCAACTCAAGCAGATCAAACTGCTCAAGTGGTTGATCATCGCAACCATGCTCTGCGCCTTCGTCTTCCTCGGCGTCAAGTATGTCGAGTACAGCGCAAAGTGGAAGCACGGTCTGCTGTGGGCCGGGAGCTACAACCCTCACGTGGACCACGAGGAGGCCTTCGAGGTCATCGAGGTCGAAGGCGAGATCCATACCGATGATGTTGATGAGGCGGTCCGCGAAATCGACGTGATCCAGCCCGTCGCCGGGGGCGAGATCGTCGAGCCCGCCGCCGCCGAGGTCGAGATCGAACCGACCCCCGTCGTCGCCGATCCCGACCGGTCCACCATCGCGCCGGCCGCCCGCGGACCCGAGGGGCTCGCGGGACCAACTCCGGCGACGGACCCGGACGCGATCCCGGTCGAACCGGCCAACGCAAGGGTCTTCTTCTCGATTTACTTCCTGATGACCGGTCTCCACGGCATCCACGTCCTCGGCGGGATCGCCGCCATGATGTGGTTGCTCAACTGTCTGCGGCGCGGCGATTTCGACGGTGGAGCCTTCACCAAGGTCGACATGGTCGCCCTCTACTGGCACGTGGTGGATATCATCTGGATTTACCTCTTCCTCCTCCTCTACCTGATTGACTAGGAGTCGAAATCATGAGCGAACACACCGAATCAGGCGTTCACGTCGCCAGCCTCAAGCTCCTGGTGGGGGTCATGATCGCCCTCATGTTCGGGACCTGGCTGACGGTTTCCGTGACCCACTTCGACTTCGGCGGTTTCAATATCTGGATCGGGCTCGCCATCGCCACGACCAAGGCCATCCTGGTCGGTCTCTACTTCATGCACCTGCGCTGGGACAAGCCGTTCAACGCCTTTGTCTTCATCTCGGCCTTCGCCTTTCTCGCGCTCTTCATCGGTTTTGCGTTGATGGACACGGGCCACTATCAGAACGTCATCATCCCCGGTTGGCCCCTCAAGTGAGTTCATGACGTCGGCACCGGTTCTCTCTCCCGCCGAAACGACCGCCCTCGCCGGACGCCGGCGGTTCGGGATGTGGCTCTTTCTCGCTTCGCTGGGCATGCTCTTCGCCGGCTGCCTGGTCGGGTTCCTGGTCATCCGCGTCCGCGCGCCGGAGTGGCCGCCGGCGGGATCGCCGGGTCTGCCCACCGCCTTCTGGCTGAGCACCGCCCTGCTGGCGATCATCAGCCTGCTGCTCGTTGCAGCCGAGCGCGCGGTCGACGCGGGGCGGAATGGGCAGCTGACCCGGCTGCTCGGCGCCGCATCGGCGCTGGGCGTCGCCTTCGTGTTGTCGCAGGTCTCGGGTTGGGTGCGGATGGCGGCGGCCTCCGAGCTGCCACAGAACAATCTCTACCTCTTCGGCGTCTACGTGCTGAGCTTTCTCCACGTGCTGCACGTGGTCGGTGGATTGATCCCGCTGATCTGGGTCGCCCTGCGGTCCAAGTCCGGCCGGTATACCGCCGAGGACCACGAGGGCGTCACCGATGTCGCCATGTACTGGCACTTCCTCGGGGTCGTCTGGCTCGGGATCCTCGCCGTGCTCGCACTCTGAGTCATCGGCATCGAGATACCGGAACCGGAGGCGTAAATCGAGCCCACCGGGGTGTCCCGGATGGCCTTGGTTAAGGATTCCGCGTCCGAGTCCGCGACAGCGTCCGGGGCCGGGGCAGCGGCAGGGACAGCGGCAGGGACCGAGGCGGCGACAGCGCCAGCGTCCGGGACCGCGACCGGGGCAACGACCGCGTCAGTTCCCAGGGCGGCATGACCACCTCCTGGTTTTTCTTGAAAACACGGGTAGCCGCCGGCATCGCAATCTCCCTCGTGATGGGCGTGCCGGCTCCACTGAAGAGTCTCGCCGACCAGGTCATCCGTTCAGCCTCGTCGGTTCCCGCAAACCTCTCTGAAGGCCACGGCCGATCCGGCCGTGACCGAAACCACGACTGGCGAATCGCCTACGCCTCCGCGAAAGAGGTCGACACCCACATTCGCCTCCTCACCGGAGCAGGCGCCATCGACTGCACACGAGCCGCCACTGCCATCCAACTCTTCGACGAGGTCAGAGCCCTCACATGGCGCCTCCTCCATCCGCGAGCTTCATGATGAAAGAACTCGGGCCAACCGCTCATCTGGCGCCTACCCGCCTATACGAAGCCCTCGATGGTGGTGGACCCCGTGCGGTTCGGGATCACGGGCACTGGTTGTTCAGGAACCCTGGAGTGCCGAGATCCCCGGCGCCGAACGGGGTGACCGACAGACACCAAATCTCGCCGAGATCAACTCAGGGCTGCCGATGTGCAGAGCATGAGGATCGCCGATGCCACCATCGACCCACGAAGACGTACAGAGCAGGGGCTGCTCGGCCCGCGCACGTCAGAACTTCTGGATCCACCAAACGCAACACCCATGATCGTCTCCATTCAGTGGAAAGTCCTGGTTTTGATTTTCGACATGGTAACACTCCGGAAGTCCTTAAGCCCTCAAGCCTTCATGACCGCCGGAATCGCCGCCAACCCCAACACCGCCAGTCCGACCGCCGTCGCCGTCATCCCGATCGTCGGGATGGCCACGGTGCCGATGACGAGAGCCGCGGCGGCGGCGCCGACCTCATCGGCGGCGAAGGCGAGCCCGGCGCCGCGGCGGCCGGATCCCCGGCTCGCGAACTCGCCGAGACCGGGGAAAGCGGCGCCGGTGAGGATGCCGCCGATGACGAGCAGAACCGGCACGAACACCAGCGGTACGCGGTCGGAAAGCCCGCTGGCCAGCGCCAGGGAAAGTCCGGCGCCGGCGCCGAAAACCCAGGGTACGAGCTGGACCTGCCGACCGCTTCGATGGCTCGCCCAACCGCCCGCCGCGACTCCGGCCATGAAGACGCCGGTCAGCGCTCCGACCTCGGCGTAGACCGAGCCACGGGTGGCCTGCCAGGTCGCCATGAGAAGCATCCACCAACCCATGGAGGTGAAGCCGATCACCGAAGCGGCGGCGGTGGCGCGGATGGCGCCGCCGCCCGCGAGTGCGAGGATGATCAGGCAGATCGTGACGACGGCCGCAGCGGCGCCAATCATCTTCGGCAGGCGGTCCCCGAGCCCGGCGAGAGATGACACCAGGACCGGTTGGGAGCGCGACTCGTGCAGCCGTGCGGCGATCGGAACCGCCCGCGGGTGGCGCAGGGTGTTCGGCGCCGGATCGGCGGTGTCGATGAACGCGGCGAGATCGGTATGGCGGTCCTGATCGAGAAGCACCGTCAGCAGGGCCGGATGCAGCTGGTCACCGATTTCGGGACGGTCGAGGCGGCGCGAAACCAGCGTCTCGATGGAGGTGTCGAGGGGCGCCTCCGAGACGCTTGCAACCAGGAGCACCGCCTCTCCGGGGATGGCGGTGACCCGTGGGAAGACCTCCTTGAGCGTGCTCGTCAAGGTGGCCAGCAGATCGCCGGCGACGCCCCCGAGGTAGGTGTCGCCGACACCGACCCGCATGATGAGAACTCCGTCTTTGGTCATGGCGCGGCGGCAGCTTTGGAGAAACTCCACGGTCCGGGTCCGGTTGGCCCGCAGGCTGATGGGGTCGCCGTCGGCGAGGATCACCAGGTCGAGATCGCCGGTGCTCCCGATCGCGCGAAGCGGGTCGGTGGACCGTGCGGTCACCTTCGGGTTCGACATGATGGTGCGGAAATCACCGGGATACCAGTCGTCCAGCCGACGAGCGAGCTGCGGGTCCTCGTCGACCAGCACGAGCTCGGTGACCGGATGTCGAACCATCGCCTCGACGCTGCCGTCGGCGGTGCAGCCGACGGCGAGGACGCGCCGTGGCGCGGGGTGGAGCAAGAGCATCAAATGCGCCCGGGGAAGAGTCACGTAGGGGTCGGGGTAGCTCGCCGCGAGGCGGCCGTCGGTATAGAGCGCCATGGGCGGGCCGGTGGAGACCTCGAGACGTTGTTGGCTCGTCTCCGCCCAGTCGCCGAGAGGACCGGGATGACCGGCCCAGCGCCACGTGGCGCGGGCGAGCGTTTCGCCCGCGGGCACGGCGGCGGTCATGCTTCCGAGCATGAGCAAGGCTGCGAACAGTCGCCGGCGCGGCCACACGGTCGCGCCGGTGGTCAAGCCGATGGCGATGACGAATGCGGAACCCGTTCCCAGGGTCGTCAACGCCATGCTGAGCATCGTTCCGCCGAGCAGGGCGCCGAGGGCCTCGAGGGTGTAGGCCCGGCCGGGGCCCCGCGAACCGAGCTCGCCGGCGAGGATCGGAAAACAGAAGCCCCCGGCGGCGGCCGCGGGGACGACGGCGAGCGCCCACAGCCAGACCGCGTGCCAGGTGGTGATGGTTTCGCCTGGAGCGGTTCCGAGAAGGGCCGGCGCGGCGCGGAAGAGAAGGACGCCGATCGCCGCGAGCCCGAGGCTGATGGCGGGCAGCGGGACCGCGAGTCGAAACGTCCCGAGACGAACACCGAGCCTGGATCCGAACCCCATCCCGGCCAACCACAGCGCCATGACGAGCCCCCAGGCGGTCTCGGATCCGCCCATCGCCGCCATCGCCTCGCGAAGGAGCAGGGCCTGGGAGACGACGGTTGCGACACCGAGCATTACCGTCGTGGTCACCGGGTTCAGCTGTGGGACCGTGCCGTTCACAACTTCCATTGTGAACGAGTTGGTTGTCGGGTGTTCAAGATTGTCGTCTCTTTAAATTCTGGCCGGCGGTTTGCTGCAAACCGCCGGCCAGAATTTAACTTGGCAATTGAAAAGCCCCGGGCGGGAGCCCGGGGCTGGATAGCGAGTCAGACCTCGCCTACGCGAGGTCTTCCAACAGCGCAGCCACGTGCTTGTAGAACTTCGCCGTCGAGGAGATCTGCACCCGCTCGTCGGGCGAGTGGGCGCCCTCGATCTGGGGACCGATGGAGACCGCGTCCATTCCGGGCACCTTTTCCAACAGCAGCCCGCACTCGAGACCGGCGTGGATCGCCTTGATCGCGGGGCGCTCGCCGAAGAGGCGTTCGTAGACATCCGCGGTCCGCTTGAGGATGGCCGACTCGGGGTTGGGCTTCCAACCCGGGTAGTGTTCCTCGTAGCTGACCTTGGCGCCGGCCTGCCGGAAGTTCGAGGTCACCGACCGACGGACCGCGAAGAGCGCGGGCATCACCGACGAACGGTGCGAGGCGACAAACTTGAAGCCGTCCTCCTGGGTCTCGACCACGGCAAGGTTGGTCGAGGTCTCCACCAGCCCCGGCACCTCTCGCGACATGGTCAGGACGCCGTGGGGGAGGGCGTCGAGAAGCCGGAGCAGGCGGTCGCGGGCGTGAACGTTGAGGACCTGGCGGGTGCCCTCATCGTCGTCCATCTCTTCGACGAGGACCTCGAGTTCCGGGTCGGTGGCGCCGAACTCCTCGCGGAAATCGGCGGCGCATCGCTCGGCGACGGTCCGGAAGCCGTCGATGGCGTTCTTGTCCACCCGGCAGACGGCAAAGCACTCACGCGGGATGGCGTTGTGCTTCGAACCGCCGTCGATGGAAACCAGATCGACGTCGATGTCGGCGTAGAGGGCCGCCTGGAGGACGCGCGTGGCGAGCTTGATGGCGTTGCCGCGGTTCTCGATGATATTGAGCCCCGAGTGGCCGCCGCTGAGGCCGTGAACCGCCAGCTTGACCGGGACCGACCCGAGGAGGCCCCGCCGGCGCGAGATGCGCATGAAGGCGTCGGTGTCGGCGCCGCCCGCGCAGCCCATGTAAACCGCGCCGTCCTCTTCGGTGTCCAGGTTGAGGAGAATCTTGCCGTTCACCAGGGCGGGATCGAGCATCTTCGCCCCGGTGAGACCGGTTTCCTCGTCCACGGTGGCGAGAATTTCCAGAGGTCCGTGCACGACATCGGGGTCGTCGGCCAACGCCATGGCGGCCGCGAGACCGATGCCGTTGTCGGCCCCCAGCGTCGTCCCCACGGCCCGGACCCAGTCACCGTCGACCTCGACCTCGATGCCCTGGGTCATGAAGTCGTGTTCGACATCGGAGTTCTTCTCGCAGACCATGTCCAGATGGCCCTGAAGGATGACGGTCTCGGCGTTTTCGTGGCCGGCGGTGGCGGGGACCCTGATGACCAGGGTTCCGGCCTCGTCTTTGTTGACCTCGTAGCCGTGCTCGGATGCCCAGTTCTCGACGTGTTTGGTGATTCTCTCCTCGTGCTTGGACGGGCGGGGAATCCTCCGGATGCCGTCAAAGTGCTGCCACAGGAGCTTGGGCTCCAGATCAAGCAACGGACTGCTCATCATTGACCTCCTTGATGCCGGTCTCGCGTCGAATCGGCATTCTAACGTACTCCCCGAGAAGAGTAATTCTCAATGGCGATCTGTACCAAGCTCTTGCGCCCCGGCTGTTGCGAAAATACTCGACATACCAACGGGTATGCCTCCGTTTCTCGCAACAGCCGGAGCATCAAGATCTCGGCACATCTCATCCATCAGAATCATTCATCTTAGGGTGTCCTCAATTCACGGTCATCGCGCGCAGAATATCGATCGCTGTCAGCGCTCCCCCCAACCTCAGTCCATCCACCATCGCCGTCATGGAGACGATTCGCCGATCGGGAGAGAGCTGCGGTGGCGCGAGGAGAACGTGGTCCCGGTCGGGAACCACCTCGAGGCTGATCGGCGGCTCGGCGATGACGATGTCGTCGGCCGCGTCGAAGGCGTCGCGGAGCTCGGGGTCGTCGACCGCCGCCGCGAACTCGATGGTGATGTGCGCGATGTGGCCGTGGAAGCTCCCCGTCAGGGTGCGGGTCACCGCGAGGGGGATGTCCCGGATGAGATCGGCGGCCTCTTCGGTGAGGGCGTCGGCATCGACCGCCACCTGGTTGAAGGCGAGGACGTGGCCGCCGATGGACTCGTCGGGACTTCCTCCCTGCATTCTTCGGCCGGCCTGGTGGACCAGCGCGTCCAGCGCGCCGCGGCCGAAGGTCGAGACCGGTTCCACCGCGGCGACCGAGCCGCGCACGGGTTCGAGGGGCCGCAGGGCCGCGAGGATCTTGCCGGTGGCAACCAGCGCCGGATGCGCGACCCGCAGGTGCCACCGATCCGTGGTGCCCACGGTATCGCCGACGGCGGGGGCGGTCAGCTCGGCCAATCCGGGGAGTCGACCGAGATCCACCAGCGTGGCTTCGGGGTGGCGGATCAGGAGATTCTCGAGGTGGCGGGTGCGCTCGGTCTCGGTGTCGCTGGTGACGACAACGATGCCGAGACCGGCAATCTCCTCGGGGTCATCGAGGGGGGGGACCAAAGCCGGTTTCGCGCCGAGCTCGGCGATCTGATGCTCATCGTCGGTGGAGGTGTGACGGTAGTCGACCTCGACGGTGAGATCGATCGCGTCCTCGAGACAGCGGGTGAACTCGCGTCCGATCAGAGTCAGCGGATCAACGATCAGGATTTTCGATGACATCGGCGCTCCCGGGTGGTGGCGGATCTTGGGGTGGCTTCTTTCTGCCCCGAAGGCGGCGGGTGAGCACGCCGAAGGGGGCCGAAAGAATGTACGTCGCAGCCAGCACCGACAGCAGACGTGGATCGAGGGTGATCAGCGAGAAGATCAGTGCGATGGCGAAGATGGTCGGAGCCGGCCACTGCCGCCGCATCTTGAGGTCCTTGAACGAGCGGTAGGGGAGGTTGGACACCATGAGAAGCGCCAGGCTCAGAACGACCACCGCGACGACGGGAATGAAATACGGATGCAGGACCGGGGTCGGCGACAGCAACACCATCATCGCCACCGCCCCCGCGGCGCCCGGGCTCGGAAGCCCGGAAAAGTCGTGGCTGTCGTGGGCCGTCGTGTTGAAGCGGGCGAGGCGGATTGATGCCGCGGCGAGGAAGAGAAACGCCATCGCCATGCCGACCCGGGGCACCTGCCACAGCCCCCACTGGAAGGCAAGCAGCGATGGCGCGATGCCAAAGGAGATGACGTCGGCGAGTGAGTCGTAGGCTTCGCCGAAGGATGTGGTGGCGCCGGTCATCCGGGCGATCCGCCCATCGAGGATGTCGGCGACGATCGCGAACAGAATCAACAGGGCCGCCCATTCGAAGTGACCTCGACCGGACTCGAAGTGGCCGCGGCTCGATTCGATCACCGAGAGAAAACCGCAGAACATGTTGGCCATCGTGAAGAGCGATGGAATCAGGTAGATGCCCTTGTGCAGCCTCTGATTGCTCCGGCGACGGCGGAAAACCGGGCGTTTCACGATTCAGTGGAGCGGCCGAGGATGGCCAGGGGAGATTCGCCGGCGCGGACGCGGTCGCCGACCCGTACGAGTGTCTGAGCGTTGTCGGGAAGAAAGATGTCCACCCTCGAGCCGTAACGGATGAGGCCGATTCGATCGCCCCGTTTCACACAGTCGCCCGGGGTGTGGTCGAAGACGATCCGCCGCGCCACCAGACCGGCGATCTGTTTGAGGGCGATCCGCCCGAAGGCGCCCTCCCAGACCGACAGATTCTGCTCGTTTTCGAGCGACGCCTTGTCCTTGAACGCGGAGATCTTACGGCCCTTGTTGTACTGGTAGTCGATGAGCTCGCCCGCCGTGGGCGCACGGTTGACATGGACATCGAAGACCGACATGAAGACGCTGATCTGTCTCGGGAGGCCTCGTGCTGCCAACTCGTCGGGCGCGCTGCCGACGACGATCACTTTACCGTCGGCCGGAGAACAGGCCACCTCGCTGCTGTGGTCGCACTGCCGATCCGGATTCCTGAAGAAGAACAACGCGAACAGCCCGAGAGCGATGACCGGCCCGCCGAGCCACGGCGCGCCAAAAAACAGGGCGGCGCCACCGAGGCAGACCGGGACCCAGACAAATATCCAACCCTCTGGAGCAATCATCTCGGCTCGACTCAGGAAGCGCTTCGGCGCAGGCGCGCGATCTGGTCTTTGAGCTGCAGTTTGAGCTTCTTGAGGCGTTTCTCCTCGAGCTCCTCGTCGGGGGTGAGCCACGCCTTCTGCCTCAACTCCTCGAGGCGCTGTTCGTACTTCTGATGGCTTTCCCGGAGCTCCTCAACGCTCGCTGTCTGCTGCTCGAGCTGCTGGTGATTCGAGGTCATCCACTGCCTCCCGGTTTGTTGTACGGGTCCGTCGAGCGACGGTTCTTCAATGTGGCTGCTGGATTGTTCAATGGCATCCGCAACCATCCTAGCACGCAGCAGTCGGTCGGCCTGCAGGGGACCAGCCGGCCGGGAGGATCAGAAATTGATCCCGAAGCCGCCGGTGATTTCATATCCGGACAGGTCGAGCTTTCCGAATCCGGCGAAGTCGCCACCGAGCTCATCGGTGGCGTACCGGTAGCGTCCTTCGACAAAGAAGATCCAGCGTGGACTGAGCGGGATGTCGATCCCGAGCAGGGCAAAGGCCTCGAAGGTCATGCCGTCGGTGCCGTACCAACCGCGGAAAACCGGTTCTCCTGGGCTGCCGAAGTCGATAAAGTAGCCCTGGTCGGTGAGTTGCCACCAGACCAATCCGCCACCCACACCGGCATAGGGGCGGACGCCCGAGCTGCCGAATCGATAGAGAAGGGCCGCCGTCAAATCCCACACATCGAGGTTGGTGGTGTGTCGGATCTCGCTGCCGTCATCGCCGACCCACTCCTCGTAGGCGCTGGTGGTTTTTCCGCCGTAGGAACTGGTCCCGAACAGGACTGCGGTGTGGTGACTGGTCCGCCAGAGAAAGTCGGCGCCGCAGACGAGGTCCTGGAGGTCGGATGGCTGTCCGGTGAAGCCCTCGAAGACGCGGTCCCAACCCTGGGAACCGCCGGCGGGGTCGAAGATGCCGAGACGGAATCGAACCTGGCTGTTCGGTTCGTACTGGCGCTGCCATTGGGCCTCGGCGTCGACGCCGGTGACGAGGAACAGCAGGGCGGCGAGCAGGACGGTGCGTGTGGTGTTTCGAAGCATCGTGACCTCCATGGGGGTTCGACGAGGCAATACGCAACTTCGGTGCCACAAAGATAATTATGAATTATGAATTATGAATTATGAATTTCATCACCGGCGCTCCGGGTAGAGTTGCGATGTCATTCATAATTCATAATTCATAATTCATAATTCAAGTGGTGGCCTCTTGAGAGGACGCCGGTCACCATCGTGCTACAGTCATCGATCGAAACGAGAACCTCCGTCCGGGGAGTCGAAATGAAGCTTGGAGCGGCGTCATGATCGAGGTCATCGAACACGGCAGCGTCCGCGAGCTGAGGCTTTCGCGGCCACCGGCAAACGCCCTCAGCCCCGACCTCCTGGCGGAGCTGTCTTCGCAGGTTTCTGCGGCGCCCGCCGACGGCGCGCGAGCGCTTGTGCTTTCGGGATCTCAGGGGATATTCACGGGTGGGCTGGACGTGCCCCTGCTGCTGACGCTGGATCACGAAGGGATGATGCGGACCCTCGGGCTTTTCTTCGGCACGATGGAGGCCCTGGCGGTGTCCGAGGTTCCGGTGGCTGCGGCGATCACCGGCCACAGTCCGGCCGGCGGCGCGGTGCTCGCGCTCTTCTGCGATTTCAGAGTGATGGCGGAAGGCCCGTTCTTGATCGGTCTCAACGAGGTCCGGGTCGGGATCCCCATGCCCGTGGGAGTCGCCGATGCGCTCGCCCGGGTGGTGGGACCCAGACAGGCCGAGAGGCTCTGCGAGACCGGGAGCTTATTGGGGCCGCAGGATGCCCTCGAAGTGGGTCTGGTGGATCGCGTGGTCGCGGCCGACCAGGTGGTGACCTCGGCCGTCGAGTGGTGTCGGGAGCTTACCGAACTTCCCCGGCATGCCCTCCGCGTCACCCGGCAGACCGTTCGCCGAGATCTCGTTGAGATCGTTCGAAGGTCGAGGTCAGGTGATATCGAAGACATGGCGCGAGAGTGGTTCCGGCCGGAAGTCCAGGGTCCGCTCAAGAAGCTCGCCGAGAAGTTGCAGAGCAGGTAGGCGGACCGCCGCTCTGCGGCGTGTTTCCCTGGTTTTTCCGGTGCTACAATCGGCCGGACCGTCAGCATCGGACAATGGAGGCATCCCTGTGAAGATCCCGTCTCTTATTTTGAAGCAGCTCTATACGTTCGGGAGTCTCGGCAGCGAACCCGACGGCGTCCGTTTCGGCCTCAAGAACCGGCTCAGCGACGCGGTGCTGACCAGGGTCAACGAAATCAAGATCGACGGTGAAACGCTCCCGCTCGGGGATGTGGTCTTCGATCTTGGCAACGGGTCCGTCGCATCGCCCGCCGATGTGAGTAAAACCAACCCGGTGGAGTTTCCCCTCGCGAAGATTGTCGTGGTCATCTGGAAGGGTGGTTCGCTCGAGATCGGCAATCACACCTTGAACATCGACTTCGAAGCCACTCCGTTCGGCAGGCTCTCCTTCAAGGTCAAGGACTCGATCCGCGAGCACGAGGACGAGCGGATCAGCGTTCCCTACGACAAGGAGGACAACTACTCCGAAGAGATCATCCGTACCCGCCGCGAGTTCCTGACGTCGTTTTCCGGCGCGCGCCCTGAGCATCTCTTTGCGGCGTCATTCGATCCCAGGCTGACCGACGGCAACATCGAGAACTTTATCGGTGTCGCACAGGTGCCCATCGGGCTCTCCGGTCCGTTGACCGTGAACGGTGAGTACGCCAAGGGC
>JAHECW010000018.1 GCA_024641545.1 Acidobacteriota bacterium
CCGGCGGAGCGCTTGACTCACGACGTTCACCCGATCCTCAGGTCTGCTGCGATCGATCCTGATCGTGGCGTCGGTCCCGTTCGTCATCTTCGACTCGCCGCCCCGGACCGGCTGGTGGCGAATCCCCACAACGTCCGGCTGCCGGCGGGTTGACGGTTGGGCGTTTCAACAAAAACGTCAAGACAGCGCGGAGGGACCCCAGCTCAGCCTCCTGCAACACCCGGCAATCAGGAACGGCGGCTCACCGGCCCTCGACGACCTCAAGCCGGCGAGGGCGCCGGACCCCACGATGGACCTCGGCCTCGTGCAGCGCCTGCGTCCCGACCGGTGAAACGGCCACAATCCAAGAGATTCCGAGAATCGCGATGCTGCGGGAAAATGAGCTCTGAGCCGTATCGCGGCGCCGATCTCGATCCGCACCATGGCACCGAGGTGACGATGCGGGTTCAGATCGCGTCGACGACCCGTTGCAGTCGGGCGCGGACATCATCGGCGACACCCGAGATCTCCGGGTTGTCGATGAGGGTGAACGCGGCCGCCGGGTTCATGGCTGCAACCCGGGTGCCGCCGCCGTCGCGTTCGCTGACGCAAACGTTGCATGGCAGGAGCACACCGATGTCCGGCTCCATGCTCAGCGCCCGGTGCGCCATGGGCGGGTTGCAGGCGCCGAGAATCACATAACGGCGGAATTCGACGTTGAGCTTTTTCTTCAGCGTCGCCTTGACGTCGATCTCGGTCAGCACGCCGAAACCCTCACCGGAGAGAAGCTCGGTCACGCGGGAGACCACGTCGTCGTAGTCCATTTCGGGCAGTTCACGAACCAGGGCGTAGTCGGCTTCGGTCATGGTTTGCCTCCGCCGAAGATGATACTCGATGCAGGGGCTCAAGAGCGTGGCGGCGTGAGGCGCCAGGAGTCATACCCGAGAGGTCAGACGAATCGGTTCAGCCTCATGCCCTCTCTTTAATTTTACCGAACCTCCCGCCCACAAATCCGTACAATTTTCCGGACGGGCCCTTGACATTTCGGTTCTCGGTGCTAAATTTCTAGCAGAATGCTAAATTCTTAGCACAAACCGTCGATGGCCATCGACCCGAACCACATGGAGCACGACATGGGAACCGATCCAAACCAATTGAGCCGGCGGGAACGTCAAATCATGGAAGTGATCTACGCCCGCGGACGCGCCACCGCCGCCGAGGTCCTCGAGAGGCTCCCCGACCCACCGTCGTATTCGGCGGTCCGGGCGATGCTGAGGATCCTCGAGGGCAAAGGCCACCTCGTTCACGAATCCGACGGACCGCGGTACGTCTTTCTCCCGACGACTCCCAGGGAGCAGGCGAGGGAGACGGCGCTCCGCGGCATGATCCACACCTTCTTCGGCGGCTCGCCGGAGAACGCGGTCGCCGCCCTCCTCGACCTCGACGACGAGCTCGACGCCGACGCGCTCGAGCGACTCGCCGAGCGGATCGCGGACGCCCGAAAGGAAGGTCGCTGATGGACGCCATCGTCATCTTCGGTCTCGGCTCGCTCAAGGCCCTCCTCATGCTGATCATCGCGGCAGGCGTCGCCCTCGCCCTGAAGGGCCGGTCGGCGCGGCTCCGCTCGGTGATCTGGGGAACGGCGCTCGTGGGGTCGCTCCTGATCCCCGTCGCGGCCATGGTGGTCCCTTCCGTCCCGGTGGTTCTGCCGATGGAGATCGCTCAGATCTCCAGCGGAACCTCGCGCCTGTCGACGGTCGATGAGCTGCCCGGCGCCCGCAGCGGTCCTTTCGCGCCGCCGGCCCAGTCGGACGAGAACCCGCAGCTTCCCGCGCCGTCCGCGCAGGACTGGGCGCTGCCATCCGTCGGTTCCGCGTTGATGACGATCTGGGCCGCGTTGGCGCTGGTGTTGTTCACCAATCAGCTTTCCGGTCTGTGGCGGATGGCCGGAATCATCCGCCGGGCGCGACCCGTCACCGATGGAGCGACCCTCGCTGTGCTCGCCGATGTCCGCGCTCAGGTCGGCTGTCGCCGGCGGATCCGTCTCGTCACCACCTCGGAGCTCGACATTCCAGCGGTCTTCGGGCTCTTCCGTCCGGCGGTCATCCTTCCGATTCACTCCGGCACGTGGCTCGAGGATCGCCTCGCCGCGGTGCTCCAACACGAACTCATCCACGTCATCCGGTTGGACTGGCCGGTCCGCGTCGCCGCGCGCTTCGCGGCGACGATCTACTGGTTCAATCCCCTGGTGTGGTGGGCCAAGCGCCGCCTCGACCTCGAGCAGGAAATGGCCTGCGACGAAGAGGTCCTGGCGCTCGGTTCCCGCGCCTCGTCCTACGCCTGCCATCTCCTGGGCGTCGCCCGCACCGCGGTCCATCGCCCAGCACTTGCCGTCGCCGGTCTCGAAATGGCCAGGCGATCGGACCTGGAGGAACGCATCATGAGCATCTTGAATCGACCCAGACACCGCAAGGTCGGCCTCGCAGTCATTCTCCCCGCCGCCATTCTCACCGCAGCACTGGTTCCGGCCATCGCAGCGGTCCAACCCGCCGAGCCCGGTCCGAGAACAGCCAGCGCCGAGCTCAAAGCGGCCCTGATCGAGATGCAGGAAGCCGAAAAGCGCATCGAGCCTCACATCGAACGGATCACCGAGCACGAGTTCGAGCTGCAGCCGATTCTCGAGCAGATCAAGGACATCGAGATCGACATCGATCACGAGGCCATCGCTCGGATCGAAGCCGAGATGGAGCCCATTCTCGAGCAGATCGAGGCCATCCACATCGACATGGAACCCATGCACACCCAGATCGAGGCAATGCACGAGTCGTTCGAAAACATCGAGCTCCACATCGAAGACGGGACCCTCGAACAGATCCAGGAACAGATCCACGCTCAGATGGAAGCACACCGGGCCCAGTTCGAGTCCGTTCAGATCGACATGGAACCGTTCCACGCACAGATGGAGGCCCTCCACGCTCAGCTCGAGCCGCTGCAGCGGAAAATGGAAGAGCTCCACCTCGAAGCCGTGCCCTCACACGAGGAAATGGAACGGATGCACGCCGAGATCGAGCCCTTCCAGCGGGAGATGGAACGCCTCCAAGAAGAGATGGAACCCTTCCACGAAGAGATGGAGCTCCTCGGAGATCGCATCGAGGCCGCCCTCATCGGCGATGTCGCCGACGTCGTGCGTCAGCACCTGGGGCCGGTGACGGGACCCGACGCGCCATTCACCGAAGCAGCGGCCCGGATCATCGACGACGGGAACATCCACATCGATGACGATGTCATCAAACTCGATGTATCGCGCCGCGAGGTGAGGGAAATCCTCTCCGACCTCTTCACTCCGTCGCGGATCGGGACCCGGGACGCCTTCGACGATGCTCTGGAAGCTGCCATCGACGAGGTCTCGAATCTGGAGATCCGAACCGACTGAGGGCCGCGCGCTCAAAGCAAACGAACCCGGGCCCTCTGGCCCGGGTATTTTCTACCCGTTCCTGCCGTCCCGTGTCTCTGTTTCCCGTCACCGAAACCGATGGGAAAACGGGAGGCCGACCGTGATGAGACTCGCAACGACGGCCCTGCGCGCGAGACGCGCGCACCACAATTCGCCCGTGTTTCCTCGTTGAGGTGCCCTTGGACATTGTGGTGCGGGCGCCCCGCCCGCAGGAAACCGACCAGGGCAGCTCACCAGACGACGTCCATCCCGAGAAGCCGGCCGTGCCTCTCGACAGCGGTCCGCACCGCCTCTTGGTGGACCGATGAAGGCGGATCTTCTTCGAATCTGCTCGAGAGGACCTCGATGCGACCCGCCTTGCGCTCGCACTTGAGGTCGACCCTCGCCACCAGCCCGTCGCCGGCGAGCACGGGAAGACAGTAGTAGCCGTAGACGCGGTCCTTTGCGGGCTTGTAGATCTCGAGAACCTGGTCGAAACCGAAGAGCGACGCCACCCGCTGCCGGTCCCACAGCACCGGATCGAACGGCGACAGCAGGACGCCCCGGTCCGGCCGCGGCCGCAGCCGATCCAAGCGACCGGCCAACTCGAGATCCCGGTTCCGGACCCACCCGGCGGTGCGTCCTCCCACCTCGTCGACCACCTCGCAGGCCGCAACCTCGCCCGCCTCTTCGAGCCGGCCCAGAGCCTCGGCGATCGAGGCACCGCAGCCCTTCAATCGCCAGGTGTCGGCGATGGTGCCCGGCCGCGCCCAGCCGTGCCCGTCGAGGGCCTTCAGAACGAGCTCCGGCAGCGCGCGGTCAAAGGTCATGGTCTGCGACCGGACGTCATCGGGAATGACCCGCTCGGTCAGATCGTAGACCCGCTGGAACGAACGCCGCTCGCGGATGGCGAGCTCGCCCATTCCCCACAGACCGCTCGCCACGAAGGTAGCCGTCTTGAGCTGCCAGTTGGTCCCGAACCGGCCGCTGTCGAAATCGAGCGATCGCAGCGGACCCTCGTCTTCGATTCGCCGGAGAATCTCCTCGGCCACATCGCGGTGGTCGGCGACGAACACCCCCCACCGCGGCACATCACGAAGCTCAGAGCGGCGGAATTCGAAGAGGGGCCAGTCTTCCATCGGCTGCCAGCACGCCTCGTGCCCGAGGTACTCGAAGAGCGGTTCACCGGGCTGCAGCAGCTCCTCGGCGAGCGACGGATCGAGACCGTCGAGCCGCGACATGAGCACCAAACCCTGGGTGCGGGCCCCGGCGACGCCGATGGAGTCGAGCTGGAGATAGCCGAATCGGCGGACGACCTCGAGGCACGCGCGGCGGGCGGATGGACCCCGTCCCCGGGCGGTCGTGGGCATCCCGGTCCACTCGGGCTTGAGCAGACCGGCGCGGGCGAGAGCCAGCCGGCGAGCCTGGCGCAGGGAAAGTGTCTCCATGGACGGTGATTCTACCGGTACCGGATCGAGGCCGCAGTTCGCAGGAAAAAGCTCACGCCCTGACGGCCCACCTATCCGGTCCGTCGTCACACCACGCTCTCCCGGGACAAGGCATAATATGCCCGTGCTCACGAACCACCCGCTCAAGGCGGTCTTTTGGGACTTCGACGGAACGCTGGCCGACACCCGGCTCCGCAACCTCAGCGTCAACCGCCGCATCGTCGAGGATGTCACCGACCGTCCGTGGCAGGATGTCGCCGCGTTGACCTCGGTGGAGGCCTACGTCGCCGCCTGGAACCGCGTCAGCAATTGGCAGGAGCTCTACACCTCATCCTTCGGCCTCAGCAAGCAGGAGTGCACGATCGCGGCCCAGCGCTGGGCCGTCTTCCAGCTCGACGACCCCACGCCGGTACCGCTCCTCAAAGGGATCGGCGACACCCTCGAGAAGCTGCGGCGGCTGCCCCAGGCGGTGGTGTCGCAGAACGAACGGGCCACCATCGCCCGGATCCTCAGAGACAATCGCGTCGATCACTACTTCACCGCCATCGTCGGCTATGCCGAGGTCCCGCTGTATCGGCAGAAACCCGCACCGGACGGTCTTCTCAGCGCTCTCGACATCGTCGGCATCGAGGAACCCGCGACCGTGCTCTACATCGGCGACCACGAGACCGACATCCTGTGCTCCGCCAACACCAACCGCGACCTCGTCGCCATGGGCCGGGAGTTCCGCTTTCGTTCGGTGGCCGCACTTTATCTCAGCGGCGATCACGGCGCGGACTGGTCGGTGGCGCCGGACTACCGGGTGTACTCTCCGCGCGAAATCGCTCAACTTGTCGATGGTCTCTGCGTACAAGAGTCGTGATGGCGGAAGCTGCCTCCCACCACTGTCCAAACTGCTCGGCCCCGGTCGAGGTCCCCCTCGGCGAGGTCGAGGTCTTCTGCGCCTACTGCGACTCACAGCTTCGTTTCATCCCCGAGGCCGAAGAGCTCGAGGTCGTCCGCACCCGCGAGGAGATGAAGTACCGCGAACGGGTCGCCGTCGAAAAGCAGATCCTGCGCAACAAGCTCCATCACGAAGAGATGAACCGCTGGCGCGAGACCGCGGCCAAGGTCGCCATCGCCGCCGTCCCGGTGGTCGGCCGATCGGCCGGTCGGGCCCTCTTCAACGCCTCGCTGCAGAAGGGCGGCGGCTGCGGCTGTGGTTGCCTCGCCCTCATCGCGGCCGTCCTCGGCTCGCTGTTGGCCGTTCTCTAGCCTCCGAGCATCAAGAGATCTCGTCCGAACAGTCGTCTCGATTCCCGGAGACGGATCCGATCGCTCGCCACCGCTCCCGTGTTACATTCACATGTGCCTGATTCAGCAGTAGTTTGAATGTAGTCTCAGTCTCCCCAAAGGAGGAGTCCATGGCGAAGAAGAAACCCATCAAGGACGCGGCTGAGAGCGGCGTCACCCGAAGAGGATTTCTCGGGTCCGTCGGCGCCGGGGCGGCGGCGGTCGCAGCCGGAGTTTCGACCCGAGCCGAAGCCATCCCCGAGATCACCGACCCGGAGGAGATGGTTCAGATTGCGCTGACCGTCAACGGTCGCCTGCACCGTCTGCTGGTGGAACCGCGCTGGACCCTGCTCTTCGTGCTGCGCGAACGCCTCGGGATCACGGGGACCAAGGCCGGTTGCGAGCGCGGCGAGTGCGGATCGTGCTCGGTCCTCATCGACGATCTTCCCCGCTATGCCTGCCTGACCCTGGCTCTCGAAGCCGAGGGAACCGAAATCACCACCATCGAGGGGCTCCTCGACGGCGAGGAGCTCGGCGACGTGCAGCGCGCTTTTGCCGAGCACGACGCGTTTCAGTGCGGCTACTGCACCCCCGGTCAGATCGTCGCCGCCGAGGGGCTCCTGCGGGCCAACCCGGCCCCGACGGACCACGAGATCCGGCACGGCATGAGCGGCAACCTCTGCCGCTGCGGCACCTATCAGCACATCGTCAACGCGGTGACGCACGCCGCTGACGGGCGCAGGAAGGGAGGTGGGTCATGACCGACCGGCACGACTACCACGTCAACGGGCCGCTCCCCGAGACCCCGGACAACGACGCCACCGCCGGCGCCTGGCCGAAAACCACCGTGATCGGCAGCCGCCGTTCGCGGGTCGACGCCTACGAGCGGGTGAGCGGCACCGCGGTCTACCCGCACGACGTGTCGCTGCCCGGGATGCTGCACGGCGCGATCCTCCGCTGTCCCCACGCCCACGCGAAGGTCCTCTCGATCGACACGACGGCGGCCGAGAAGATGGCCGGTGTCCACGCCGTCATCACCCGCGCCACGCCGGGCACCGACATCCCGTGGTACGAGCGCGGCGGCACCTTCTCGAGCACGCTGTTCGATGCGACCTGCCGCTATGCCGGCGAAGAGGTCGCCGCCGTCGCCGCCGAGACCCCGCTCCAGGCCGCCGACGCCGTCCGCGCCATCGAGGTGACCTACGAGGTGCTGCCTTTCGTCATCGACGATGCCGAGGCGCTCGCGCCCGGCGCACCCGCGGTCCACGACGGCGGCAACATGGTCGGCGAGCCCCGGCTCCGCGAGCGCGGCGACCTCGCCGCCGGCTTCGGGGAGGCAGACGCCGTGGTCGAGCGCACCTACCGCACCGAGTGCCAGATCCACGCCCCGATGGAGCCGCACGGATCGGTGGCGCGGTGGGACGGCAACCGGCTCACCGTGTGGGACAGCACCCAGGGCGTCTTCCCGGTGCAAGAGACCCTTGCCCGGGTCTTCGCCCTGCCGATGTCGAACATCCGGGTCATCGGCCACTACATGGGCGGCGGTTTCGGCGCCAAGCTCGAGACCGGCAAGTACACCGTGATGGCCGCGATCATGGCGCGGATGACCGCCCGCCCGGTCAAGATCTTCCTGCCGCGGGAAGACTGCTTCACGGCCACCGGCAACCGGCCGGCAAACACGATGACGATCAAAATCGGCGCCCGCTCGGACGGCACCCTGACCGCCATCGACTACCACTCTCTGGGCGCCGCCGGCGCCTACGCCTACGGCGCCGATACCAGCTCGCTCGCCGTCTACCTCTACCGCTGCCCCAACCTCCGTGCCGAGGACGTCACGGTGTACACCAACGCCGGCAAGGCGCGGCCGATGCGGGCGCCCGGCTTTCCCCAGGGCGCGTGGGCGCTCGAGCAGGCGATGAACGAGCTCGCCGCCAAGGTCGGGATCGACCCCATCGCCTTCCGGCTGCAGAACCTCGCCACCGAACTCCAGAGTGATCCGCCGATGCCCTACACGTCGTACCAGCTCGCGGCCTGTCTCGAAAATGGCGCCGCGGCGTTCGGCTGGCAAGAGGCAGCCGAGCGCCGCGTCACCGAAGGCGACATCCGTCGGGGGGTGGGCGCCGCGGCCTGCTTCTGGGGCTACGCCGGCGGGCCGCCGTCGACCGTGGTGGTCAAGCTCTTCGCCGACGGCAGCGCCAACCTCAACCTCGGCGCCTCGGACATCGGCACCGGGACCAAGACCTGGGCGGCGATGATCGTCGCCGAGGAACTCGGGGTGCCCGTCGACCGGATCCAGGTCGAGAACGCCGACACCGCCACCGGCCAGTACGCGACGCCGTCGGGCGGCAGCAAGACCGTCCCGTCGGACTCGCCCGCGGTGCTCGCGGCGGCGGCCGCGGTCAAGCGCCAGCTGCTCGGATTCGCGGCCGAGCAGCTCGAGGTCGAGCCCGGAGACCTCGAGATCAGGGACGGCGAGGTCGTCAGCCGTTCGGACGGCGAAAAGCACCTCGCCGTCACCGCTGTCGAGATGCTCGGGCGCCGCGGCCTCATCATGGGGACCGGATATCGCGATCCCAACCCCGAGGGGTCGGTCACCTTCCCCTGCGCCGCCCAGTTCTGCGAGGTCGAGGTCGACACCCGCACCGGCGAGATCCGGATCCTCCGGTTCCTCGGGGCGCACGACTCGGGCCGGGTGCTCAACCGGCTCACCTTCGACAACCAGGTCTTCGGCGGCATGGCCATGGGCATCGGACTCGGGGTCACGGAAGAAAGGGTGCTCGACCGCCGGACCGGCAGGATGGTCAACGCCAACTTCCACGACTACAAGGTCCCGACCATCCTCGATGTCGCCGACAGCCACGCCTGTCTTGCCATCGACGTGCCCGACGAAGCGTTCAACTCGACCGGCACCAAGGGCCTCGGCGAACCGGCGACGATTCCCACCGCCGCCGCCATCGCCAACGCGGTGGCGGACGCGCTCGGCATTCGCGTCACCGCTGCCCCTTTGACGCCGAGGGCGATTCTCGAGGCCGTCGGCTCGCAGGGAAAGGAGGCCTGAGATGCTCCCCAAGTTCAGCTACGCCCGCCCCGACACGCTTCGCGCCGCGCTGGCGCTCCTCGACGAACGGAACGCGCGGATCCACGGCGGCGGCACCGATCTCCTGGGTTGTCTGCGAGACCGGGTCTTTGCGGCCGACACCGTGGTCTCCCTGGGCGCGATCGCCGAGCTTCGCGGGGTCGCCGCGACCGCCGACGGCGGTCTCCGCCTCGGCGCCATGACCCCGATCGTCGAGATCGCGGACAGCGGGTTGGTCGCCGAGCGTTACGGCGCCCTCGCCGACGCGGCAAGAGTCGTGGCGAGCCCACAACTGCGCAACCAGGGGACCATCGCCGGCAACCTCTGCCAGAAGCCGCGCTGCTGGTACTACCGCGGCGACTTCCACTGTCTGCGCAAGGGCGGCGAGCTCTGCTACGCCTACGACGGCGAGAACCGGTTCCACTGCATCTTCGGCGGCGACATGTGCTACATCGTCCACCCGTCGGACACCGCCCCGGCGCTGGCCGCTCTCGGCGCCGTCTGCCGGGTCACCGGCCCATCCGCGACCCGGTCGGTGCCGGTGGCGGCGCTTCACGTCCCGCCGTCGGTGGACCCGCATCGGGAGACCGTTCTCGAGACCGACGAGGTCATCACCGACATCATCCTCCCGGCGCCGCCGGCGGGACTGCGTTCGTCGTACCGCAAGGTGCGCGCCCGGGCATCGTGGGACTTCGCCCTCGCCGGGGTCGCCCTCGCGCTGGTTTTCGACGGCGATGTCGTGACGTCGGCACGGGTCTTTCTCTCGGGCGCGGCGCCGATCCCGTGGCGCGCCGCCGGGGTCGAGGCCGCCGTCACCGGCAGGAAACTCGACCCCGAGATCATCGCCGCCGCCGCCGGGGCATCGGTGGCGGGCGCCGAACCTTTGGCCGGGAACAACTACAAGATCGAGCTTTTCAAAGGGCTGGTGGCCGAGCAGCTGGAGGCGATGGCACAAAGCTGAACCGCACGTCGCCCTCTGCCGTTCCTTTCGGGCCGAACGAGCGCTCCTGGAGTTCGTACCTCCCGCCGGCCCCGACCCGGACGATTGTGCTCACCCGGGTGCCGTAGCGCGAATCCACGATGAAAGCCGAGGACAGGAGGCGTTCCCAGTCGCGCGGCACGCCCGTGTCCGGCAGCTCCTCCTCGTCGGCTGGCCTGCGATCCGAGAGGATCTGCAGGAGCGCCTCGCTTTGCAGGCGATCCTCCTCGACACAACGCCGCAGTCCTTCACGGGCGGCCGTGACCTTGGGCCACGCGGTGTCGAGGCGGTGGTTGCTGAGACCGTAGATCCCGGGGTCGAGGAACCGCCGGCCCTCGCCGCGGTTGCTCAGATAGTGCATCTCTCCACCATCACCGATAATGAGGTTGAATCCGCCGTACTCGTCCCGAACTCCGGCACGTCCGTCCATCCACTCCCCGGTGGCGGCGGAGGACGAGAGGAAATCGACCACGAGCTCGCCGCGGGATCGTCGGCCGCTGGTCGCGGTTCCCGGTTCGCGATAGTTGGTCACCACCGCGAAACGGCCGCCGCTGCTGACGCCGAGCCACGAACCGCCGGCCTGCAGGTCCCTCCCCGCGAGGATCCCCTCGGGCTCGTCCCACCAGTGGGCGGCCGCGGCCGGCCGGTCGTGGAACTCGTCCCGGTTTCCCGCGAGGATCAGCGGAAACTCCGGGTGAACGCGCCAGGCAAAAACGAGCAGGCACATCTGTGGGTCAGTCCGAATCAGGTCGCGACCGGGTCGGGAAATCTCGATCGACAGGCACCGAGGAGCCCGGCGACAGCGGCCGGCGGAAGGCCCATCCATGGTGGGAGTAATGGTGGGCGCCGAGGCCGCCGGGCTCGCACCGCTCACCCTTGGGGGCCGACCCGGTCGGGGCCAACCCCAGGTTGACGTACGATCGGAGAATCGTGTTCGCGGTCGACATCTGAGGCCCCAGCTTATCAATCCCGGCCTTTCGGGTCGGGAAAAGGCACGGCGAAGGCACTCTTAGACCCGGTGATGCCCAGTGCCAGATCGTGGTTGACTGGCTGAATCCGGGCGGCAAACGGCTCGGGCTATGCCGCCGCCACTCACTATTATGACGGTGGGATCGACTCCGCAACCGTCTGGCTCGGGATGAATTTTCACAACGGGATTTCTCTCCAGGCTGATCGCGACACTTTGATGGGCGCCGTCATCAACTACTTTCAGACGGTTCCCGTCGAGCTCGTGAGCTTCAGCATCGAGTGGGCAACCACGACCCTCGTCCAACATCCGAAAAAACCGCCAAGCCCGACGGCGTGCCGGTTTTCTTCAATTCAGGATCCACTGGGGCTCAAACGGTCTGATCGGGATACGGAAAGAGCAGCTCGAGCGCGGGGCTCCGGCTCGTGATCGCGTCGTGGACCCGCCGCTGGATCCGGGTCGGCAGCACGAAGTAGGTCCACCACAGCAGCCCGCCCAGCATGATCGCCACCCCGAGCCCATGGGTGAATCCCGAGACCCGCGCGACCGATTCCTCGCCGAGCAGACCGAAGCGGTAGAAGAGCTCGTTCCAGTCGTGGTCGCCGCCGCCCACCAGGGGCAGGTTCAACTCCCGCGCGTCGGCCATGTAGACCGAGACGTTCACCAGGTTCTCCCCCACCCACCACAAGCAGAAAGCGGACCCCGATGGTTCGGCCCTCCGGATCAGGAAGTACACCACCAGCATCGCCGGGACAAGGAGCTGGAAGAGCGTTCCGCCGAGATAGTGCAGCGTCATGCCCAACGGACGGAAGAGCAGATGACCGAACTCGTGGAACGCGAGATTCACGAAGTCAACGAAACACCACGTTGCGGCTCCGCTGCCCAGGCGGATCGTCCACCAGCAAAGCAGCGCCAGGAGCGCTGCGCGGGGCCAGTGGATGCCGCGGTCGCGGGTCATCGATCCACTTCACACCACGCGACGCGACCCTGTCAACGTCTTCGTTCATCGACGGGTTTGCAATCCGCTTCGCATTTGCGTACAAAGACACCGGAGTTTGAGAGATGGCAACCCGCGTTCCCGGACCCGACCGCACCGGCGAACTGCTCGCGCTCATGCGCGAGCGGATTCTCGTGTTCGACGGGGCGATGGGGACCATGCTCCAGAGCAGAGACCTGGGTCCGGGTGATTTTGGCGGAGTCGAGCTCGAGGGATGCAACGAGAACCTTGTAATCACCCGGCCGGATGTCATCCTCGATGTCCACCGGGCCTATCTCGCGGCCGGGGCCGACCTCATCGAGACGGATACCTTCAGCGGGACGCCGGTTGTCCTTTCCGAGTACCGCCTGGCCGAGAAGGCGCGGGAGCTCAATCGGGTGGCGGCGGAACTCGCGGTGCGGGCGGTCGCCGACTTTCCTTCGACCGATCGACCGCGTTTTGTGGTCGGCTCCATTGGACCCACAAACAAGGCGATCAGCGTCACCGGCGGAATCACTTTTCCGGAGCTTGTTGCGGGCTTCTCCGAGCAGGCCGCCGGGCTGCTCGAAGGCGGGGTCGACCTCTTCGCCATCGAGACCTGCCAAGACACCCGCAACACCAAGGCGGCGCTCATCGCCGTCGAGGCGGTGTGCCGCGAAGCCGGCACCCGCCGGCCGGTGATCGTCTCCGGAACCATCGAGCTCAACGGCACCATGCTCGGCGGTCAGACCGCCGAGGCCTTTGTCGCCTCCATCGAGCACGCACGGCCGCTCGCCGTGGGACTCAACTGCGCCACCGGACCGGAGTTCATGACCGACCACCTCCGTTCGGTGCACGAGATGGCGGCGTGCGCGGTCGCGTGCTATCCCAACGCCGGGCTGCCCGACGAGAACGGCCGCTATCCGGAAACGCCCGAAACCCTGGCCGGCAAGCTCGAGCGCTTCGCCGACGCCGGCTGGCTCAACTTCGTCGGCGGCTGCTGCGGCACCACCGAGAAGCATATTGCAGCGATCGCCGCGATGACCGACGGCAAGAAGCCGCGAACCCTGCCCACGGTGCGCTCGACCCGGGTCTTCTTCAGCGGCATCGACCTGGTTGAATCGACCCCGGAGAATCGTCCGCTGCTCGTCGGCGAACGCACCAACGTCCTCGGTTCGGCCAAGTTCCGCCGCCTCGTCACCGAGGAGCGCTGGGACGAAGCGGCCGAGATCGGCCGCGCCCAGGTCAAGGCGGGCGCGCAGATCGTCGATGTCTGCCTGACCACCACCGAGCGCGACGAACTCGCCGACATCCGCGAGTTCTACGATCGGCTGACCCGGTCGGTGAAGGCGCCGTTGATGATCGACGCAACCGACCCGGCGGCGGTGGCGCTCGCGCTGACCTACAGCCAGGGCCGCGCCATCGTCAACTCGATCAACCTCGAGGACGGTGAGGAACGGTTCGAGAGGATCTGCCCGCTGCTCCGGCGTTTCGGCGCCGCGGCCGTCGTCGGCACCATCGATGAAAACCTCGACGACGCCCAGGCGTTCTCGCGCGAACGCAAACTCGAGGTGGCGCTGCGCAGCCGCGAGCTGCTGGTCGGAAAATACGGACTTTCAGACCGCGACCTCGTCTTCGACCCGCTGGTCTTCCCGGCGGCGAGCGGCGACGCGGCCTACATCGGCGGCGCGGTGGAGACCATCGAGGGGCTGCGGCTCGTCAAGGAGGCGCTACCCAACTGCCGGACGGTGCTCGGCATCTCCAACGTCAGCTTCGGTCTGCCGCCGGCAGCGCGGGAGGTGGTCAACTCGGTCTTTCTCTACCACTGCACCAAGGCCGGGCTCGATCTCGCCATCGTCAACAGCCAGGGAATCGAGCGCTTCGCCAGTATCCCCGACGAAGTTCGGCGCGAGGCGGAAGATCTGCTCTTCAACTATCCCGGCGGTGCCAGGTCAGACGATTCAGAGGATTCCACCGTAGCGGAATCGTCTGAATCGTCTGACCTGGCAACCATCCCGCGCGACTGGAGACGCCAGACCCCCGAACAGCGCGCCGTCATCAACCAGGCCAACATCGCCCGGCTCACCGAGCGCTTCCGCGGGGTCAAACGCGACCGCTCGCGACCCTCCGATGATCTTCCCCTCGATGAACGCCTCGCCCGTTACATCATCGACGGCACCCGCGACGGCCTCACCGACGATCTCGATCGCAAGCTCGCCGAAGGCGCGGCGCCGCTCGACATCATCAACGGCCCCCTGATGGCCGGGATGAGCGAGGTCGGGCGGCTTTTCAACGCCAACGAACTCATCGTCGCCGAGGTCCTGCAGTCGGCCGAGTCCATGAAGGCCGCGGTGTCGTATCTCGAGCCCCACATGGAGGCAGAGGACACGGCGGCCCGGGGCAAGGCCGTGCTCGCCACGGTCAAGGGCGATGTCCACGACATCGGCAAAAACCTGGTCGAGATCCTCCTCGCCAACAACGGCTTCGAGGTCGTGGATCTCGGCATCAAGGTCCCGCCCGAACGGATCGTCGAGGCCTGCCGCGAGCATCGCCCCGACGCCATCGGGCTCTCCGGTCTGCTGGTCAAGTCGGCGCACCAGATGGTGGTGACCGCCGACGACCTCAGGGCCGCGGGCATCGACGCGCCGATCCTCGTCGGCGGTGCGGCGCTGTCGAAGAAGTTCACCGATACCCGCATCGCGCCCGCCTACGGCGGCCCGGTGATCTATTGCGGCGACGCCATGCAGGGGCTCGATGTGATGCAGAAGCTGGTGGACCCCGACCGACGTGGGACGCTGATCGAGAGCCTCGGCGGTGCCAGGTCAGACGATTCAGACGATTTCACTGAAGAGAAATCGTCTGAATCGTCTGACCCGGCGCCATCACGTTCGACGAGGGTCGATCTCTCCGTTGCCTTGCCCGCCCCTCCCGATTTCGACCGGCACGTGGTCCGGCGCGTCGATGATCTGCCCGATGTCTGGCGCTACCTCAACCCGCAGATGCTCTACGGCAAGCACCTGGGGATACGGGGCAGGGTCGAACGTTTGATCGACGAGGGCGATCCCAAGACCCTGAGCCTGATCGAGATGATCAGCCGGCTTCAGGACGAAGCCCGGGAGTGGATGAGGGTCACCGAGGTCTGGCGTTTCTTCGAGGCCGCATCGGACGGCAATCGGCTCGATGTCTTCGAACCCGGCGGCGCCGCGCCGATCCGGAGCTTCACCTTCCCGCGTCAGCCCAAGTCGGACGGGCTCTGCCTCGCCGACTACGTCCTGCCGCCGGCCGCCGGCAGGCGCGACACCGTGGCGATCTTTGTCGTCGGCGCCGGCGACGGTGTGCGCGAGCGGGCAACCGCCGACCGCGCCGCCGGAAAGTACCTCCGCAGCCACGCCATCCAGGCGCTCGCCATCGAGACCGCCGAGGCCGCCGCCGAACGGCTCCACCGCCGGCTCCGCGAAATGTGGGGCTTCCCGGACCCGGCCGGGACCACGATGATGGACCGCTTCCGCGCCGACTACCGGGGCAAGCGCTACAGCCCGGGTTATCCGGCCTGCCCCGATCTCGACCAGCAGCAGGACATCTGGTCCCTCCTCGATCCCGACGAGATCGGCATCCGCCTCACCGACGGGATGATGATGGAGCCCGAGGCCAGCGTCTCGGCCATCGTCTTCCACCATCCGCAATGTGTATATTTTTCAGCCGCTGGGACAAAACGGTAGCCGCCCGCGTGCCGTGTGGTTACCCGGAGCGCCGCTCCTTGGAATCGGAGCAGACAGCCGATCATTCCCCTACCGCAACGTCGACGACCAGCTTGACGTGTTGCCGGACTCGAAGCCGTCGACGAACACCGCCATTCCGTCCATGCGCTGGATGAAGATCTCGTTCTCCCCCTGCACCAGGCTGCCCTCGTTGTCGGTGCCGTTCCAGGCGACCATGAACTGGCCGTTCCAGGTGTTGGCCGCCACCACCGGCTCGTAGGTCGTGAACGTGGTCACGCCGATCCCGCCGGCGTCGGAGATCCGCTCGTCGTTGGGGCCGATCCCGTCGCTGACGTCGCCGTTGAGCATCTGGGCGAAGATCTCATGCTCCCCGTCGACCAAGCCGCCGACGTTGTCCTCGCCGCACCAAACCACCATGTACTGGTCGAGGATCGGGCTGTAGGCCACCTCGGGTCCCGAAAGAACGTCGTAGTTCGGGTCGCCGAGGCCGCCGACGTCGCTGAGGCGGAGGTCGTTGGGGCCGAGACCGACAAGATCAGGGGTGAATCGCTGCGAGAAGACCTCGAACTCATCCTCGACCAGGCCGCCGACGTTGTCGTCCCCTTGCCACACCACCAGGTACTCGTTGCGAAGCGGGTTGTACGCCGCGGACGGGTGAAGTGCATCGTAGGCGGGATCGCCGGTGCCGCCCATGTCGCTGATGCGGAAGTCGTTGGGCCCGGTCCCCACCCCCTGCCAGGTGATCAGTTGCCCGAAGATCTCCCTCTCGTCGTCGACCAGGCCGCCGGTGTTGTCGTCACCGTACCAGACGATGAGGTACTCGAAATTCCGGCTGTCGTACACCACGTCGGGGCGGTAGGCGTTGTACAGCGGGTCGCCGCTTCCGCCCATGTCGCTGATGCGCAGGTTGGAGCCGACCAGGGTGCCGGTGGAGGAGACCCGCTGGGCGAAGATCTCGCACTCGTTGTTCACCATGCCCTGGACGGTGTCGTCAGCGTACCACGCCACCAGGTACTCGTCGGCGTCGGGGTTGAAGACCACCGCAGGGTGGTCGGCGCCAAAGGCGGCGTCCCCAGAGCCCCCGTTGAAGCTGATCCGGAAGTTGCCGCCGTAGAGCGGGAAGATGTACGGGTCGATCACCTGGCCCCAGATCTCGAACTCGTTGTCGACGCAGCCGTCCTCGGGGTTGTCCGCCGACCACACCACCAGAAACTCGTTGTAGGTGCTGTTGAAGGCCACGTCGGGGCGAAGGGTTCGGGTGACGAACGAGCCGGTTCCCCCGGCATAGCTGATGCGGAAGTCGTTGTAGCCGAGCTGGTTCCCGTTCGCGTCCAGGACCTGCCCGAAGATCTCGTACTCCTCGTCCACCAGGCCGCCCGGGGTGTCGTCCCCCGCCCACACCACCAGGTAGGTGTTGTTGACGGAGTTGTAGGCCACTGCGGCTTCGAAGGCGTCGTAGTCGGGGTCGCCGTCCGGCCCCAAGTCGCTGATCCGGTAATCGTTGGAGCCGATCTCGGGGTCCACCACCACCGGGTAGGCCGCGGTCAGCAGCGCGCTCCCGTCCACGACCAGGCGGGTCGAGGTCGCGGTGACCTCCAGGCGAGCCGGAATCGTCGAGCCGTCGGCGTCGATCACCGTCACCCGGCCCAGGGTGACCTCTCCCCGGTCGCCGCGCCAGGTCCAGCCCTGCCGGTCCCCGGAGAGCTCGCCGTCGCACGAGACGGTGCCTGTCACGATGAGGTCCTCGCCGCCCAGCGGCAGTGGCTCGGGGATCACCAGCAGCTGCTCCACCGAGTTCTGCTTGAGACGGTAGTCCTCGTAGAGCAGGCAGCGGTCGTAGCGGATGAGCCCGCGCTCGACCTCGATCGGCCCCACCGGGCCGGTTTCGGCCAGCCGCCGGCCGGTCGAGGAGGCGATCGTCTCAAGCGTCCATCGCCACTCCGGCGCGCCGCGCTGTCCCACCACCCGGATCCCGTCCGGGGTGAGGTCGACCTGGCGGCGGGGGTGGACGACGCGGTAGCCCGCGCCGACCTCGGTCACGGGGTTGACCGCGAGCGCCGCCGCCCGGTCGGCGCTGATCCGACGCTGATCGACGGACGTCGGCGCCGGGTCCGCGAACGCCGGGATCGCCGCCAGAACGGTCATGGTCGCTGTGAGAACTACGGTAAAAGCCCTGCGAGTCATCCTTTCCCTCCGATGTGCCCCCACGGGCGGCTGTTCTCCAAGGTTCTAATCGTCCTAAAAATAGGCCGGTTGAGCCCGCAAGGAAATGGACCGACGCGACAGGTTCATGGAGGATCGCGACAGTCGCTGTTGGTTGCCCACTTGGGAATGGTAGCTGGTTTGCACATTCGAAAATTCGGCGGGTCATTCGATCGACAATGAACGAGTGTATGAACGGCTACGAATTTCCTTTCATTCACCTCGAAAACACGACGTCCATCATCCCTCGAACCTATGCCACGTGAATTGGCTTGATCGACGTGCTCTGACGGCCGGAATCGGCTGACACGGGGACATCGGCGTCGGGTCGCCGGCTGATCGGCCCATCGGGCCTCCGATTCGTCAATTTCGCTCGCACCTCTTTCGGCCGCGATCCCGATCCGCGACTCCCCACTCCATCGTGTTCCCAAAGATCAAAGGAGCGCGTTCTCTCACCGAGCACCGGCTGAGGCGCGGCGCCTCATCCTGCACTCGCTGAGCTGAAGGAGAGCCGTTCAAAACAATCCTCATGTTCCGAGATCGGCCGGGGCGTCCGACGCCACGGTCGAGATCGGAAAGAACGCCTCAGCTCATCGCCTCGTCGATGAGTGGAATCACGTTCTCCGGTTGTTTGAAGGGCGCGATGAGGTAGACGCCGTTGGCGTAGGTGGGTGCTTCGCGGAACAGTTTCAGGGCGCGCTCGCGACCCACCTGCTCGGCATCCGGCCCCGCGCTCTCCATGGCCGCGATCAGATCCTCGGGAACCTCGATACCGGGCACCTCGTGGTGCAAACGCAGGGCCATCTTGAGCGACTGGACGGGCCAGACGGCGATCATCACCGGGATCGGCAGCTTACCGCCGAAGATCTCCAGGAAGCGCTCCCACGGCGGCCACTCGAAGAAGACCTGGGTCATGGCGAAGTGGGCGCCGTTGTCGATCTTGCGCTTGAGCCGATCGGCCTCGTGCTCGATGTCATCCACCGCCGGGTTGACGGCGACTCCGGTGAAAAAGACCGGCGGGTCGCCGATCCGGTTGCCGGCGCAGTCATAGCCCTCGGCCATCCGCGAAATCGCCCGCACGAGCTCGAAGATGTCGACGTGATAGACATCGTGGACACCCGGATAGTCGCCGAGCTGCGACGGATCGCCGGTGACCGCGAAGAGGTTGCGGACACCGTTGAGCCAGGCGCCCAGGAGCTGCGACTGGAGACCCATGAGGCTCGCATCGCGCGGGGTGATGTGGGGTACGGTCTCGAGCCCGGTGCGGCGCTGGATCTCGGCGGCCAGCGACAGCGAGTCCATGCGCAGCCGGGCCAGCGGGTTGGAGTTGATGTCGACGGCGTCCACCGCGGGGTGGCGCGCGAGCGCCGCGGCGGCGGACAGCACCGCCTCGGCGTTGGTCCCCTTGGGCGGATCGAGCTGCACGACCCGGACGAATTCGCCGGCCTCGAACTTGGCTGCCAGGCTCGACTCGAGGCGACGACCGCGATCTTCGGGAATGTCGAGGTCGGAGACGGCCACAACCGTCGCGACGTGCGGCCGCGGCTTGAGCCCACCCACGGCTTCGGCGATCGCCCTGATGTGTTCGGGACCGGTTCCGCAACAGCCGCCCACGAGCGAGGCGCCGAGCTCGACCGAGAGCCGTGCAAACCGCGCCAGATATGCCGGCGTCGCGGGTGGCATGTAGACCCGACCGTCCCGCCGTGAGAGCACACCCGCGTTGGGGAGGGCGGCCAGGGGCACCCTGGTCTGCCTGGTGTTGCGCAGAATCTCGAGCGCTCCCATCGGCCCGGGCGCGCAGTTGACGCCGACGGCGAGCAGATCGAGGTCGGCGAGCTGGTCCACGACCCGGGCCTGTTCGGCGTACTGGTGAGGCGGCCGCTCGGTGGCGAAGGTCAGCAATCCGATCAACGGCAGGTCGCAGACCTCACGCACCGCCTTGACTGCCAGGGCGAGCTCGTCAAACCGGAAGAAGGTCTCGAGCATGAGCAGATCGGCGCCCCGCCCGGCGAGGATCTGCGCCTGCTCCGCGTGGGCTGCGGCGATGATCGACGGCCCTTCCGGCTCGTCGAGGTCGATCACCCCCGCCAACGGCCCGATGGCGCCGGCCACCAGGCAATCGACACCGGCGATCTCCCGTGCCTCGCGGGCCAGCTTGACCGCCGTCGAGTTGATGGTTTCGACTTGATCGCCGGCCCGGTCGCGCGCCAACCGAGTCCTCGACGCGCCGAAGGTCGCGGTCTCGATCAGCTCCGCACCCGCCCGGAGGTAGGCGAGATGGATGTCGAGAACCACCTCGGGGTGAGTGAGTATCGCCGACTCGAGAGCGGCGCCCGCCTCCATCCGACCGACGAGCTCGGAGCCCATCGAGCCATCGCCGACGACCACGCGATCGGCAAACCGACGGCGGATCGACTCGTTCATGGGGGGGGGAGAACGAGCTTGGACTCGGACATGACCGGAGAACCGCGCTCCGCCCGGTTGCGTTCCGGGAACCCGCCACCGAGGGTGCGGGTCACCGTCGCACCGACATGCCCCGCCGGAGTGGGCACCGGCGGCGGCACGAGCCCTCCACCGGAACTCCAGACATAGGCGGCGAAGTTCGCGAGATCCGTCAACCCGCGCGACAGCGACACGCCCGCGACGCCGAAAGCGACCGAACGATCATCGAGTTGACGCCACGTTCTCAGCGAACCGGTGCGGTAGAACTCGGCCCCGAGAAACGGGTAGAGGCTCCGCGATCGATCGAGGATCGCCGCGACGCTGGCGCTGACCTGCTTACCCCCGATGATTCGGGAATCCTGACCGTAGTAGACCAGACGGAGCCGGTCGCGCACCGAGTCGACATATGCCTGATAGGCGCCGGCGTAAGTCGGTTCCAGCGAATCGTCGTGGGCCGCGGCAAGGGGATCGTTGGCATCGAGGACCCGCACCGCGAGCACGCCCAGTTCCTCGACCAGATCCGCCATGGTGACCGGTGTTCTCAACGCCGCGGCGGCGTGGTGGATCTGTCCTTCGAGGGCGGCTTCGAGATTGCCCGGTGCGGCGGCGCGCCATGCCGGCGGCGCCGAGAGGCCGCGGCGGATCCCGGCATCGAACCGGTCCTCGTTGAGCCGAACCTGGCGTCTGAGATCGGGGGGGAAGAACCCGACCGAGTTCCAGGCGACCCATGTCGTCGTGCTGCCGCTCCAGCCGATGCTGCAGATCGCGACAAGGGCGACGATGGTCACCCGCAAACCACGATGGGAACCGGTGGTCATGGTTTCCCGGCGGCCGTCATTTCGAGCACCAGCCGGCGGACCTCTTCGACCACCACGGGGGTGTAGCCCTTGTAGTCGCGGACGAACCGGCCCTCGGTATCGAGCAGGATATTCGCCGGCAGTGCGTCGATGCCGAGAGCTCTCGTATCCCGCAGGTCCAGACGATAGACCGGGAGGCTCAAGCCGAGAGAATCGAGGTAGCGTCGCCCGGCCTCGGGGTTCTGATCGACATTGACGGTGATCAGGACAAAACCCGACCCGACCAGCTCGCCATAGAGCTTCGACAGCTCGGGGAGCTCGACCCGGCACGGCCCGCACCAGCTCGCCCAGAACGTCACCAGCACCGGGCGACCGCGAAACGACGAGATCTTCATCGCGGCGTTTCCGTCGAGGGAGGAAAAGACCACCTCGGGGAAGACCGGGTTGTCCGGCGCTTCCTCGGCCGTCAGGCCAGGACCCGCCACCAGAATCAATGCCAGGGCAGCAAGAAAAATTCGATTTCTCATCACGGCGCACATGATACACGTCTCTCGGCTCGGTTCATGCAGTCGCAATGTCGCGAGGCTGCGAAACCGAGTCAACCTGCAGGATCGATGAGACCGCTGCCACCGCCGCAGCCGGCGGCGTGGCCACCGGCAAGGGAGGAAGAGAGGGAGGGAGTCGGACGCGGACATTGACACGGACACGAACAAACGAATCACGATCACCCAGCGGTCCGCATTACTTTGTGAATTTCTACACAAACAGTACGCAAAAGACCGACACATCTGTTAAACTCCCGCACCATGAGCTGGGAACTTCATAACGTTGCAATCATCGGCGGCGGGATGATGGGTCGGTCCATCGCCACCAAGGTCGCCCAAGAGGGGCTCAACGTCTGCCTCAAGGAAATTTCCACCGAGGCAGCGGAGGCCAGTCGGACCGAGCTCGAGCAGTCGCTCGATCACGAAATCGCCCGGTTCGGCCTGACGAACTCGGAGAAGAAGGCGATCCTCTCACGGATCCGCTGGGTCACCCAGTTCGACTGCGCAGCGGACTGCGACCTCGCCATCGAGACCGTTCAGGAGGACTTCGGCGTCAAACGCCGGATCCTGCGAGAACTCGATCGCCGGATGGTCGAGGACCACCCCATCGTGATCAACACCTCGACCCTCTCCATCACCGAGCTCGCGGCGCAGAACTCCTGCCCCGAGAGAATCGTCGGAATGCACTTCCTCTACCCCGTCACGACCACCCGGGTCGTCGAGGTGATCCGTGGTCAGCTGACGACCGACAGCGTTTACGAGCGGGCGGTGAAGTTCGCCCGCCTCCTCGGCAAGGTTCCGATCAAGGTTTTCGAGATGCCGGGTTTCGTCACCACCCGGGTGATCATGCCGCTCATCAACGAAGCCATGCACACGGTGATGGAGGGCGTTGCCCAGGCGGCCGAGGTCGATCTCGCCATCAAGCTCGGCTTCAACTTCACCATGGGCCCCCTCGAGTGGGCCGACCGGACCGGCCTCGATCGCGTCCTCACCTGGATGCAGCACCTGTACTCGGAAAGCGGTGAACCGAGATTCCGTCCCTGCCCGATGCTCAAACGTCTGGTTCGGGCCGGACTCTACGGCGCCAAGACCGGTCAGGGCTTTTTCTCCTATGACGCCAACCGCCGGCGCACCGACCGCCTGCCCGATGACAAACCGAGGCTCGCTTAGGCCGCATCATCTCGCCGCGACAGCGGCGATGGAGTGAACCAATGAAAATCCTCGTTCTCAACAGTGGATCGTCTTCGGTCAAATTCCAGGTCATCGAAACCGACCTCGAACGGATGAACGCACACCAGGATCAGACCCTCGCCACCGGTCTGGTGGAGAAGATCGGCCTCTCCGACTCCCGTCTCGTGCTCAAGGTTCCCGACCGCAAGGCCTATACCGACTACCGCGAGATCCTCGAGCACCGCGCCGCCATCGACTGGGTGCTGCGCATCCTCGCCGATCCCGAGGTCGGCATCCTCGGCGAGGTCGCCGAGGTCGGCGCCGTCGGCCACCGCGTGGTCCACGGCGGCGAGGCCTTCGCCTCGTCGGTCATCATCACCCCCGATGTGGTGCAGCAGATCGAGGATTGCTCGGTGCTGGCGCCGCTCCACAACCCGCCCAATCTGCGCGGTTACTACGCGGCCCACGCCGCGCTTCCCGATGTCCCGCACATCGCGGTCTTCGACACCGCGTTTCACCAGACCATGGCGCCCCATTCCTTTCTCTACGGCATCCCGTTCCAGCTCTACACCAAGCATGCTCTTCGCAAGTACGGCTTCCACGGCACCTCGCACCGCTATGTCGCCTTCCGCGGCAGCCAGATTCTGGGTTGGGAGAAGGACGAGAAGAAGCTCATCACGGTCCACCTCGGCAACGGCTGCTCGGCGGCCGCCATCGACCGCGGCAAATCGGTGGACACCTCCATGGGCTTCACCCCCCTCGAGGGCCTGCTCATGGGCACCCGCAGCGGCGACATGGACCCGGCGATCGTTCCCTGGCTCATGGCCATGGAGGAGATGACTCTCCATCAGGTCAACACCATGATGAACAAGCACTCCGGTCTCTACGGCATCTCCGGGGTTTCGTCGGATATGCGCGAGATCATCGAGGCGAGAGCCGGAGGACACCAGCGCGCCGATGTCGCGTTCCGGATGTTCTGCTACCGGGTCAAGAAGTACATCGGCGCCTACGCCGCCGCCATGGGCGGGGTCGATGCCGTCTTCTTCACCGGCGGCATCGGTGAGAACTCGCCGGAGGTCCGCGAATGGGCTCTCAGCGGTCTCGAGTACATGGGGATCGAGCTCGACCGGCACATCAACGACGGCCTGCGCGGCGGCGAGGGTGAGATCTCGAGCGACGGTTCAAAGGTCAAGGCGCTCGTGGTGCCCACGAACGAAGAAAAGACCATCGCCCGCGACGTCGTCAGAGTGCTCAACGGCATCATGCCGAGCTGGGAACCGCCGGAAACGGTGAGTCCGTAGTTTGGAAGTTAGACGTTAGACGTTAGACGTTAGATGTTAGACGTTAGACGTTAGACGTTAGACGTTAGACGCCGAGAGGATCTCAGCTCTCACTCCTCACGTCTCACGTCTAACCCCTCACCTCGAACCCCTAACTCCTCACTCATCTCCGCCGATCGCCGTACTGGTCGATCTCGGTATCCTCGACCGCCCCGCCCAGCCGCGCCTGGCGTTCGGCCTCGATCGCCTGGCTCGAACGATAGATGTAGCTGAAGCCCGACGCGATCACCATGACGAACGAGGCGTAGAAGCAGGTCCGGAGAACCACGTCCGGGATCGCCACCACGTTGGCCAGGAGAACCAGACTGACGGTGACGACGTGCATCACCGTCGTCAGCTTGCCGGCCCAGGTCGGAGGAAAACTCTTGATCCCCTCGAACATGTAGAAGACGAAGGCCATGAGCATGATGACAAAGTCGCGGAAGAGGGTCAGGATCGCGAGCCAGAGCGGGATCACCACCGCCTGACCGTGGGGAACCGCGAGCGAGATGTAGGCGGCCGTCAGGAGGACCTTGTCGGCCAGCGGATCGAGCAGCGCCCCGATCCTCGAGCGGAGATCGAAGGTGCGGGCGATCCACCCGTCGAGCACATCGGTGAAACCGGAGATGACGAAGATCCAGACCGCGAGCCGAAACTCGTGGGCAAAGACCGCCAGCACGAAGAACGGCACGATGGCCATCCGGAGCAGGGTCAGGAAATTGGGCAGCGTCAGCGGCCGCAGCTTCTCCTCGACGGTTGCTCGAATCCGCTCGCGACGTTCGGTTGAAACCACCCTGTTCTTCATGCGCGCCTATCTATTCTTCTCCCACAGCAGCCGCAGACCGTGCAGCGTCAGATCGCTTTCCACCACGTCGATGAGCGGGGCGTGCTCCGCGAAAACCGGCGCGAATCCACCGGTGGCGATCACCTTCGCGCTGCCGAGCTCGTCCAGAATCCGCCGAGTCACGCCCTGGATCAGACCCAGATAACCATAGAAGAGACCGGACTGGATGCTGTCGATGGTCCCCTTGCCGATCACCCGCGGCGGCGGCGCCATGGCGACCTGGGGCAACTTGGCGGTCTTGCCTCCCAACGCCTCAGCGGTGATCCCCGGGCCCGGCGCGATGACGCCGCCGAGATACTCGCCCGCCGCCGAAACGACCTCCCAGGTCACGGCGGTGCCGAAGTCGATGACCACGCACGGGCCGCCGTGTTCGGCATAGGCCGCGACCGCGTCGCAGAGACGGTCCGCACCCAGTTCCTGAGGAGCCTCGACCCTGAGGGGCATCCCGGTCTTGATGCCGGGTTCGACAAAGAACGGCGTCTGGTCGAGATACCGCCGAACGCCTTCGCGCAGCCTCGGATCCATCGGCGGCACCACCGAGGCGACCGCAACCCCGATGAGATCGGCCGGCGAGACCTTTTCCCACTGGAGAAGCTGACGCAGCCACATGCCGATTTCGTCGGCGGTTCGATCCGCGTGCGTCGTGAGCCGCCAGTGGCCGCGCAGCTCGTCGCCCGCGAAAAGACCGACGACGGTGTTGGTATTGCCCACGTCCACGGCCAGCAGCAGGTCGCTCACGATGCTTCCTCCAGATGCCAAACCCGGGATCCCTGAGTCCGGCTACAATGCCGAGGGCCTGCTCGAAAGATCACGGTAGGCGGGTATTCTATATGAACGACATCAACGTGTTCACGATCGATGCGGCAAACGGCCCGGTCTCGGGATTCGAGGTCGGAAACGGGCCGCCGGTGGTCCTCATCGCCGGTCTCGGATCAACGACTCGAATCTGGGGAGATCTCCCGGCGGTCATGGGCCGTCGCTTCCGGGTCATCGTCGTCGACAACCGCGGCGTCGGTGGTTCGGCCGGCGGCGGTCGATTCACCCTGCGCGGCGCCGCCGAGGACCTCGAGGCCGTTCTTGATGCGCGGGAGGTGCGGCGCGCGGCCCTCCTCGGCGCCAGCATGGGTGGCGTCGTCGCCCTGACCACGGCGCTGGCGATTCCCCATCGGGTCTCCCGGCTCGTGGTCGTTTCATCCGCAGCGAGGCTGTCGATCCACGGACGACGATTGCTCGAGGTCCTCCAGGACCTGCTCCTCTACGCACCCCCCGACCGCGCCGGCGCCGCGCTTATGACCCTGGCGTTTTCTCCGTCCTTTCACGAGCGTTTCGCCCGATTCATCGAAAACGCGGACCGTCTCTACGGCCCCGAAGATTCCGACCTGCCGGGCATCCTGCTTCAGCTCGACCACCTTCTCCGCGGCTGGGATCTCCGCGGCGGTCTGCCTTCCATCGACGTTCCGACCCTGGTGCTGTGCGGCGACCGCGACCCCGTGGTCGCGCCCGAGGACACCGCCGAACTCGCCGGGCTCATCCCCGGAGCCGAGCTCGTTCGGGTTCCCGGCGCCGCCCACTCGGTGCTCGCCGAGGGCGGCGAGGCGACGCTCGAGCGGGTGCTCGCCTTCTTGATCGAGGACGAAGAACCGGTTACGACCGCGTTCGTATAGACTGACACCCCGTTTGTTCGAGCCCCGGATTCCGGGGCGCAACCAAGATTCGAGTAACAGGATGTGCAGTGGCACCTCAACTGAAACCCGAAAGGACACAACCATGATCCTCCGACGCGCGTCGTTCGTCGCCGGGCTCGTCGCCCTGGTTCTGCTCACCGGTTCAGCACTCCAGGCTCAGGAGGCCAACGTACCGGTCACCGAGATCACCCTGGAAAACGGGATGAAGCTGCTCCTGGTCGAGCGCCACGAGTCCCCCCGGGTCGCGGCCGGGTGGGCCGCCCACGCCGGCTCGGTCAACGAGGAGTCCGGCGTCACCGGCATCGCCCACCTCTTCGAGCACATGATGTTCAAGGGCACCACGACCATCGGGACCACCGACCACAAGGCCGAGATGGCGATCATGGCGCAGCTCGATCAGATCAGATCCGAGATGGATGTCGAGTACACCGCGCTTCGCGAGGCCAAACGGCGCGGCGAGGTCACCGGGAGCATCTATCTGCCCGAGAACCAGACCCCGCGCCTGGCCGAGCTCCGCGAGAAGATGAAGGAGCTTCAGGAGGCGCAGCGGAAGTACATCGTCAATAACGAGTACGACAAAATCTACACCAATCAGGGGGCGACCGGGCTCAACGCCGGCACCAACAACGACGCCACCGTCTATTTCATCGATGTCCCTTCCAACCGGCTCGAGCTCTGGTTCTGGATGGAATCAGACCGGCTGCTCAACGCCGTTTTCCGTGAGTTCTACTCCGAACGCGATGTGGTCCGCGAGGAGCGCAGGATGCGGGTCGAGTCCAACCCCACCGCCAAGTACGAGGAGCAGTTCGACTTCATGTTCTGGGGTTCGCTCCCATACCACCACCCGGTCGTCGGCTGGCCGTCGGATGTCGAGTCCATCAACCGCGCCCAGGCGGAGCACTTCTTCTCGACGTTCTACGCCCCGAACAACATCACCGCCGCGCTGGTGGGCGACTTCCAAACCGACGAGGCCGTCGCGTTGGCGAAGAAGTACTTCGGCCGCATCCCCCGCGGCGAGAACGACCCCCCGGAGATCGTCACCGAGGAGATCGAACAGCTCCAGGAGCGCCGGATGACCGCGACCGCGGACACCAACCCGTCGGTCCAGATCCGCTGGCACGCGGTGCCCTTCGTCCACCGCGACAGCTTCGCCCTCGATGTCATGACCGACATTCTCAGCGGCCGCACCGGCCGACTCTACAAGGCGTTGGTGGAGGGCGAGGCCATCGCGACCGGAGAGCCCTACGCCTTCTTCTCGGCGAACAAGTACGCCGGCAGCCTCGAGGTCGGCGCCGAACTCGCCGACGGGGTGAGCCACGAGCGGGCCGAAGCCGCCCTGCTCGCCGAACTCGAGCTGCTCAAGAAGCAGCCGGTTGCCGAACGCGAGCTCGCCAAGGTCAAGAACCAGAGTCTCGCCAACTCCTTCCGGCGGCTCCAGTCGAACTTCTACCTCCTGCTCCAACTTCTCTTCTACGACGTGCTCGGCGATTGGCAATACCTCAACACCTCGTCCGCCGCGATCCAGGCGGTGACCGCCGACGACGTCATGCGCGTCGCCAACACCTACTTCCCCGAGACCGGCAAGAACGTGCTCTGGTATTTCCGGAAGGAGGGAGCCGAAGAGGACCCCGAGCTCGCAGCCCTCTCGGGTCAGGCGAAAACGATGGCCAAACAGGCCATCGCCGAAATCAACCAAACCACCGACCCGGCCGAACTCCAGGGCATGCTGGCCCAGATCCAATCCATGAAGAGCCAGGCGCCGCCGGAGTTTCAAGCCGCATTGGAGCTGATCGCCCAACGAGCGCAGGAGCGGATCACCGCTCTCGCCGAGGGCATCGGGGAGGAGGAGTGACATGCGACACCCACTGATTCTCACCATCGTCTGTGTTCTCGCCCTCGCCGGGCTCGCCTGGGCCGACAGCGAGATTCCGAAGCGGCCCGAGGAACTCGTCTTCGGCACCATCGACTGGAACATCCCCGATGCCGCCGGGCTCCGATCAGAGCTCAGCAACGGTACTCCGGTCTACGCCATGCCCGACCGTCAGTTCCCGCTTGTCAGCATCGCCGTCTATTTCCGCGGCGGCAGCTACCTGGTTCCGGTGGGTCAGGAGGGGCTCTCGACCCTGGCCGACGAAGTCTGGCGCACCGGCGGCGCCGGTGAACTCAGCGCCGGCGAACTCGACGAAGAGCTCGATTTCCTGGCAGCTGTCTTGCGCACCAACATCGGTGACGTCACCGGCTCGGTGAGCCTCAACGTGCTGTCCAAGGATCTCGAGGCCGCCATGGCTCTGATGATGGACGTCCTGACCAAACCTCGCTTTCAGGAGGATCGTTTCGCCAAGGCCAAGGACGACCTCATCCAGGGGATGAAGACCCGCAACGACAACATCGCCGGGATCGAGGGGCGGGAGTGGAATCGGCTCATCTATGGCGACGACTTCTTCCTCAACCGGCTCCCGACCAAATCATCGGTCGACGCGATCACGGCCGAACAGGCCAAGAGCTTCGCCACGTCCCTCGTCCGGGCCGACAACATCATCGTCGCGGTCTCGGGAGATTTCGAGCCGGCCGCGATCACGGCCCTGTTGGAGCGGACCATCGGCACCCTGCCCAAGCTCGAGCAACCTCTGCCCGCGATTCCCCAGCCGGATCACACCCCCGCGCCCGGGGTCTACGTGGTCAACAAGGAGGATGTCAACCAGGGCCGCGTGAGCTATGGTCACATCGGCTACCGGCTCGGCGATCCCGATGAGTTCGCGCTGATGATCGGCAACGACATCCTCGGCGGCGGCGGCTTCACCGCGAGAATGATGAAGACCATCCGCTCCGACGAGGGCCTCGCCTACGGCGCCTACTCGAGCATGGGATTCCCCACCAGCTACCCCGGGACCTTCCGGGCCCTCTTCCAGTCCAAGTCGTCCACCTGCGCCTATGCCGCCGAGCTCGGGTTCAAGATCATCAACGAGATGCGCGCCGACAAGGTGACCGAGGAGGAGTTGACGGTTTCGAAAAACCAGTTCATCGAGACCTTCCCGAAGAGCTTCGCTTCGGCGGCCCAGACGGTTTCGGTTTTTGCCGTCGACGAACTCCTCGGCCGGTCGCACGACTACTGGATGACCTACCGCGACCATGTGACGGCGGTGAACGCCGAGGCCGTCAAGAAAGCCTTCGTGGCCAAAATCCAACCGGAGAAGATGATCGTCCTCGTAGTGGGCAACATCGCCGAGATCATGGCGGGGCACCCCGAGCATGACGCGAACTTCGCCGAGTTCGGCCCGATCACCAAGCTCCCGCTGCGCGACCCGATGACGCTGGAGCCCATCGCCGAATAGATCGATCGGTTCTTCGAACCGCGAGCCCGGGCCGACGCCCGGGCTCGTTTTTCGTCCCCTCTCCGCGCCCGTGCCCCCGGCCCTCGATTCCCCTTCCCCGCTCCCCCTTCCAAAAACCATCATCCGCAGGCTCACCGGCGACGACCTTCGGTGATTCCATCTTCGCCGTTTTGTCGTCTGTACCCATTGGATCGGCCGGAGACGGCGCGCTGCCTCGGACGAAGGATCGATCGACGCCGGCCGGACTGCGGCGCGGCATCCGTTCATTGGACGGCGAGGGCGCACCACCGAAAAGGAGCATCAGATGGGCTCCCGCGAAAGTCACGGTTCGATTTCAACCGCCATCCTCACCGCGATCCGCGGCAAAAGATCCCGGTTCATCGTTTGCGGGGTTGCCGTCGCCCTCCTGTGCTGGCTGCCCGCTCGGCCGCTGATTGCCGCGGTGTTCACGGTGGACAGTACGATCGACGCGACGGACGCCGTCCCCGGCGACGGCCTGTGCGACAACGGGACCCGCGACATCGGGCGCTGCAGCCTGCGCGAAGCGATCCTCGCCTCCAACGCCACGAGCACCGTCATCGACACCATCGCCTTCGACATCGCGGGCGCTGGTCCGCACCTCATCTTCGACAATCAGTCGCTCGCGATCGATCTCGGCACCGACGGCGTCACCGCCAACGACCCCGGCGACGGCGACGCCGGCGCCAACGGCGCCGATCCGGCGCCTGTCACGTTTTTTCAACCGGCCCTTCTTCGACCCACTTCACCTCTCTCCATCCCTGAACCGAGTTGATGAGACAGAGTGCCTCGGCGCGACCGAGATCCTCGACGCGGATGATGCGCTCGACGATCTCGCCTCGTTCGAGCAGTTCCGCTCTGAAGGTCCCGGCGAGGAGGCCGCACTCCACCGACGGGGTCACGAGCTTGCCGTCGATCTTCACAACCAGATTGGCGATGGTGCTCTCGGTGGCCTCGCCCCCCTCATTCCAGAGCAGGACATCGTCGCATTCGGGGCGCGACGCTCGCGCTCGGTCATAGACTGTTCGGTTGGTCGTCTTGAAGTGGAGAAAGGGCTCCTCCCGCCTGACGGCCGATCCGGCAAGACCGAGTCGTACCGGCGCCGCTGCCGACTCCGGTTCGAGACGGGACGCCTCGATCCGATGGGAGCCACCGGCGTCAACCAGGAGACGTACGCGATGTCGTTTGCGTCCGAAGCGTTCCGAACGGGACTCGAGATCCGATCGAATCCGGGTCAGGTCGATCTCCCGGTCGAAGTACTCGGCGGCGTCCGCGAGCCGATCGAGGTGTCGATCGAGCAGGGAGAACCCGCCGGAGGGTTCCCAGAGCATGGTCTCGAGCAGCTCGAACTCGGGCACGGGCTCGGAGAGGATCTTCGCTTTGGCGGCGCACTCGCGGTACTCATCCTCGAACTCGGAGTCCCACACGACGCCGCTGCCGACGCCGTACTCGACCCGCCCCGCGTCCCGGTCCACCACCGCGGTGCGGATGGCCACCGAGAACCTCGCCCGGCGACCGGGTCCGACCACGCCGATGGCCCCGGTGTAAACTCCCCGCGGATCGGCTTCGAGCTCGTTGATGATCTCCATCGTTCGCACCTTGGGCGCGCCGGTCACGGAGGCGGGCGGAAAGAGCGCGGCGATGACCTCGGAGACCGGCACCGTCGTCCTTGCTTCCACGGTCGAGGTCAGCTGAAAAACCGTCGGGTGGCGTTCGACGTCGAAGGTCCTCGTCACCGCCACGGATCCCACGCGGGCGACACGCCCGAGGTCGTTGCGCACCATATCGGTGATCATGGCGTTCTCGGCCCGGTTCTTGGGCGACTGCACGAGCCATGAACCGCGTTCCCGGTCCGAACGAAGATCAAAACCCCGGTCGATCGTGCCCTTCATCGGCCGCGAGACAACACGATCCCCGTCGAGCTGGAAAAACAACTCGGGCGACGCCGAGCAGATCACCCGGTCTTTGATGTCGAGGTAGGCGGCGAAGGGGGTCGGCTGTGATCGAACCAGGTCGAGGAAGAGAACCCTGGGGTCCCCGTCGAAGGAACCCCGGAGCCGAAAGGTGTGGTTGACCTGGTAGGTTTCGCCCCTCGCGATCAGGTCGCGAACACTGCCGATGGAACGGTGGTACTCCTCCTCGCTCAGCGATGCCGACAATTCACCGACGGCGCAGGAGCCGAGATTCCCGAAACGAGGCTGGGGTCCCCGGGTCACTTCCTCGAAGAGCCCGAACTGAAGCAGCGGCATGCCGTCGATCGGTCGATGAACGCGGAAGGCGCCGTCAAACGCCGGCGCGGCTTCGAAGGTCAAAAAACCCACGGCGAAGAGACCCCGTCGCCCCGTCGTCGCTTCGTCGATCCGGGCCAAAACCTCCGCCACACCGCCGGCTGTGAAGGTCGAAACCACCTCGACCGGGCGATGGAAGTGCAGCCACCCACCGGATTCAGGATCACGGATCAGCGCGAAGTCGACCACGATCGATGCATCATACGGCGTTCTCCGGGTTCCCGACGTTTCAGCCAAGGGTGAAAGGGTGCTACCGTAACGTTCCTCACGAGCGGTCGACGGAGGTCATGTGTTTCGCATCCGCAGGGTCTACGACAACATTCTCTCGCCGGATCGGGTCGCCATCGAGCAGGTCCAGGCGATGCTCAGCGAACGCATTCCCGGGCTCAACGAGAAGGATGTCGCCGGGCTCCCGGGGAAACTCCGACACCCCGTCCGACACGGATTCCGGGCCTTCCTCTACGTCGTGGAAAACCAGCGCCGGACGGTCAAGGCCTTCGCCCTCGTCTACCACGAGGCCGAGATCGGCTTTGTCTGGCTCGAGTACCTCGCCAGTGGTTCGGGTTCGGGCGGCCGCGGCATCGGCGGCACGCTCTACGAGCGGGTCCGCAGGGACGCCCTCGAGCTCGGCGCGTGGGGTGTTCTCTTCGAGTGCCTCCCCGACGACCCGGCGCTCTGCAGGGACCCCTCCCGTCGGCGCCAGAACGCCGCCAGGCTCCGGTTCTACGAGGGCTTCGGCGCGCGCCCGGTCATCGGCACCGAGTACGAGACACCGCTCTCCGCCGACGACGATGAGCCGCCCTACCTGGTGGTCGACACCCTCGGTTCGGAGCGGCCGCCCGCGAGCAAGAATGTGCGCGCCGCGGCCCGGGCGATACTCGACCGCAAGTACGGCGACCTCTGTCCGCCGGAGTATGTCGAAAAGGTGACGTCCTCGTTCAAGGACGACCCGGTCCGCCTCCGGCCCTTCCGCTACGTCGACCAGCCGGCCCGCGCCGCGGTCGCCGAAGCCGAACAACCACCACCCGACCAGAGAATCGCGCTCGTGGTCAACGACCTCCACCTCATCCACCACGTTCGCCAGCGCGGCTATGTCGAGTCGCCGGTGCGGATCGCGACCATCCGCCGCGAGATCGACCCGACCCGCATCTTCGAAGAGATCCCTCCCCGCGAGTTCCCGGATCGCCACATCCTCTCGGTCCACGATCGAGGCTACGTCCGCTATCTCGAACGGGTCTGCGCCCGGGTCGGCGACGGGCGCGCGGTCTATCCGTACGTCTTTCCCATCCGCAACAACGCCCGCCCGCCCAAAGAGCTCGAGATGCGAGCCGGCTACTACTGCATCGACACCTTCACTCCGCTCGACGGGAACGCATTCCGAGCCGCCCGACGCGCGGTCGATTGCGCCCTGACCGCCGCCCACGCCGTGCTCGACGGACGCCGGCTCGCCTACGCGCTGGTCCGCCCGCCGGGCCACCACGCCGAGAGCCGCGCGTTCGGCGGGTTCTGCTATTTCAACAACACCGCCATCGCCGCCCAAGAGCTTGCCCGCCACGCCCGGGTCGCGATCCTCGACCTCGACTATCACCACGGCAACGGCCAGCAGGAGATCTTCTGGGAGCGCGGCGACGTGCTGACGCTTTCGATCCACGGCCACCCCAACTTCGCCTACCCCTACTTCAGCGGCTTTGCCGACGAACGGGGCGCCTCCGCCGGGCTCGGCGCCAACCGCAACTACCCGCTCGAGGAGAAGGTCGAAGGCACCCGTTATCGCGAGGTCCTGACCCGGGCGCTACGCCGGGTCGAGAAGCACGGCACCGAGATTCTGGTGGTCGCCCTCGGCCTCGACACCGGACGCAAGGACCCAACCGGAACCTGGGACCTCACAGCCGCCGATTTCGCCGAGAACGGGCGAATGGTGAGCGCTCTCAAACTGCCGACACTGGTGATCCAGGAGGGCGGTTACCGGGTTCGCAGCCTCGGCGTGAACGCCCGGAGTTTCTTCACCGGGATGTGGCAGGAAGCGTTCGGTCCCGGCTCCGGACAGGCCGGGTGGAAAAAAAATTTCCCGTTACAGTCATGAACCCCTTGACACACCGTCAAAAAGACGTACTTTCAAGGCGTGAACGAGGAAATCGCATCCGACGAGCCTCCGAGTAGGCAGGAGCCCATCACCCGACGTCAGTCTCGACTCCGGGAGAAGGGTTCCGTTCCACGTCGGCGATCGCCCTCACCGCGCTGCTCCACTTTCTCCGAGCGCGCCACAACCGGGCTGCATCCGCGGCTCCCGGGAATTCACTCCCAGCAGTAATCCACCATGCTCACGCTCCCTTCGGGGTCTTTTTCGCGCGCGGCGTCGTCGCTGGCGGACCAACCTGGTGATCAGGTTGATGTCTCGTTGATTCTTCATCTCAATTCAGGAAAGACAAGGGAAATTTAAACCATGCCTTCGATCGGTTCTGCACCGGCACAAATGCTCCTGCAAAGCAACCGCGAACGCCTGTGCCGGGTGTTCAACGAAACCTATGACCCTGCCCGCTGGGGCGACTGGCGCTGGCAGCTCCGCCACCGTCTGACCTCCCTCGACCACCTCGAGGCGTATCTGGAGCTTTCGGACCACGAACGGCTCGGTCTGTCCATGGGCGTTGAGCGCTTCGCCGTATCGGTGACGCCACACTTCGCGGCGCTCATGAATCCCCACGACCCGGCAGATCCGATCCGCCGCCAGGTGGTTCCGACCGCGGACGAGTTCAACGTCAGCAGGGGCGACATGGAGGATCCGTGCGGTGAGGACCACGCTTCGGCGGTCGAAGGCCTCGTGCACCGCTACCCGGATCGGGTCCTGCTCCTCGCCCTCGACACCTGCGCGTCCTACTGCCGCTACTGCACCCGGTCGCGCCTGGTCAGCCAGGGATCGCTCGACCCGCTGCCGAGACGGATGACCGACATCCTCGACTACCTGCGAGCCCACACCGAGGTTCGCGACGTGCTGCTTTCCGGCGGCGACCCCCTGCTGATGTCCGACGACCGCCTCGACGCCCTGTTGTCGTCGCTGCGCGAGATTGAACACATCGAATTCCTGCGCATCGGCACCCGGGTCCCGGGTTTCCTGCCGCAGCGGATCACTCCGGAACTGGTCGCGGTGCTGCGCCGTCACCGGGTGTGGCTGTCGCTCCATTTCTCCCACCCGGCCGAGTTGACCCCCGAGGTCGCCGCCGCCTGCGACCTGCTGGCCGACGGCGGCATCCCGCTCGGCAGCCAAACGGTGCTGCTGCGCGGCATCAACGACGACGCAGAAGTCCTCAAGCAGCTCTTCCACGGTCTGCTCAAGATCCGCGTCCGCCCGTACTACCTCTATCAGGCCGACCCGGTCGTCGGCACGGCCCATCTGCGGACCTCCATCGCAAAGGGCATCGAAATCATGAGTCAACTGCGCGGCCACACCAGCGGCTACGCCGTGCCGACCTATGTCGTCGACGCGCCCGGCGGCGGCGGCAAGATCCCGGTCCAACCCGAGACGGTGGTGGGGCGGGACGGCGACGCCTGGCAGCTCCGAAACTGGGCAGGAATGACCTATTCCTACATCGACCCGCAGGAAATGGGGTGAATGCAATGAATCTCTCGATCGCACTGTGTTACGACAGCAAAGAGGAATACCTGGCCGCCGGCCACAGCAAGCTCGAGGTGGCGGAGTTCGACGATGAAGGCGTGATCGCCGGGCTCGAGGGCGCTCTCACCCGTCTCGGCAACCGGGTCGAACGCGTCGGCCGCGGCCGGTCGCTGGCCGCCAGGCTGGTTGCCGGCCAACGCTGGGACCTCGTCTTCAACTTCACCGAGGGTCTTCGCGGCCGCGCCCGCGAAGCTCAGGTTCCCGCTTTGTGCGAGCTCTTTGATCAGCCGTACACCTTCTCCGACCCGGTGACCTGCGGCCTCACCCTCGACAAGGCTATCGCCAAACGCATCGTGCGCGACGCCGGCCTGCCCACTCCCGGGTTCATGGTCGTCCGCACGCCGGCCGACGCCGAGGTCATCCGCATCGACGGCCCCATGTTCGTCAAGCCGCTCGCGGAGGGCAGCTCGAAGGGCGTCGGTGCGTACTCGATCGTCAACCGGTCCCGCGACCTGGTCAAAACCTGCGCCAAGCTGCTCCCGGATTTCCCGGCCGGCCTGCTGGTCGAGGAGCTCCTGCCCGGCCGCGAGGTCACCGTCGGCATCACCGGCAACGGCGACCGCGCGCGCGTCGTCGGCGTCATGGAGGTGGTGTGGACCAAACGCTCCGAGGTCGAGGCCTACACCCAGCTCAACAAGGACGAATACCTGGACCGGATGGAGTACCGTCTGATCAAGGGCGAACCGCTGGCCGATGAGGCGACCGAGCTGGCGCTGGCGGTTGCCGCGGCGCTGGAGTGCAGGGACGCCAGCCGCGTCGACCTTCGCTGCGACCTCTCGGGGCGGCTTCAGTTCCTCGAGGTCAACCCGCTGCCCGGACTCCACCCGGTGCGCTCCGATCTGCCGATCATGGCCCGCATGGCGGGTCTCGCTTACGACGATCTCCTCGGCGAGATCGTTCTCGCAGCCAAAGAAAGGTACGACCTCGATACATGCGCGACATCCTGGTTGCCCACAATGCAGTCTCGTCCGACGACGACCCATCGACGCAAGACGTTCTCGCCCAGGTCGATTTCGTAACCGGCGCGCTCGACGCTCTGAAAGCCCCGTATCGCGTCTTGGCGGTCGGCGCAGCAGGAGTCGAGGTCGCGTCGATCAACGGCGCCGACACCGTCGTCAACCTCGTCGAGTCGCCGCCGGGCCTGCCCGGCTTCCAGTGCGAGGCGGCGGAGGCTTTCGAACGCCTCGGTCTCAGAATCACCGGCTCGCCCGCCGCAGTCATCCGCGCCACCACGGACAAGGAGGCGACCCGACGAACGCTCGCCGGGCACGGGGTGGCGGTGGCCCCCGGCGGGCTGATCGACCCTGACAACCCCGCGGCACTCGACACCGTGCCGCCGCCGTGGATCCTCAAGCCCGCGCTCGAGGACGCCTCCCTCGGTCTCGACGACGGCGCGGTGACCTCCGATCGGGCGCAGGCCGCTGCCCGCGCCCGCGATCTCCGGCGTCGCTTCGGCGGCCAGGACGTGCTCGTCGAGCACCTCCTGCCGGGCCGCGAATTCAACATCGCGATTCTCGCCGGCGCCTCCGGCCCCGAGGTCCTGCCGCCGGCGGAGATGACGTTTGTCGATTTCCCTCCCGATCGTCCGCGGATCCTCGGCTGGGAGGCGAAGTGGGACCAGTCCTCGTTCGCCTACCGGAACACGGTGCGCGTCTTTCTCGACGGCGCCGAACCCGAGCTCGGCGAGGACCTCGCACGCATCGCCCGGCGGGCATGGGCGGCCTGCGGGCTCGCCGGCTACGGCCGGGTCGACATCCGCCTCGACGACGACGGAACGCCGTGCGTTCTCGAGGTCAACGCCAACCCCTGCATCTCACCCGACGCCGGCTTCGCCGCCGCGACTGCCGCCGCCGGCATCGAACCGGCCGAGGTCGTGCGCCGGATTCTCACCGCCGCTGGATGGAGCCAATGACAACCGCCACCGACCGCAACGCTGTTTCCGTTCGCCGCGAACTCCGCGCCACCGACCGCTCCTCGATCGAGCGACTGCTCACCGCGACCGGCTTTTTCAACCCTGAAGAACTCGCCGTCGCGATGGAGCTGGTCGATGACCGCCTCATCGAAGGCCAGGAAAGCCACTATCGCTTTCTCGTCGCCGAGCACCGCAGCCGGGTCGCGGGCTACGCCTGCTGGGGGCCGATCCTCGGCACCGCCGAGTCCGCCGACCTCTACTGGATCGCCGTCGATCCCGCGTGCCAGGGTCTCGGCGTCGGGCGCGCCCTGCTCGCCGAAGCGGAGCGGTGGCTGGCCGAGTCCGGTCGGCTGCGGGTCTGGGTCGAGACCGCCGGTCGGCCGCAGTACCAGCCCACCCGCGCCTTCTACCTCGGCTGCGGCTACCGCATCGCGGCCGAGCTCGAGAGCTTCTACGGCCCAGGTGACGACAAGGTCGTTTTTCTCAAGGTGCTCGAAGAGAACGACTGACGCTCGGCCGCATGTGAATTTTCTCACTGACCCTTGCCCCGTCGGGGCGGACACGTCACAATGACGCGACTCGGCAAGACCGGGGTCAACTCCAAAGGGGAGGCAAGATGAAAGTCCACGAGTATCAGGCAAAAGAGGTCCTGGCTCGCTATGGGGTGGCCGTACCTCGTAACAAGCTGGTAACCGGGGCCGACCAGGCCCGTGCAGCGGCAGAGGAGCTCGGCGGTCGGGTCGTCGTCAAGGCGCAAATCCATGCAGGCGGCCGCGGCAAGGGCGGCGGCGTCAAGCTCGCCGACAACCCCGACGAGGCGGTCAAGCTGGCCGGCGAGATTCTGGGGATGACCCTGGTGACCAAACAGACCGGCCCCGAGGGCCGCCTGGTTCGCCGGGTCCTCATCGAAGAGGCGCTCCCCATCGAGCGCGAGCTCTATCTCGGCATCGTCCTCGACCGTTCCGAGGGCTTCCCGGTGATGATGGCGTCGAAGTTCGGCGGGATGGAGATCGAGGAGGTCGCGGCGGAGAATCCGGACGCCATCCTCAAGGCCCACTTCGACCCCGATGTCGGTCTTCACCCCTACCTGGCCCGTCAGCTCGCTTTCGGGCTCGGACTCTCCGGCGACGCATTCAAGGCGGGCACCAAGCTCATGCACGCCCTCGCCCGAGCCTATGGCGATACCGACGCCTCGCTCTTCGAGATCAACCCGTTGGTGACCACCACCGACGGCCGGGTCATCGCCCTTGACGCCAAGGCGAGCTTCGACGACAGCGCCATGTTCCGCCACAAAGACATCGCAGCGATGCGCGACCTCGACGAGGAGGAACCCCTCGAGGTCGAAGCCTCCAAGTTCGATCTCAACTACATCAAGCTCGACGGCAACATCGGCTGCATGGTCAACGGCGCCGGTCTCGCCATGGCGACCATGGACATCATCAAACACTGCGGCGGCGAGCCCGCCAACTTCCTCGATGTCGGCGGCGACGCCTCGCAGGAACGGGTCGCGGCCGCGTTCCGCATCCTGCTCTCGGACACCGCGGTCAAGGGCGTTCTGGTCAACATCTTCGGCGGCATCGTCCGCTGCGACATGGTGGCGCGCGGCGTCGTGGCCGCGGCCGAAGAGGTCAAGCTGAGCATCCCCTTGGTGGTCAGGCTCGAAGGCACCAATGTCGAGGAGGGTCGGCGCGTCCTCGCCGAATCCGATCTCGCGGTCATCGTAGGCGAAGGAATGGCGGACGCCGCCGAAAAGGTCGTGGCCGCGGTCGGGGGTGCGTCATGAGTATTTGGGTCAACTCCGATACCAAAGTCGTTGTTCAGGGTCTCACCGGCAAAGAAGGCCGCTTCCACGCTCAGAAGTGCCTCGAGTACGGCACCAAGATCGTCGCCGGCGTCACACCCGGCAAAGCGGGCGAGGATGTCGACGGCGTCCCGGTCTTCAACACCGTCGACGACGCGGTCAAGGCGACCGGCGCCAACGCGTCGCTGATCTTCGTCCCACCGCCGTTCGCCGCCGATGCGATCCTCGAGGCGGCCGACGCCGGCATCGAAATCGTCATCTGCATCACCGAGGGCATCCCGGCCCGCGACATGATCCAGGTCCAACGCATTCTCCAGGGTCTTCCGACCCGTCTCATCGGCGGCAACTGCCCCGGCATCATCACCCCGGGCGAGTGCAAGCTCGGGATCATGCCGGGCCACATCTCGATCCCCGGGCCGATCGGCGTCGTCTCGCGATCCGGCACCTTGACCTACGAGGCCATCGGTCAGCTCACCGCCCTCGAGCTCGGTCAGTCGACCTGCGTCGGGATCGGCGGCGACGCCCTGCCCGGCACCAATTTCATCGACTGCCTGGAGGCCTTCGCGGCCGACTACGACACCGAGGGCATCGTCATGATCGGCGAGATCGGCGGCAACGCCGAAGAGGAAGCGGCGGCCTTCATCACCCAGTTCGTCGACAAGCCCGTCGTCGCCTTCATCGCCGGCCAGACTGCCCCTCCGGGCCGCCGGATGGGTCATGCCGGAGCGATCATTTCGGGAGGCAAGGGCACCGCGGCGGACAAGATCGCGGCCCTCGAGGCGGCCGGGATCGCCGTCGCCAGGACCCCGGCCGAGATCGGCATCACCATGAAGCTGGCGCTGGAAAATCAGTCCCTCCTCGACTGACGGAAGGCTTGACATTTCCGGGAATCGTGTAGAATTCCGGAGTTCGCAGTTGGGGGAGGAGCCTGAGCTGTGAGGGGGCCCGGCGGTTTACCGCCGGGCGTTTTCTTTTCCCGGGAGTCACCAGAACGCCGAGACAGCGGCGGGGACAGCGCCGAAAACACGCGGGGCGCGCCGGGCACGGCATTGTGCGTCACCACCACCCATCAGGCGGCGCAGAGCCCCGAGCACAATGCCGACGCCGGGCAACCAAACCAGAATACCCGGGGTCAGGAGAGGCGGACGACGCGATCCGCGTGCAGAAACCACAGCTCGATGTGCGGCGGCTCGGCGAGGCCGAGGGCCTGCTCCAACGCCCTTGCATAGGTCGCGAGCTGCGGACGGTAGCGGTCCACCCGCTCCGCGATCTCGGCTTCGCTCGTCAGCCGGTCGGTCTTGTAGTCGGCGACGACGAGGCCTGCGTCGTCGGGATCGCGGTAGACGAGATCGACGGCGCCGCTGATCACCGAGGTCCCGTTGTCCTCCGCGGGACGCAGGAAGACCGCCAGTTCACGGACGATGATCGCCGGCGCCAGCTGCCCGAGCCGGCGGAGACTCTCACTCTCCGCCAGCCGATCCAGCACCTCTTCCAGCCTGCCGGTCGCCTCGACGGCGATCTTCGGCTCGAGGCCGGCGACAGCGCCCTCGATCACCGCGCCCCGCCGCTTGTTCACCTCGGCCGCGAGATCGCTCGCAAGATCGAGATTCTCGAGCAGGTGGTGGACGGCGGTTCCCACCGCAGCCGCGGCGCTTCGACCCAGCGGCGGTGGTGCGTACGCCGCGCCTTCGTCACTCTCGGCCTCCATCCGCCCGATTGACCGATGGGCGGCATCGGAGGCAGGAGTGGTCCAGCCGGCCGCCATCCTCTCGGCCGCAACAGCTCTGGCTTCGGCGATGGCATCGGCATCGGCCGCTACGGTTGCGTCATCGGCCACTGCGAGACCCCGTTCAACGACCACCCTACCTGACACCGTTTTCCCATCCCTGAGAGCCGGAATCACCCAGGTCACCCCGGACTCCACGCCGGCCGCACGATTTGCACCACGCTCGATGAGATCGCCGATAACCGCAGGATCGCCCCGGTGCGCGATCACCTCCGCGAGGGTCGAAGACTCGAGCGGATCGGTTGCTTTCCCCGGTGTGGCCCAGCCGCCCGAGACCACGAGCCGCTGTTTCGCCCGGGTCATGGCGACATAGAGCAGCCGCACCCGTTCGGCGCGGGCCTGGAGCTCGCGGCGATCCTCGGCCGCACCGAGATTCGGCGTCGGCCAGCCGAAGAGTCGGAGTTCCGCCGAGCCTTCATAGCGCCGCAGAACCGCCTGCGGGCCCGAACCGAACCCACCGGTGCGCTTGTGGATCTGGGCGAGATAGACGTGCTCGAAATCGAGGCCCTTGGCGCCGTAGATTGTCATGACGTGCACCGCATCGGCATCGCGATCGGGCTCCGACACCGTCGGCGCCTCCCTCCCCTCCTCCACCGCCCGGCGGAGAAAACGCGCGAGTTCGGCCGAACCGCCCGAACTCCGGCTCAGGGTCTGCTCGAGATCGGTGTAAAAACCATCGAGACGGGATTGCCGGAAGCGGCCGAGGCGACGGGCGCCGGCAGCAACCTCGGCCAGCCACAGGGTGCGCAGCCGCTCGACAAAATCACCCGGCGGGTCCTCGCGCATGGATCGCCTGAGCTCGTCGAGGTTGTCCAGGGCTCCGGCAAGCGAATCGGGCCAGCTCGGAAGCAGCTCCGACCCAGGCGCCGGTTCGACCCGGGTCGCCGCAACCTCCACGATCCGCCGGGCCACGGCCAGCGCCGCGCCGCCGGCGCCGTCCAGCGCCGCGGCTGCCGCCGGGAGACCCGCGTCCCACAACGGCGCGAGCGCGACATCGGGCACACCGACCGCGTCGGAGCGCAGAACCGTGAGCAGGGCGAGGGTGTCGGCCGGTTCGAGCAGCGCGCGGACGAGGGCCGCTGCTTCGATGATCTCGCGCTGCCGGAAGTACTCTCGCTCGCGCGCCACTTCGAACGGGACGCCCTGTTCGCGGAACGCCTCGAGGATTTCGCCCTGAGCGGTGGTCGCGCGCAGGAGAACCGCGCAATCGCCGAACGGGACCCCGGCCTCATCGTGCAATCGGCGGATGTCGGCGGCGATGGCCTCGGCTTCGAGCGTCGTGGTCGGTCCGGTCACTTGCTTGTCCGGTCGAAGGACTCCGTCCTCGTTTGAATGCCAGCAGACCCAGTGCTCGACCGCAGACCAGGGTGGTGTGTCGAAACCCGGAGAATCAATCCGCGAACCGGTGGCCTCGAGGGACTCGAAAGCCGGTTGGAAGCCCGGTTTCCGGTGCATCACGGGCGCAACGACCCGTTCGACCTCGTCGAGGATCGGCTGCACCGAACGGAAGTTGCGGGTCAGTGGGCCGAGGACGCCGCCACTTTCCAATACGCGATCGACAAAGCCGTCGTAGGCGGCGAGATCGGCACTCCGCCAGGCATAGATGGACTGTTTCGGATCGCCGACGACAAAGAGACCGGGTCGTTCCTCCTCGGCGCCCTCGAGCGCGAGGCGTTCGACCATCCGGCACTGGACATCGTCGGTGTCCTGGAATTCATCCACCAGGAGCTGATCCATCCGCCGGCGCTCGGAACGGCAGACCTCCTCGTGAGATTCGAAAACCCGGGCGGTGAGTTCGAGCAGATCGCTGAAGGTGACGAGACCTCGCACCCGGCGCCGGCCGTCGACCTCGGCCAGGAGCGAAAGGAGCAGCGCGCGCGCCGCACCGAAGCCCCCGAGATCGAGGTCGGTGAGCGACTTCAGTCGGGTCACCAGCCGCTTCGACGCCGCGACGACCGCGTCCAGATCATCACCGACGGAGGCCTCTTCCTTCTTGGTCCAGTCGTCCTTCGACCACTTCTTGAGCCGCTCCAGGGCCGGCCGGTCGATCGCCTTCACCGCCTCGACAAGATCGGCGAATTCGGGCGGCGCCGGAACGGCGTCCACGAGCTCGGCCAACCTCGCCACCGACTCGCGGGCGTGATCGGCCAGCTTGACCCCAGGCACCTCCGCGAGCCGACCCTGCTCAGCGGAAAAAAACGCGCCGAGGTCCTCCGCCAGCCCGCGGGCGAGTGACGTTGCGGCGGCACGGTCGAACGGGTCTCGTTCGAGGTCGGCGGCGTTCGCCCCGGCGGCGACGAGCCCGCGCAGCGCTTCGGCGATCTTTGCCGGTCCGATCCCGCGCACCGCAAGCCGTTCCCAGTCGTCCCGGAGGGGGCTGTCGTCGAGCTCGCGCAGCGCCTCCTCCACCACCTCGTCGACGAGCGCCTCGAGCTGGGCGCCGTCGGCGTCGATCTCGAAGTGCGGGTGGAGACCGGCCTCGAAAGGGTGTGCCGCGAGCACACGCTGGCAGAACGAGTGGATCGTGGTCACCGAGAGCCGGTGGATCTCGGCACAGAGGTCGATCGCGCGGGCGGCGACCTCCTGATCCGAGAGATCCTCGAGTCCGCGCCCGGGAACCCAGCCGACGGGCTCTTCACCGCGCGCGAGACCGGCCAGCGCCTCGCCGATGCGGGTCGCCATCTCGGCCGCGGCGGCCTCGGTGAAGGTGATGGCCACAACGCCCTCGAGGACCCGCCGCGCGATGCCCCCACGATCATCCCCGTCGTCGTGACGCTGCCAACCGGCGCCGACACACCATGCGGCGACCCGCGCGACGAGCAGCGCGGTCTTGCCGGTCCCGGCGCCGGCCTCGACAACCACGGGCCTCGTGAACTCACTCTGGGCGAGCTCCCGGGTGGCCCCATCGTCAAGCGGAGCGACGTGCGAGCCGTTCATCCGTCGGCCTTTCGTTCGACACCGAGCCACCACAATCCTCGCGCCGCGGTCAGAACTTCATCGGCCGGCCCGTCCTCGGCCTCCATGAGTTCCACCAGGGTCTGAGTGAACCGGGAGTCATCGCGGCGGCAGGCTTCGGAAACCTCGCAGAAGCCGCAGTGCTCACTGTTCTTTCGATTTGGCTCCTCGACTCTCGGGAAAGCCGACCCCGCCGTCAACGAGCCATCGATGGCCTTCACGGCGGAGTCGAAGGCCGCGATGAGCTCAGGGTCCCGACCTGAGACCTCGACCAGCCGCGATTCCGGCGGTGCGTCGCCGATGTCGGGCCGGAGATAGAGATAACGGCCGGTGCCGGCGCCCGCCGGCGCGGCGAGCGCGTAGGCCACCGCCTGCAGCACCCTGCCGGTGCTCACCGCCGTCAGCAGATGCGCCTCCCTGGTCGACGGCCGCTTCGCCGTCGACCGGGGTTTGCCCGTCTTGTAGTCGGTGGCGATCCCGCCGTCGTCGAGCCGGTCGGCGCGGAAGGCGATGGTCCGCCCGGACGCCCCGGATCGGATCTCACCCTCGACTTCGGCGGCGAGAACGCTGACGAGCCTGCCCGACGGACCCCACTCGACCGTTCGGGCGACTGCCAGCACCGGCCTCGCCTGCGCCGCCAGCAAACGGGCTAGACCAAAGCCGCTGAGGCCTTCGTCGAAGACCACTCGGGCGGCCGCCGCCACGAGCAGGCTCTCGAGTTCCTCTTCCGTCGGCCACGGCACCATCACCGGCTCTCGCTCGAGGGCCTCGGCGTAGCCCGTTTTCCCACCGGTCACGCCGCCGGTGACGATGCTCTCAAGAACCTCGTGGACCACGGTTCCGAGAAGCCTCTGATCGAGATCCGGCAACCCGAGGTGGGGATCCGGAAGCGGCCGCACCCCGAGCCGACGGCCGACAAAGGCGCGCCACGGACAGGTGGCCACGCTTTCGAGGTGGGTCACCCAGAGGCGGGGGCCGGGTTCCGCCGCCGAACCGACACTGCCGAACCACGGCCCCATTACCGGTGAGGGCCCGCCGGTTTCCGCGGCATCGACAACCTCGAGTCGTGCCGTCGCCAGCCGTTTCGTCGCGACCGACCACCCCGCGCCCGGCGATCCCCGGCGCCCCTCGGCGATGGCCCGATCCAGCCGCGGCCCGAGCGCGGCTTCGGTCCGGTCCACCGCCGCCAGGATGGTGTGCTCGTAGGCCGGCCGCGGTCCGGGGCGGGGCTCGCTCACCGCCCAAAGCGCCGGCACCGTTGTGGCAGCCCCAACGCCGTTCACGGCCGTGAGCCGTTCGACAAATGGCGACGGCGCCATCCTCCGCCCATCGGCGCGAAGATGCCAGCTCAGATCCACCACCGGCGCGGCCGAAACCAGCTGGGCGAAGAGGTAGCGTTCCTCGTCCGCCGACCGGGCCTTGACGGACATCTCGGGCAGGACATCGAGCGCCAAACGCGCGCGCACGAGATCGGGGAGCAGCGGGTCGTCGACCGCCTGGCGCGGGAAAACCCCTCGCACGAGACCGCAGAGCACCAGATGATCGAAGGTCCGCGCCCGCGCCTCAGTCACGGTCAGCACCTGGACACCGCCGCCGTCGCCGCCGATGGGAACCTCGCCGAGACCATCGAGCCGTTTGACCAGCGCCGAGATCCACTCGATCCGATCAAGAAGGAAGCCGGCCGGGAACTCCCTGGCCAGGTCATCAACCGCTTCACGCGCCGCCGCCGCGCACTCGATTTTTTCGTCCCACCCGAGGGCTCGGAGGACCCGCTCGGTTTGGGCGCGGTGCGCCGGCGCCGCCGCAGACGACGGCCAGCCTTCAAGAACCTCGATCAGAGTCCGGGCGCCGACGACAGCTGCCGCCACCCGCGAAGGCTCGAGCCGCGCCGAAATGCCGCCACCGGAAACCCCGTCCTCCGCAACGACGGCGCTCTTGCCGAGAGGCAGAGGCACACCGCCGGCGACCCGGCGATCATCGGGGCGAAGCACAGCGAGATCCCGCAACCGGGCCAGGGAGAGCACGCGCAATCCGAGGAGCAGGCCGGCGCCGCCGCCGAGACCTTCGGCAACCTCGAGCCAGAGATCGAGCTCGGCTTCGCCGCCGCGGCGCAGCAGATCGGCCAGCCGCCGGGACTTGCGGCGAAGCAGGCCGCCGGGCACCTGCCCGCCGACCCCGGAGAATGGGACCCCGAGGCGGCCGAGATGGCGGCGGAGGGCCGGCCCGAGCCCATCGAGCCGGCGGGCGACGATGCCGATGGCCTCGGGTTGAACGCCCGAGGCGATCGCGGCGCGGACCGACTCGGCCGCCCATCGAGCCTCCACCTCGCGGTCCGGCGCCTCGAACAGACTCATGGCTGGGCGCTCGACGGAGGCAATATCGGTATCGAACTCGATGCCGCCGAGCCGTTCGGTCAGCCGCTGGAGAAAGCAGTTGCCCGCGTCGTCGACGGCCGGGGCCGACGGATCCGGCGCCCGATCGACCAGCACGATGCCGCCGATTTCCTGGAGGATCGCCGCCACCAGATCGGTGGCGACGCCGGTGAGATCGGCAAAGCCGTGGATCAACACCCGGCGCGAGGGCAGCGCGGGAGCGCCGGTCACCCGAAGCGCGTCGACGGCGCGCTGGAAGCCTGCCGCCAGGGGATGGGCGCCGGTGATCTCGGCGGCCTCGACCGCGCGGGCCGCGACCCGAACCAGGGCGGCCGCGCGAGCTTGGTTGGCGATGGGCACCGCCGGGGCGAGCTCGTCGACCCGCTCGAGCACGGCCTCTTCGTGATCCGGGCCGAACCCGGCATCGATGAGGTCCCGAATGGCCCCGAGCACCACATCGTAGCCGTCGCTGAGATCGTCGAGCTCGGACGCCAGCGCCCTTTCACCGCGGGCGAGCCGGCGCACGATCGCTTCGAATCCGGAAACCCCGATGAACGGCCCGCCACCGCTGCGTTCGGAGATCTCGCGCACCGCGCCGCCGAGGGT
>JAHECW010000159.1 GCA_024641545.1 Acidobacteriota bacterium
GCGAGGGTTGATTTTTCGAGAGCCTCGGCGAGCTTGACCGCCGCCTTGCGGCCGGCTGCGGTGCACAGCGCGGTGGCGCGCGACGCCGTGGTCATCCCGCACTCCACCCTCGGGTCGCTGACGGTTCGCACTCGCATCAACCCGACAGCGAGCCCGGTCTCCTCGTGCACCACCTGGCGCAGGATGGTGTGCAGCCCTTGACCCATTTCGGTGAAGCCGGTGAGGATCGCAATCCGGCCGTCGCGATCGACCTCGATGAGCACCCGGCCGGTGTCGGAAAGCCCGTTGCCGATCCCGGTGTTCTTGATGCCGCAGGCGATGCCGGCCTTCGGCGCCGTCTTGTAGGTGTCGCGGACGGCTTCGAGGGTGCGTCGGATGCCGCAGCTCTCGTTCATCAGCTGACCGGTGGCGAAGCGGTCGCCCGGGTCGAGGACGTTGCGCTCGCGGATGTCGTAGCCGTCGAGCCCGACCTTTTCGGCGAGCCGGTCGAGAATGCCCTCGATGGCGAAGGCGGCCTGGTTGGCGCCGAAACCGCGCATGGCGCCGCAGGGGGGGTTGTTGGTGTAGACCGTACGCGCCTCGACGGCGACGTTGGGCACGCGGTAGGGACCGCAGGAGTGGCCGGCGGCGCGCTCGAGGACCTTGGCCCCCACCGAGGCGTAGGCGCCGGTGTCGCCGATCATCCGCGCCTCGACTGCTGTGAGGCGGCCGTCTGCATCGCAGCCCGCGCGATAGCGCAGGGTGACGGGGTGGCGCTTGGGGTGGATCCGCAGGCTCTGTTCGCGGGTCAGGACGATCTTCACCGGCCGCTGAAGCAGCCAGGCGGCGAGGGCGGTGTGGCCCTGGACCGAGAGATCCTCCTTGCCGCCGAAGGCGCCGCCGTTGGTCACGAGCTCGACGTCGACGCGACCGGCGTCGATGCCGAGGATGGCGGCGATCTGGCGCTGGTCGTCGTGCACTCCCTGGCCCTGGGTGTAGACGGTGAGCCGGCCGCCGCGGGCGGGAACCGCGAGCGCCGCCTCGGGCTCGAGGAAGGCGTGCTCGATGCGTTGGGTGCGGAACTCGGCCTCGACCGTGTGGGCGGAGTCCGCCAGCGCCGGTTCGACATCGCCGCGGCCGAAGGCGCAGACCTCGAGGAGGTTGCCGCCGTGGTGGATCGCCGGCGCGCCCTTCTCCAGCGCCCGCTCCGGGTCGGTGACCGGTTCGAGCACCTCGACCTGGACCGCCACCCGCTTGGCGGCGCTCCGCGCGTGGTGCCGGGTGTCGGCCACCACCACGGCGAGGACATCGCCGATGTAGCGGGTGGTCTCGCCGGGCGCGACCATGACCGGCCAGTCGCTGATGATCAGCCCGTGGCGCCGCACCCCCGGGATGTCGTCGGCGGTCAGGACCCTCTCGACCCCCGGTGCGGCCTCGGCGGCGCGGGCGTCGATGCCGAGCACCCGGGCGCGCGGGTGTTCGGACAGAACCAGGGCGCCGTGCAGCATTCCGTCGACCGCCATGTCGGCGACAAAGATCTTCTCGCCGAGGACCTGATCGTGGCCGAGATAGCGGGGGCTGGCGTCGCCGATGCCGTGTTTCGAGGCTGCGGCGGGGAGAGTCGATCCCGATCCGGCGAGCTGGATGGCGTCGACGATGCGGTGATAGCCGGTGCAGCGGCAGAGGTGGCCGGCGAGGGATTTCCTGACCCGTTCGCGATCACCGGTGAGGCCGCGGTTGAGGAGGTGGGCGGCGCGGACGGCGATGCCGGGCGTGCAGAATCCGCATTGGACCGCGCCCGTGCGGACAAAGCTCTCGGCCAGGAGTTGCCGCTGGTCCTCGGGAAGACCCTCGAGGGTCGTCACCGCACGGCCCGCGACCCGGGCGGGGTCGAGGAGACAGGCCAGCGCGGGCTTGTCGTCGAGCAGGACGGTGCAGCAGCCGCAGACCCCCTGCGGCGAGCATCCGTCCTTGACCGTGGTGATGCCGAGCCGTTCGCGAAGCACCTCGAGGAAGTTCTCGCCGTCCTCGTATTCGGTGGTGACTTCGCGGCCGTTGAGGGTGAAGGTGATCGTCGCCATCAGAACTCTTTCAAGGGCTTCTGGCGAGCAGGATGCCTGCCGCTACAAAAGAGCGATCGCTGATCGCGGGGCCGGCGCGCCCGCCGGCCTTCCGGCGGTGGCTGTCGACGGAACGCGAGCCGAACCGCCGGGTTCTTGAAGGCGATCATTTGATCGCCCCGTTTCGGACGCCGATGATCTCGGCCGCCACCGAGATCGCGATTTCCTCCGGGGTGTGGCTGCGGATCGTCATCCCGATGGGCGCCCGGACCCTTTCAAGAGCTGCCGGATCGGCGCCGGCGGCCCGCATGTCGGCGAAGAGCTTCGTGACCTTGGCCGCGCTGCCCATCAGCCCGAGATAGCGGACGTCGAGACCGAGCAGGTTCTCGACCACCCGCCGATCGTGTTGGTGACCGTAGGTCATGACCACGACCCACGAGCGGTCGCCGTCGGAGACGTGATCGCGAATCTCGTCGTAGCTCACGGTTTTCTTGAGGTGGGCGTAGGGGTTGTCGGACATCGTTTGAAGCTCGGCCCGGTTGTCGAGCACGACGATCCGGAAGGGGAGGGTCGCCATCACCCGCGACAAAGCGAGGGCGACGTGGCCGCCGCCGATGATCGTGAGAGTTTCGAGCAGTCCGATGGGATGGGTGAATGTCCAATCCTCGCCCTCGCGCTTGAAGCTCGTGGCCTCGGTCCGACCCCTGCGGAACTCCAACCCGGCGGGGGAAAGAGCCACCGTGCCGGTCTCGTGATCCTGCAGCGTTGCCACGATTTTCTGAATTTCTTCACCGTCGCGCCGCGACAGCGGTACGACGGAAAAGACCTGCACTCCATTGCACAAGGTCCCGTCACCCGTCTCGGTGTGGACGAACTCGACGAGCTCTGCGCCGCCGCGGTTCTCTCTCGCCCGGTTCACCATCGCGTGCTCGGCGGCCCCGCCGCCGATGGTCCCGGACAGACCGCCGGCGGTGACCACGACAAAGGTCCCGGTGACGCCGGGGACCGAGCCAGAGTGGTCGACGACCATCACCAGCACCGCTCGTTCTTCCGCATCGAGGGCATCGAGGGCGAAGCGCCACGGATCGATCGCGGGCGTCGGTTGGGCTTTCACGGCCTCATTGTACGGCCACCCCGGCATGGTGGGACGGTGATGGGATCAATCGCCAAGAGTCGAACAGCGCCAGGCATCGCAGGGGCTGAGCCTCGGCACAGCGGTGGCGCCTTGACTGCTGAGCCCGTCCGGGCTGGCCTCCGCCCTGGGACTGTCGTACGATTATTGGCAGCGAATCGAGAGAATACCGGCGGCGCGATCTTCGTGGAAGGGTGAAACCTGGTCGTCGAATCGGAAAGGGGTCGAAAGATGAGGGGAAAGGTGCTCTTCGTTGTGCTCGCATTGGGCCTGATGGCGGTCCCGGGGATTGTCCAGGCGCAGTACTTCTTCGAAAGCTTCGACACCTACACGGCGGGCTCGACGATCGCCGGCCAGGGGGGGTGGGAGACCTGGACCGGCGACCCGGGGGCCAACACGATCGTCGTCAACAGCTTCTCCCACTCGGCGCCGAACTCACTGGCGGTATCGGGAACCGCGGACATCGTCCACCAGTTCGCCGGCGTCAACACGGGAATTTGGTACGCCAAAGCGCAAACCTACGTGCCGAGCAACCAGACCGGCGACCTGTACTTCATCATCCTCAACCGCTACGACGGTGCCTGCGCCGCGGCCGGCGCCTGCGACTGGTCGGTGCAGCTCCGGATGACCGCGTCCGTCGGCCTGGCAGTGAACGAAGGCGGCACCGGCGTTCCGGGGACCGGGTCGACGGCCCTGCTCACCAACCAGTGGGTCGAGGTCGTGGTCGAAATCAACCTCACCACCAACCAGTACAGCATCTGGTACAACGGCGTCCTGCTCGACATTCTGCCCTGGACGTCCACCGGCGACCTCAACGTCGCCGCCTTCGACCTGTTCTCCAGTGGCAGCACGGAGTCGTACATGGACGACGTCTGGCTCGACACGACCGTCCCGGTCGAGCTGCAGAGCTTCAGCATCGAGTAGAGGGGCGACCCCGGCCCGGGTTCAGGATTCTCACTGAATCCGTCGTTTTCGGTCCTGATGATGAGCAGGGCGGCGAGACCCTGCCGCAGCTGCAGCCGTCATGGCGCCACACCGGCGTTTCAGTTCATGACCGGGTGCGGGTGGAGCCCGACACCGGCGAGCGATACTCATATGGCGAAAAAACAGTGGCCGCTCCCGACTGGTAGCCGTTTCCCGGATCAGTGATTCCGGCCACCATGACATCGCCGTCGACGGAAACACTTCGACCCGAACTGCTCCTGGGTGCCGGCCGATGACTCGCGGCCTACCCCGTCGGGCGTTGGGCTCGCGGCCGCAGTCGCAAAGGGGACAAGAACGAGAGTGCCGATCACCGCCAGGGGTACAAACCACATCCGCGCATTCGTATCCTGGGGCATATGACTCCCTGCTGTCGACATCGATCGTCCCTTTTGATGATCCGTGCGAACGACACAGTGTCGTTTGGTTTGAGAATCCACACGCCTCCTCATCCGATCTGGCACTGATACCGGTTCTTTCACCCTGGCCTTCCGGACCGCCTTCCGCGGCCCGGCGTCGCGTGACGAGCGCCGCATGGCCCCTGATGGCGGATTCTGATAACCTGCGCCTAGAAGAACCACAATTAACAGAGATATCGTCTCAGAAATGGGAGGGCATCAAACATGGATGCGGCCAGGCGCGTCGGCGTCGTTGTTCCGGTGTTGTTGGTGTTTCTCATCCCGCTTGCCGAAGGTTCGGGAGGGATGGACTCCGGGGAGGATCCGGAGATCCCGGTCGCACCGGGGTCGGGGCGAGCGGACGGGATGGCCGCGTGGTCGGTGGATTCCGGCGGCGGTGCTTCGAGCGGCGGGGGGTTCTCCCTCACAGCGTCCGTGGGACAGCCCGACGCGGGTCTGACATCGGGGTGCGGGACCGTTCTCGCGGGCGGCCTTTGGGCGGGCGCCGTCGATCTTCAGCCGGTCTTCTGCAACGGATTCGAAAGCGGCGGCACCGATGAATGGTCGTCGGTGATCGGCGGGACCTAGGTGGAGGGGACATGAAGACTCGAATGACAATTTTCGCATTGCTGGTGTCGATCTCCGTGACGGCCGCGCCGGTGGGGACCGAGTTCACGTATCAGGGGGTGCTCTCCGATGCCGGTGTGCCGGCATCGGGTGATTTCGACTTCCGGTTCTTCCTCTATGACGCAGAAGCAGGTGGTTCGCAGGTCGGATCGATGGTGCTTGTCGAGGATCTGACAGTCACCGACGGCCGGATGACGATCCGGCTCGACTTCGGCCCGGTGTTCGGCGGGACCGCCCTGTGGCTCGAGGTCGGGGTGCGCGACGGAGCGTCGACAGGGAGCTACACCGTGCTGGCGCCGCGCCAGAGGCTCACCGCGGCTCCCTTTGCGCAGCACTCTCACGCGGCGGACACGGCGGGAACGGCGACGACCGCGGGGTACGCTGCCACCGCCGGTAACGCCGAAACTCTCGACGGGCAGCACGGCACCTACTACCGGACATGGTCGAATTTCCTCGGAATTCCGGGCGATCTCGCCGATGGCGATGACGACACCCTGGCCGACCTGATCTGCAGCGACGGCGAAATCATCCGATGGAACGGCACCGCTTGGAACTGCGGCTCGGACGACGACACGCTGTTCGTACGGACCTTCGTGGTGGGTCCGGTGGGGACGACGACCCAGAACGGAACCGCGTTGCGCAACGCCATCGCGGCGATCACACCGCCGGCCTCGCAGGAGGAGGCGGTGCTGCTGAAGCTCGAGCCGGGGATCTACGATCTTGGCGCCACCGGGATCGAGATCGGGGGTTGGATGACCATGGAAGGCGCGGGCCGTGATCTCACCAAGGTCACCGGCGCGGCGTGCGGTTCTTCGGCGAGTGTATTGGCTATTGGATCGAACCGCTCAGGGCTCCGACGGGTCTCGGTCGAGAACACGTGCTCAGATGGTGGGGCGACCGCGGTCGCGGTGTCCGTCACGGGCGCCGACGTCACCATCGAGGACGCGCGGCTCGGGAGCATCGGCGCGGCAAATTCGAATCTCGCATTGAGCACCTCCGGCGAGTCCGGTGGTTTGTGGGTCCGCGAGGTCGAGCTCAAGGTCGAAAACGGCATCTCGTTCAACCGGGCAGTCTATAACTATCGGCCGGGAGCGATCTACGAAAGGGTCACCGCCGAGGCCATCGGCGGGGCTCAGGCGGCGGCCTTTTACAACCATCGCAATGACGTCGCCGTTCGCTCCAGCAGGCTGACTGCCTCTCTCGGGTCGATCGCGTCGCGAGGAATCGACAATCAATCAGGCGAGGGGATGACGCTCGAGAACGTGGTTGCGGAAGCGGTTCCAGGGGACGCCCCATCGACGGGGATCAACCTGCAATTGGCGACGGGAACGTTGGTTGGTGTCCGAGCGATCGGGGAGGTCGGCATCTCGATCTCCGGGGCCGGCTCCAGCGGCTTCACCTTGAGCGATGTCTCGGTCGATGCCGTCGATGATGGGATCTACGTCAACAACTCAGAAGGCGTGGTCATGCACAACATCGTGATCAAAGGGGCCGCAACAGGAGTCGGTGGCAATAACTCGCCGATCACCATCATGCACAGCCGGATCAGCGGAACCACCACCACCGTCGGCTCGATCGGTGACACCGTCACTCTCGAAGGGGTGATCCTGAATGGGGGACCGGTGTCGGGACCCGTGACCTGCGCCGGGTGCATCCGCAACGGCACGTTCGGCGCGTCGGGTTGTCCGTGAGGGTGGCAACGTCGTCGCTGCCGCCACGATGTCGTTCGTCGGGAACGGGAACGAGAACGGATGCGGACTCGTACGGACGCGGACGCGGACGCGGGTGAGCTACCGATCCCCGTGCAGGAACATCAGCGCCTTTTCCGGCGTGAGCGGCGCATCGTAGACGCCCTTTCGGTCGGGGCGGAAGGCGCGCAGGGCGTCGAGGAGCGCGAAGTAGACCCCGATGCCGTACATGAAGGGCGGCTCGCCGATGGCTTTTGACTGCATCACCGCCTTGGGGTTGTCGGCGTCGTCGAGGAAGTGGCCCTCGATCACCGGCGTGCCGAGCAGATCGGGGATCTTGTAGGTCGAGAGGGTGTCGGAGAGGTTGCGGCCCTGGTGGAACACCAGCTCCTCCATGGTCATCCAGCCGAGGCCCTGGACGAGACCGCCCTCGAGCTGGCCGAGATCGACCGCGGGGGCGAGGCTGCGGCCGCCGTCGTGGACCATCCGCACCCGGTCGACGGTGGAGGTGCCGCGCAGGCAGTCAACCGTCACCTCGAGGATCGCGGTGCCGAAGACATGGTAGGCGAAGGGCTCGCCCTGCTCGGTCTCCTTGTCGTACCAGATGCCGGGGGTGGCGTAGTGGGCGTGGGCGGAAAGGTTGACCCGTTTGGTGTAGGCGTTCCAGACCAGTTCGTTCCACTCGAGCCCGGTGGGCTCGCCGTCGGCCAGCACCACCCCATCGGCAATCGACAGGCGGTCGAACGGGGTGTCGAGCCGCTCGGCCGCCACCGACCGCAGCCGATCGGCAATGGCCCGGCAGGCGAGCCCGGCGGCGCTGCCGTTGAGATCGGCGCCGCTCGAGGCCGCGGTGGGGGAGGTGTTGGCAATGGTCCTCGTCGTGGTGTTCTCGATCCGGATGCGTTCCCGCGGCACTCCGAGCGCGGCCGATGCCACCGCGAGGATCTTGGCGTTGACCCCCTGGCCCATCTCGATGGCGCCGGTGGAGACGTTGACGCTTCCGTCGGTGTAGACGTGGACCAAAGCTCCGGCCTGGTTGAGAACGGCATTGGTGAAGGAGATCCCGAAGCAGACCGGCATCGCGGCGGCGCCGCGTTTGACGACGGCGTGGGTGGCGTTGTGCTCGGCGATTTCGTTCTCGACCGCCGCGAGATCGAACCGCCCTGCAGCCTCGTTGAAAGAGCGACGGGCCCGGCTCCGCTTGACGCGCATGCCGTATGGGAACTCGTCTCCCTCGCTGAGGAGGTTTTTTGCCTGAATCTCGGAACGGGAGAGACCCATGACCTCGGCAGCCCGGTCGATGGCCGCCTCCATGACGAACATCGCCTGGGGCGCGCCGAAACCGCGGAAGGCGGTGAAGGGGATCAGGTTGGTCCGGCAGCTCGCGGCGTGGATCCGCGCGTTGGGAACGAAGTACGCTCCGGTCGCGTGGAAGAGCGAACGTTCGAGGATCGCCGGCGAGAGATCGGCGGCGGCGCCGGCGTTCTGCCAGAGGTGGACCTCGTAGGCGACGATGGCGCCGTCGTTCTTGAGCCCGAGCTTGAAGTCGGACGAGTAGGGGTGGCGTTTGCCGGTGCAGACCATGTCCTCGTGGCGGTTGAGCGTGAGGCGGACCGGCCGGCCGGTGCGCTGCGCGGCGAGCGCCGCCATCACCGCCCAGGGCGTCGCCTGGTCCTCCTTGCCGCCGAAGGCGCCGCCGAGCCGGGTGACCTCGACCTCGACGAGGTTCATCGGCAGGCCGAGGACGCGCGCGGTGATCCGCTGGACCGCGGTCGGCGCCTGGGTCGAGGACCAGACCTTGATCCGGCCGCCCTCCTCGGGGATGGCGAGGGCGGCCTGGGTCTCGAGATAAAGGTGCTCCTGACCGGCGGTGTCGGCACGGCCCTCGACCACAACATCGCAGTCGGCCCAGGCGGCATCGACATCGCCGGTATCGAGCGTGCGCGAGGCGGTGATGAGCTCACCGGCGGCCGCGGCCTCGCGGGCGTCGAAGATCGCCGTGAGCTCCTCGAGATCGAGGACGCAGGCGCGGGCGCCGAGCCGGGCTTGATGGAAGGTTTCGGCCACCACCACGGCAACCGGCTGGCCGATGAAATGCACGGTCGATGTGGCGAAGAGCTCCTCGTCCTGGATGATCCCGCCGATCTGGTTGAGCCCGGGGATGTCGGCCGCGGTCAAGACCGCCACGACCCCCGGCAGGGCGCGCGCGGGCGCGGCGTCGATGGCTCTCAGCTCCGCGTGCGGCGAGGGCGAGGTCACCGCCGCCGCGTGGAGCATCCCGGCCGGGTCCGCCATGTCGTCGATGTAGCGCGAGGTGCCGCGGACGTGGGCTTCGAGATCCGGAGAGCTCATGCCGGCACCTCGACGAGCTCGTCGGCGAGTCCGAAGATCACCTGGAAGTGGGCGAGCACCAGCTGGCGCAGCAGCAGGCGCTTGTAAACGGCCGAGCCCCGGACATCGTCGATCGGCTTCGCTTCGGCGGCGGCGGAGTGAGCCGCGGCCCAGGCGGTCTCGGCGTCGGGGCTGCGGCCGATGAGCAGCGCTTCGGTGCCGACCAAAGCAAGGGGCACCGGCGCCACCCCGCCGGCCGAGAGTCCGGCCTCGACGATCACTCCGTTCTCCAGCCTCAGGGCCGCCGCCGTGTTGACGCTGGCGATGTCGAGGTGGGTCCGTTTGGAGACCTTCTCGAAGTTGAAGAGCAGGCCGGGACGGCGCTTGATCCGGATCGAGTCGATGAGCTCGCCGGGCCGGAGGTCCAGGTTCTTGTAGCCGAGATAGAAGCTCCGCAACGGTAAGGCGCGCCGGCCGCCGTCGCCGACCAGCTCGAGCTCGGCGTCGAGCGCCATGAACATCGCGGTCATGTCGCCGATCGGTGAGGCGTTCACGAAATTGCCGGCGATGGTCGCGCGTTCGCGGATCGGCAGCGATCCCATGAGATCCATCGCGCCGGTCATGTCGCCCAGCTCAGCCGCCAGCTCGCGGCTCCGTTTCATGTCCTCGGCGGTGGCGCTGCCCGCGAAGACGATCTCACCGCCCTCGATCCGGATGCCGCCGCGGCGGGTTGGGACCAGCGCGACGTCGGCGAAGGAGAAATCGTCGGGCCGCTGGACATAGAGATCGGTGCCGCCGGCCACCGGACGATCGACGCCGTGAGTGTCGGTCGAGGGCTCGAGGCCAAGGGCCAGCGCCCTGGCGCCGCGGAGAACCGAAGGCAGGAAGCCCTCGCGCACGAGAGCCGCAAAGCGCGGTTCGTCGAGGTCGACTCGATGGCGCAGGGTTCCGAGGATCCGGGCGGTGGCGCGCTGGATCGAGGCGTAGCCGGTGCAGCGGCAGATATTGCCGGCGAGGGAGTTGAACGCCGGACCGACGTCCCAGGTGGTGCAGTTCAAGAGGTGGCCGGCGAGCGAGACCAGGAAGCCGGGGGTGCAGAAACCGCACTGCGACGCCCCCTCGTCGACAAAGGGGCGCTGCAGCGGGCCGATGCGGCCCGGGTCGAGTCCCTCGATGGTGATGATGTGGCAACCGGAAGCGGCGGCCACCGGCATCAGACACGAGGTCACGGCGCGATAGCGGACCGCCCCGCCGGTCGGTTCGCCGACGAGGACGACGCACGAACCGCAGTCGCCTTCGCGGCAGGCATGCTTGGTTCCCTTGAGATCGGCGTCTCCGCGGATCACATCAAGAAGGGGCCGACCGGCCGGCACGTCGAAGGTGACGGTGGAGGCGTTCAACACGAACGAGATCAGTCGGCTCATGCGGCTCGCAACCCCCTCAAATTCTGGTGGTTTGAGGGTAGCACGAACAGCCTCTGCCTCGGTTTTGGCGGCCATCGACGGCTGCGGCGGCCGGTGGCTCATTCAAAGAAGGAGATTCCGTTCGAGTCGGATGACCGCCGCTAACGCCGTGAAGACGGAGGTCATTGCAGAGCGCCCGGGCCGCAGAGAGGCGATTCGCGTACCGGCGGCGCGGGGCCGGTCAGCGCGGCGCGTTGAGGATCATGTACTCCAGATTGCCGATTCGAACCGCTCCGGTGAGCTCCTCGACGCTGTGGGTGAGATCGGTATCGTGGCTCAGCAGCGCGCCCTCGACCATGAAGGTTCGGAAATTCAGACGCTCGGCGTCGAAGTAGGTCCTCAGCACGCAGCCGACGGCGCTGAGCCCGACCAGAAAGACGGTGTCGCAGCCCTCGCGACGGAGGATATCTTCCAGCTCGGTCTTGACGAAGGCGCTGGGGAAGTTCTTCACCACCTTGATGTCGTCGTCGTTGATCTTGATCTCGTCCGGGAACTCGAAGGCATCGGTGCCCGGCTCCGGACCTCGCGCGGGATCGGTGTGGTAGACGACGATGATAGGAAGTCCGCGCTCGCGGAACTTCGTGATTGCATAGTTGACATAGTCCAGGGCCTGCTCCTTGCCCTCGTCGTCCATCATGGGCAGATAGGCGTTCTGGATGTCCATCACAACCAGCGCGGGTTTTCCTCCGGGGGCCGACGGTTCATCGCCGTCGGCGGCGACCACTGCTGCGCTCATTACCAGGATTGCCAGGGCTGCAGACACCATCTTTCTCGTCATGTCTTCCTCCGTCGTCGGTCGAGACTTTCGGGCGAAGTACGAGCGGGGCGAAGGCTGGTTTCAAAAAGCGACGGTGTATTGATCACCGCCGCCGGGCCGGCCGCAAGCTCACTCGAGACCGATGATGACGGCAATCGCCATGAAGATCGCGGCAACGCCGATGAGCTGGAGCAGCAAAGGAACCATGAACCTGAGCCAGCGCTCGTAGGGGACGCCGGCGAGGCCGAGGGAGGCCATGAGGATCCCCGATGTCGGGATGACCATGTTCGAGAAACCATCGCCGCAGGTGAAGGCGAAGACCGCGGTCTGGCGGGTGAGACCGAGAACGTCCGCCAGCGGCGCCATCAGCGGCATGGTCACCGCCGCCTGACCCGAACCCGACGGGATGAAGAAGTTGAGGGTCGCCTGAAAGACGAGCATTCCCTCGGCCGCCACCAACCGGGGCACGTGGAGCAGGACGACCGACGCCGATTGGACCAGGGTGTCGAGGATGAGTCCGTCCTCCATGACGACGGTCACCGCCCGGGCGAACCCGACGACGAGGGCCGCGACGGTCATCTCCTCCATGCCTTTGACCGTGGCCCTGGCGGCGTCGGCGAGCGGCATCCGGGCGACCGCGACGGCGACGAGACCCATGAGAAAAAACCCACCGGCCATTTCGGGCAGCCACCACCCCATAGACTGAACCGCCCAGAGGATGAAGACGAAGATCGAGGTGCAGGCGACGACGATGGCGATGTGGGAGGTGGTCAAGAGGGGAGGAGTGACGTTGTCCTCGATTTCGGCCTCGATTCCCGCAACATACGATGCGGCAGGATCGCGGCGAATCTTCGCACCGTAACGGAGCATGTAGGCGATGGTCACCGTCATGCAGCAGGCGAAGAAAATCAACCGGAAACCGATGGCGCTGTTGAGCGGGAGGCCG